>DATHFE010000096.1:0-9948 GCA_035318245.1 Sphingomicrobium sp. | reverse complement strand
TGGTCGGCCACTGGCTGGTCACCCTGACGGGCATGCAGGCGGTGGCGATGAGCCCCAAGGCCGGCGCGCACGGCGAATTGTGCGGGCTGCTGGCGATTCGCGCCGCCCTGGAAGCGCGCGGCGACGCGCGGCAGGTCGTGCTCGTTCCCGAAAGCGCGCACGGCACCAATCCGGCGACCGCGGCCTTCTGCGGCTACCGGGTCGAGAATATCCCGGCGACCGCCGCCGGACGGGTCGACCTCGATGCGTTGAAGGCGCGGCTTGGGCCGGACGTCGCGGCAGTGATGATCACCAACCCCAATACTTGCGGGCTGTTCGAGCCGGAGATGAGCGCGATTTCCGAGGCGGTCCATGCCGCCGGCGGGCTGGTTTATTGCGATGGTGCCAATTTCAACGCGATCGTCGGGCGGGTCCGCCCCGGCGACCTCGGCATCGACGCGATGCACATTAATTTGCACAAGACATTCTCAACCCCGCACGGCGGCGGCGGGCCCGGTTCGGGGCCGGTGGTGCTGTCGGCCGCGCTGGCGCCGTTCGCGCCTCTGCCGTTCGTCGAGAAACAGGACGGCCGCTTCGTCTTGGTCGAGGAAGAAACCGCTGGCGAGCATCACGCCCAGAGCTTTGGCCGGATGGTCGCGTTCCACGGCCAGATGGGCATGTTCACCCGCGCCGCGGCCTACATGCTGAGCCACGGCGCCGATGGCTTGCGGCAGGTCGCCGAGGACAGCGTGCTCAACGCCAATTACGTCCTGCGCGCGCTCGAGGATGTGCTCGACGCGCCGTTCGCCAAGAGCGGGCCATGCATGCACGAAGCGATCTTTTCCGACCGCGGCTTCGCCGACGGCTTTTCGACGATCGACGTGGCCAAAGCGCTGATCGATGAGGGCTTCCACCCGATGACGATGTATTTTCCTTTGGTCGTCCACGGCGCGATGCTGGTCGAGCCGACCGAAACCGAATCGCGCGCGACGCTCGATCAGTTTATCGGCGCGCTACGCTCGATCGCCGAGCGGGCGCGGGCGGGCGACCAAGAGTTGAAGGCCGCGCCGATCTACGCTCCGCGGCGGCGGCTCGACGAGACGCTGGCCGCGAGGAAGCCAATTCTTGGGTACAAAAACCCGGTGCCCGACGGAGCGGAATCGGGGGCCAGTGCGGAGGTCGGCGGCGGCTGATGAAGCTGCGCTCGCCTTCAGTTGCGCGCAACACTGGGCCGATCGGCGATGTGCTGGCCGAATGGCTTCCGGCGAGCGGACTGGTGCTGGAGATCGCGAGCGGCAGCGGCGAGCATGCACTGGCGTTCGCGAAACGCTTTCCGCGTCTCGAATGGCAGCCGAGCGATCCCGACGCGCAGGCGCGCGCGTCGATTGCCGAATGGCGCAAAGCCGAAGGGGCGGCGAACCTGTTTGAACCGCTGGCGATCGACGTCTGCAATTCCCCTTGGCCGGTCGAGCGCGCCGACGCGGTCGTGTCGATCAACATGGCCCACATTAGTCGGTGGGAGGCCTCGCTCGGGCTGATCGACGGCGCGGCGCGCGTGCTTGCAACAGGCGGCGCTTTGATCCTTTACGGGCCATGGGTGGTCGAGGGGATCGAGACCGCGCCGAGCAACCTCGCGTTCGACGCCGATCTGAAGGCGCGCGATCCGCGCTGGGGACTGAGGCAGGTCGCCGATTTTGCCGACGCCGCGTCTGAGAATGGATTCGCACTGGACGATCAGCGCGCGATGCCCGCCAACAATCGGATGTTGCTGTTCAGGCGGACCTGATCTCGAACCTGCCGGCAATCCGCCACCCGCCGACCGCCCACAATAGTCCGAAGATCCATCCACCCAGGACATCGCTTGGCCAATGCACCCCGAGCAGGGGCCGGGACAGGCCGACCAGCACGCTGGCTCCAATCGCGGCGATCAGCGCGACTCTGCGCTCCGGCTTTGGCGCACAGAATAAAGCGATTGCGACAAACGCGGTCATGGAATTAGCCGCGTGGCCGCTCGGAAAGGCGAGCGACTGAAGCGCGGCCGCCTGAAACGCCGGGTCCGGGCGCGGGCGGCCGATCCACACTTTGAGATACTCGACCAGCACCCGTTCGCTGAGCACCGCTGCGAATAAAACCGCCGCATGGATCGGGCGCCTGCGCCAGAGGAGAAACATCACGGCGAGGAAGGTGAGCGGGAGCGTCACCTCGGCGCTGCCGAGAAAGCTGGCCCAGATACCGGCGCGGGTCAGCCAGGGATGCGCAAGCCGTTCCGCGGCTAACATCTGGATCGCCCCAAGATCGAGGTTATTGAGCGGCCCGCCGACCAACGCGAGCGCCGCCCAGATCAGGATGGCGGCGGCGGCCATCACGGGCCCGACATATTTTTTTCTAGCCATGGCCCCATGTTAAACGAAGTTTTACCGATAAGGACTAGTACGACCTCATGGACGAGAGCAGCCAGACGCAGAATCGCCGCACGAGGCGGTCGAAAGTGCTAATGACCGCGACGCTCGAGCTGTCCGGCTCGGCGCTGTCGGTCAAGCTGCGCAATCTCTCCGCCGAGGGTGCCTTGATCGAAGGCGACGATTTGCCTGTCGAAGGGTCCAAGGTCGTGTTCAAGCGCCTGGAGTTGAGTGTGGCCGGGCGAATCGCCTGGGTCATGGAAGGCCGCGCGGGCGTGACCTTCAATGTGAAGCTCGAGCCCGAAGCGATGCTGCACCACATCCCGACGCCCAAGCCGCGAGTGAAGCCCGATTTCCGCCGCCCCGGACTGTCGGCGCGCAGGCTTTCGCCGGGCGAACGAAAGATGGGCGAGGATTGGGTGTGGACGCCGAGCGATCGGCTGGGCGACTAATCCAGGATTAGCTCGCCGCGCGCATTGCCGATCTCTGCTGTTCCAGCCAACCGACCAGGACCGGCAGCGCCAGCAAACGGTTGAACGTAATCCCAATGAAGCCGGAATCACTCCATCGCACGACCGACGCTTGCGGTTCGAGCCCGGGCAGCGTGGCGATCACGTCGCTGCCGCTCGCCAGGGCCGTCGCGCATTCCAGCTTCACGCCGCCCTGTGAAATATCGTGAACGCGCGTGCGAAGCACGTTGGAACCGTCGCGCAAGGTCGCAAAGCAATCGACTTCGATCCGCGGCATGCGCGGCCGCGGCCCGTCCATCGATGTCGAGAGGAGGTCGATCACGTCCACCGGCGTGTCGAATTCGATCCCGACGCTTGAGTCGCGCACCCACGACACCGCGCCTTCGATCGGCTGGCCGCATTTCAGCTCGACCGACACGCGGGCGTCCGGGGCAACGTCGCAATAGGCGCGGATCATCATCCCGCCGGACGAGATGTTCTTGATCAGGCAAAGCTCGCGCCGATCGTCGATCAAGATCGATCCGACGCGGTAAAGGGTCAGAAGTCGCTCGCCTTCGCGGCGGTTCGCGGGAGAGGGCGCTGTATCGGACAACGAGTAAAGGGTCGTTTCTACGGGTTGTTCTTCCACCCTGCGTGCACTCCATACCGGTCGTCCTTACCGGACGACTCTTTCAACCACCCCACGAGGGTGTCGTAGCAAGACGAGCCTTACCATATAGTTGAAGCGCCAATCGGTGCGGGTGAACGTGATTGCCGGACGGCCTCGACAGGCGTAAACTTCTCCAGAGAGGAACTTCGCGATGCTCGGAAGCCTTGTCTTGATCAGCGCCGCGGCGATGGCCGCCGTTGGGCCATCGGGCGCCGCATCAACCGGGTCGAACATACCCGATCGCTACATATACGAGCTCCCACCGGTTCTCGAAAAACCCGCGGCGATCGACGGCCAGACGCAAACCGATTCAGTGGCGTTTCTCGCTGACCAGGCGGATCGGATGACGGTTGCGGTCCAGCTTGGAAGCACCGGCCCTTATCAATTCATGGTCGACACCGGTTCGGAACGCACCGTGATTTCGCGCCAGCTCGCCAATCGGCTCGGCTTGAAGCAGGGCCACGGTGTCAGGCTCCACAGCATTGTCGGCGTCGGCATGGTCAACACGGTGATCATCCCGCAGCTGCAGATGAGCCGCAGGGAAATCCAGACGATCGATGCGCCGATGCTCGAAGCGGCCAATATCGGCGCCGACGGCATGCTCGGCGTCGACACGTTGAAGTCGCAGCGTATCCTGTTCGACTTCAAGGCCAACACGATGTCGATCACGCCGTCATCCGAACCGGCCGAATCGCTCGGAGACGGAACGATTGTGGTGCGCGCGCGCAGCCGCGAGGGCCGGCTCGTGCTGACCGATGCCAAGGCCGACAATCAGCCGCTGGCGGTAATCCTCGACACCGGATCGCAAGTGTCGATCGGCAATCCCATGTTGCGCCGGCGGTTGATCCAGCGGCGGATGGTTGGGGCGCCCGAAACGATCACTATTCAATCGGTCACCGGCGCGACCCTGCAGGGTGAGTATATGGTGCTCAAGCGGCTTGAGATCGGCGGCGTTACGCTGACCAACCTGGCGGTGGTTTTCGCCGATGCACACACCTTCAAGCAACTCGGGCTCGATAAAAGGCCGGCGCTGCTCCTCGGAATGAACGCAATGCGCGCTTTCGAGCGGGTTTCGATCGATTTCTCGCGGAAGAAACTGCGTGTGAAGATGCCCAAGTCGAGCAGCGCCGACAATGTCGAACTGGCGTCGCGGCTGATGCGCTAAAGCGGAATCCGAGCCGTCCAATATGACCGTCCCCCACGACGGTTACATTTCGGTCCCATATTCACCGATCGTCCGTCCTCGTACCGCGAACCCCTTGAGCCGGTCCTATTTGCCGAAGGTCAAGCCAAAGCGAACCCCGGTCCCATGATGCTTGGTGCTGTCGGTGTTGTACCAGCTTCGATTCACACCCACCATCAGTCCTATCCCAGCGCCAATCGGCTGAATCCGGCGAAGCTCGACGCTGGTGTTCTTGCCTTTCTCCACAGTCGGCAGCCAAAGGGCATCGTTCAGCGCTGTGCCATGTCCGAGCCACAATTGGCTTGCGCCGAGCGGGTCTTTCAACTTGACGCCCAGCAGATGTCCCGTGGTGTGACCAACATGTTGAACATTGAAGGAGCTGAAGCGATAGTTGATCGAGCCGCCGCGGAAATATTGCGCGGCGCCGACCGACCAGGAGAGTGCCTCTTGACCGCCGAAGTAGCGCGAATATCGGCCGCCAACCGTGAGGACCGTCTGCGGTAGCGGTTTGTAGCTGACCTCCTGCACAAGCTCACGGGTGACAAATACCGGCTTGTCGCTGGCGATGCCGGCGGTGGTGCGTGTCGACAGGCGCGCGCTCCAATCATGAACCAAAGTGGCGGACAGGCGCGTGGCTTTGAACTTGTCGCCGTCCGCTTTCCTGTCGCCCTGTGAGATACTCAGGGAAAGATTGGTCGTGCCGAGGTCAATTCCCGTGGTGGTGTTTACGATACGCCTGCTGCCGAAGGCGCCGCTGTAACTTAGATATTCGCCGTCCACCGATGCAACGATCGTCTTGAGATTTAGGGGCGTGGCTGCATGAGCAGAGCTGGCAACCGCAATCAGAAGCGGTGCGCAATAATGATAGGATTTCACGATGATGCTCCTGGGTTAAAAGGATTCGAGCTGCTGGATTGGCCGGTAATTGCCCGGCGGATGGTTTTTCGCGATCGTGATGCGCGGAGCGAAAAGGGAGTCGGGCGCAACGACGCGGCCGGGCAGAATGATGACCTGGATGCCGAGCGCGGCTCGTGCTCCGATCAGGCATCCGAGCTTCTCGATCCCGGTATCGACCGCTTCGCCGTCCACCATCACTTTGACGGTGGCCTTGTCGAGGCGATGATTGGATGTACGCACCTGCGCCCCAAGGTAGGCGTCGCTCTCGATCTTCGAGTCCGCGACGAAGCATTGCGGTCCGATGGCCACACGCTCTTCAATGATGGCGTTCTTGATTTCGGCGGCGAATCCTATGCGCGTGCCGTCGCCGATCCGTACCGGCCCGCGTACGATCGCGAGATCGCCGACCATGCAGTCGCTGCCGATCGAGATCGGACCCTGCAAATGTGCGCCGCGACAGATTTTTGTGCGCTCGCCGATGACGATCGGACCGAGACTTGTGTCCAACAGAACCCCATCGGAGATGATCGCCGTCGGATCGATGGTCAGAGATTCGTCCGGGCCGGAGATAGCCGGCCAGAGATCCCTTTGCGCCTGGAGTTCACGCCACCACATAAGCGGACCTCGTCGGCTTATCGCGGCTGAATTCCCGTCCGGTGACGAGGCTCTTGAGGCCGTGGACGATCCACACCGCGTAAGACAGCATCAGATAGACGATCGACAGAGGCGCCATGAAAATGAGCCGATACCGCCGGTGATGAACGGCGCTGATCGCTCCGAGAAATCCGACCAGGACCATCCAGGCTAAGGGGTAGAGGAGCAATGGAACGGCGCCCGGACCGCTGTGCTGGAGCGCATGTGCCCAGGCCATGGCCGACAGCGCAAAGCCCACGACGACGGTGAAAAACATCGGCAGCACGCTGAACAGGCCGAACCGCGTCAGCAGCAGCCGCGGGTGGAGCCGCATGCACGCCGAATAACCCATGATCCAGCGCCGCCAGCGGCGCCAGTCCTCTCGCAAAGTGTGGCACTCCTGCGGATAAACGACGCAGAAATTGCACTGACGGACCTTGTAGCCGCGCTCGACCAGCGTCCAGGTCAGGTCCAGATCCTCGACCATCGTCCGGTCCGACAGGCCGACCGCGCGCAGCACTTCGGTGCGGAACAGGCCGCACGCGCCCGAGATCAGGAATGGGGCGCCGCCAAGGATCTGCTGAAAGGTGCGCTTGGCGATGATCATCGGCAGCTTCACCGTCGCGCGGATGTATGGCAGGAGCCCGGGCGTGCTCAGGTTGGACGAAGGCACGCCGCCGACCGCGTCCGCGCCGCGCTCGATCTCGGCGAGCAGATAGCCGATGCCGTCGCTGCGCGGCGGCACATAAGTGTCGGCGTCGGTGAGAAAGACGTAGGGCGCTGTCACATATTGCAGACCGTGCATGACGGCGCCGCCCTTGCCGGTGTTCTTCTGGTGAACGGCGACGAGCCGGCGCGTTCGTGATGCAAGGCGATCGACGATCTCGGCGGTGCGGTCACTTGAACCGTCGTTCACGCAGACCACCTGGCGAATATATGGGTTGCGAAGCAGATTGATCAGCGCCTGCTCGAGGCACGGCTCCTCATTGTACGCCGGCACGATCGCGTCGATGGACTGGAAGCGCCTGCTGGCTCGAACGCGCAGCAGCCGCTGGATCATGAAGAGCAGCGCGCTGAAGCACATGACGAAAAACAGGACTTCCTTCATGGCGTTTCCTCAGAGAACAAGTTTGTAGGGGATGAAACTTTCGGTCTGGCCGAGGTCGACCTGCACGCCACGGAAGTGCGCGGCGCTGCGAATTTTCTGTTCGTGCATGTAAAGCCGCTCGCCTTGGCTCACGTGCAGCTTCAGGGCGTCGATCTTGGCTTCGATGAATTCGTCGATCGGTTCGAACACCGTCGGCATGAAATTCGGATAGGAACTCGGCGTCTCGTACCCAAGAATTTGCGGCACCTTCCGGCACGCAACGACCGAAGCTTCGTGCACCGACCGATGGTCCTGGTGCCGATCGAGATGGAACATCGTGTAGACGCGATCCGGGGCGGCGGAGCGCACATGCTCTTCCGTGCAGGCTATGAGGTCGTTGAGGACTTCATAGAAGCGCGTATCGGGAAAGTCGTGCTGGGTAACCGTGGCAACGCCCAGCGATTCGAGCGCTACGCGTGTCTCAGCTTTGCGGTCGAACCCGGATGGACCGCCCTGCTTGCCATCGGAAAAGACGACAGCGTGAACGGTGACGCCGTTCGCACATAGCTTCGCCAGAGTTGCGCCGCAGCCGAGTTCCAAGTCATCGGGATGCGCGCCAAGGGCTAATACGGTTTTAACCTTGTGCATGAGGCCGATGTAGGCCCGCAGCCCTAACGCGCGGTTCTAATTCAATCCGATCTGGACCTAGCAGGGTCGCGGATGCTTATCGCGCCGAAGCTGCGCGGTGCCCTATATGGCGAGGCTGGTGAGCCCTGCTGGATTCGAACCAGCGACCTACTGATTAAAAGTCAGTTGCTCTACCGACTGAGCTAAGGGCCCTCACCTGGGCGTGGGCTCCGTTAGCCGCGCGGCGCAGTTCGGGCAAGGCGGTGCGCGAGGTGGCGCGCGGTCAGCGCGCCGTTCAGCCGCCAATTGGGCGCGATCATCGCGAGTGGGCCGAGGACGAAGTCGCGCCGGGCGAGGCGCGGGTGGGGGACGGTAAGGCCAGGGCCGCGCCAGGGGCCGCCGCTCCATGCGATTATGTCGAGGTCAAGCACGCGGGCGCCCCAGCGGCGGCCGCTCCGGCGGCCGAAATCGCGCTCGATCGCCTTCAGTTCAGTCAGCATATTCGGTGGACTTAGGTCACTTGTGACCAGCGCCACCGCATTGGCGAAATCGCGGCCAGCGCCGCCAACCGCTGGATTGAGGATGGTCGGCGAGGCATCGAACAGGTCGAAGCGCCGTTCGAGTTCCGCAATCGCGGCGGCAATGACGTCGCGGGGAGCGCCGAACCGGCCGTGGCGGCGATTGCTGCCAAGCGCGATCGCATAGAGGGGCGTTGCGGCGGCCATCGCCGGTCGCCTAGGGCAGGGCGATGGACCGCGCCACCCCCGCCGACCTATCGCCGATCCCGGAGGCGGAAGCGCCGCGCGATTGCCCTCGTTGCCCGCGGCTGGTCGCGTTCCGTGAGGCATTGCGGGCCGAGCATCCAGAATGGTGGAACGCGCCGGTGCCGGCGTTCGGCGACCCACAGGCGTGGCTGGCGATCGTCGGGCTGGCGCCGGGCAAGCATGGCGCCAACCGGACCGGGCGGCCGTTCACTGGCGATTTCGCGGGGGATTTGCTCTACGCGACGCTCGCCAAATATGGATTGAGCGAAGGGACGTATGCCGCGGAGCGAGGCGATGGGCTGAAGCTCAAGGGCGCGATCATCCTCAATGCGGTCAAATGCCTTCCGCCGGCCAACAAGCCGGAACCGCCGGAAATTGCTAACTGTCGGCCGTTCTTCGAAGGCTCGCTCGCCCCGCTACCGACGGTGCGCGTGATCGTCGCGCTGGGTCAGATCGCCCACGTCGCCGCGGCGAGGGCGCTCGGCCTCGCTCCGGGCAAGACCAAATTCGGTCACGGCGCCGAACATGTCGCGGAGGACGGTCGCATCCTCGTTTCAAGCTATCATTGCAGCCGCTACAACCAGAACACACGACGGCTTGACGCGCGGATGTTCGAGGTGGTGTTCGAGCGGGCGCTCGCTCTACATTCGGAGAGTTCAGTATGAAGAGATACGCAAAGGCCATCATCGCGCTCGCCGCAACCTGGGCCGCGCCCGCCATGGCCGAGGTCGACTATGCCGCCCAGCTCAAGCAGGGTGATGCAGTCCTTCGCGATTTTACCTTCGCGGATGGCGAGAAGATGCCTTCGCTGAAAATCCATTACGCGACGCTCGGAACTCCGCGACGCGACAAGGCTGGACGGATCGTGAATGCGGTGATGGTGCTTCACGGCACCGGCGGAAGCGGGAAGCAATTTCTCGCCCCGCAATTCGCACAGGAGTTGTACGGGCCCGGGCAGCCGCTCGATCTTGCCCGCTATTACGTCATCCTCCCCGATGGAATCGGGCATGGCCAGTCGTCGAAACCAAGCGACGGCCTCAAGATGCGATTTCCGAAATATGATTATGCCGACATGGTTGAGGCGCAGCGGCGCCTGCTGGTCGAACGGCTGGGAGTGCAGCATCTGCGGCTGCTGATGGGCACGTCGATGGGTTGCATGCACGGCTTCGTGTGGGGCGCGGCGCATCCCGATTTCGTCCAGGCGATGATGCCGATGGCCTGTCTTCCGGTGCGGATTGCGGGCCACAACCGGATGTGGCG
>DATHFE010000095.1:0-8683 GCA_035318245.1 Sphingomicrobium sp. | reverse complement strand
TGAGGAAATCCGCGCCGGATCGCGCGACGCGGCGATCGAAGGCGTGATGCTGAAGCGCCGCGACAGCCCATATCTCGGCGGGCGGCGGGCCGGCCACTGGTACAAATGGAAACGCGACCCGCTGACGGCGGATTGCGTGCTGATGTACGCCCAGCGCGGCTCGGGAAAGCGGTCAAGCTATTACAGTGACTATACCTTTGGCGCGTTCACCGACGAAGGCGATCTGCTGCCGGTCGGCAAGGCCTATTTCGGTTTCACCGATGAGGAATTGAAGTGGCTCGACCGCTTCGTCCGGCAAAACACCGTCAACCGCTTCGGCCCGGTCCGCGAGGTAGAAAAAAGCCTGGTCCTCGAAGTCGCCTTCGATTCGATCCACGTCTCGAAGCGCCACAAGTCCGGCCTCGCCATGCGCTTCCCCCGCATCAGCCGAATCCGTACCGACAAACCCGTCGAGGAAGCCGATCGAATCGCGACTCTGCTGGCAATGGCGACTTGATGCGTGCGGCAACGCCGCTAGGCTCCCCGTCCGAAGAGGGGACCCCATCATGTTCAAATGCCTGATTGCCGCCGCCGCATTGCTCGTCACGACCGCAGCCCACGCCGAAACCTATGCGATCCAGGCGGGCCGCCTGATCGTCGATGCCTCGCAGCCGGCGCGTGGGGCCTCAACGGTCATCGTCGAGAACGGACGGATCGCCCGGATCGAGGACGGCGCGACCGCGCCGGCGGGTGCGATCGTCGTGGATCAGCGGGGTCGCACGGTGATGCCCGGGCTGATCGACGTCCATGTCCATTTGACCCAGGATTCGGGACGGCCCTGGTATCTGCCGCTGACCCCCAAATATTCGCAGCCCTATGCCGCCGCGATTGGCCTCAAGAACGCGCTTGTGATGGCGCGGGCCGGATTCACCACCGTACGCGATCTCGGCAGCCCGGGGGTTGCCGGCCTTGCGACGCGCGACGCGATTCGCGACGGCAGCTTTCCCGGCCCGCGCGTGCTGGTGTCCGGCCCGGCGCTGTCGATGATCGGCGGCCATTCGGACGATGCGGTCGGCTTCAACCCCGAGCTTGCCGAAGCGATCAACGCCCATGGCCAGATCGGCGTCTGCACCGGTGCCGACGAATGTTCGCGGGCGACGCGCAAGATCGCCGCGCTGGGCGTCGACGTGATCAAGATCATGGCGACCGGCGGCGTGCTCGACCCCGGCGCGATGGGTCTTGAGCAGCATTTCTCCGATGCCGAGATGAAGGCCATCGTTGACACCGCCCATTCGCTGGGCCTCAAGGTCGCCGCCCACGCCCATGGCCCACGCGGCATCCTCGCCGCGACCCGCGCCGGTGTCGATTCGATCGAGCACGGGACCTTCATCGACGACGCCGGGGTCAAGGCGATGAAGGAGCGTGGCACCTATTTCAGCGCAACCCTGATGGCCTTCACCGGAGTCCAGGCGGCTCTTGGCAAGGGGCTGCTGACCGCTAACAGCGAGGCCAAGGGACGCCAGGCGCTGGTGGTTTGGGGACAAGGCCTCAACCGCGCCTATCGCGCCGGCGTAAAAATCGCGCTTGGCACCGATTCGGCGGTCGCCCCCCATGCCCGAGCGGCCGAAGAGATCGGGCTGATGGTGTCGAAGGGCGGCATGACCCCACGCGACGCGCTGGTCGCCGCGACGAAGGGCGGCGCCGATCTGCTCAACCTGGCCAACGAAACAGGAACGCTCGATCCGGGCAAGTCGGCCGACCTGATCGCGGTTGACGGCGACCCGCTGACCGATCCGGCGGCGGTGACCCACGTCGGCTACGTCATGGTCGAGGGCAAACCGATCACGCTCAAATGAAAAACGCCCGCCCAGCGCAGAGCCGGACAGGCGCTTTTTAGACCTCGGATATTATTGAACGGGAACGAGATTGACCGCGGCGTGCTTGCCGCGCCGATCGACTTCCAGTTCGAACTCGAGCCGATCGCCTTCGTTAAGCGTCGGCATTCCGGCACGTTCGACCGCCGAAATGTGGACGAACGCATCGGGCTGTCCATCATCGCGCTGGATGAAGCCAAAGCCCTTCATCGCGTTGAAGAACTTGACCGTTCCCGAAGCCTTCTCACCGGTCAGCTGGCGCTGTGGGCCGCGATCGCCGCCGCCGAAACCGCCCTCACGGGGCTCCCGCGGTGGGCCGGCGCTGCGATTTATCTCCATCGGCTCGCCGTCGATCTTGAGGTTGGTCGCCGACACCCGTCCACCACGGTCGACCAGGGTGAATTCAAGCGGCTGCCCGTCGGCGAGGTCGGTCAGGCCGGCCTGCTCGACGGCGGAGATGTGGACGAACACGTCCTCACCGCCATCGTCGCGTACGACAAAGCCGAAGCCCTTTTGCGGGTTGAAGAATTTGACGACGCCCTTGCCTTCGCCAACGACTTGGGGAGGCATTCCGCCGCCACTGCCGCCGCCGGGAGGACCGCGGAAACCGCCGCCGCCACCGCCGCCGCCGCCGAAACGGTCGCCGCCACCGCGATAGCCGCCGCCGCCGGCAGGAGCACCAAAGCCACTACCACCGCCGCGATCACCGTAGCTGCTCCGTTCGGGAGTGAAGCTGTCTTCGCCAAAACCACCATCGCGCTTGTCGCGGCCACGCCCACCGCGTTCGCCTTTACGCCCTCGATCGAAACCCATGCCCGCCAAACTTCCCTGCGCCCAAATATCCAAAAAACCAGGGCGCTGGGCTCACATGGCGCAACCGGTCGTGGCGCGATAGACTCGCGCATACGGGCCGCCCTTACTAGAAAAATGCCGGCCGCTCTAGTGCTTTGGATGAAGCAAGGCTGGCATGCTGAGGGCAATGGGGACTAAGGCTGCGTTCAAGGTCCAAAAATGCATTATTATCCCGCGTCGCGTCGGAAGGTCGGAGCAGCATATGAGCGTTTATTTCCACGAGGAGGATTTGCCGGCCGATGTGACCTTCGCCGACGGTCCGCTCGCGGTCGATACCGAGGCGATGGGCCTCCTCCCGGGGCGCGATCGACTGTGCCTCGTCCAATTATCCGACGGCGGCGGCCATGAGCACCTCGTCCGCTTCGGCCCGGCGAGCGACTATGCCGCGCCCAGGCTGAAGGCGCTGCTTAGCGACCCCGACAAGCTCAAAATCTATCACTTCGCGCGGTTCGACGTCGCCATCATACGCGCCTATCTCGGCATCATGGCCGCTCCGGTCTATTGCACCCGCACCGCCTCGCGGCTGGTGCGGACCTACACCGACCGCCACGGGTTGAAGGAACTGGTCAAGGAAATGCTCGGCCAGGATATTTCCAAGCAGCAGCAGACGAGCGACTGGGGGGCACCCGACATCAACGATGCCCAGCGCGATTATGCCGCCAGCGACGTACGCTACCTGCACGCCTTGAAAGCCCAGTTCGACATTCGGCTGGAGCGCGAAAACCGCACCGAGCTTGCCCAGGGCTGCTTCGACTTCCTGCCCCACCGCGCCTTGCTCGACCTCGCCGGCTGGCCTGAAATCGATATCTTTGCCCATGCCTGAGATGCCCCATGTCTGAAGCCGCGATTCGCAAGCACGAGCGCGAGATGCATTGGGCGGTCCCCGGCAGCCGCCACGACAAGCTTGTCCGCGGCGCCAAGATCGCATTGCCAAGCGCGGTCGGCGTGCTGATCGCTTTCCTCGCGCTGGCCCCGCTCGACAAGAATAGCGACGTCAGCTTCATCCTCGACAAGAATAAGGCCGAGAAGGCCGCCGAGCGGATGCGCGTCGAGGAAGCGCGCTATACCGGTCAGGACGACAAGGGACAGAATTTCGAGATCGTGGCCCGGTCCGCGATCCAACGGAAATCCGACGTGCCGATCGTCGATATCGTCGGCATCGCCGCCCGGCTCGGGCTGGCGCGCGGGCCGGTGACGTTCGAAGCGCTCAATGGCCGGTACGATCTTGGCCGCCAGCTGGTTGCGGTCGATGGTCCGGTGCGGGTCGATGGGCCGGACGATTATCGCGTCGAAACGCGCGACGTGACGGTCGACCTCAAATCGCGCACCATGCGCAGCAACGGCGCGGTCCAGGGATCGATGAAGCTAGGCCAGTTCCAGGCCGGGCGGCTGGCGGTCGACCTGGGCGAGCGTAAGATGGTGCTCGACGGCGGGGCTCGCTTGAAAATCGTGCAGGGGGCGGTCAGATGAGGTCTATGTCGCGCAAAACTTTGATCGCCTTGGCGCTTGGCGCTTCCATGCCGGCGGCTGGCCTGGCCCAGGCACCGGGATCGACACAGGCCTCAACCTCGGCGCTCAAGGGGCACAACAGCAATGCCCCGATCGATGTCGCAGCCGACCGCATCGAGGTCCAGGACCGTGCAGACCGGGCGGTATTCGCCGGCAACGTCAAGGTCCGCCAGGAGGAACTGGCGCTCGATACCGCGCGGCTAACTGTCGCTTATTCGAGCGGCGGGGGGATTCAGATCCGCCGGCTCGACGCCAGCGGCGGAGTCGTCGTCCGCAGCCCGTCGGAAACCGCGCGGGGCAATTTCGGCATCTACGATCTCGACCGCAAGCTGATCACCTTGATCGGCGCGGTCCAGCTCGAGCGCGAGGGATCGCGGATCAACGGCTCGCGGCTGGTGATCGATCTCGACAGCGGCCGAGCGGTGATCGACGGCGGGGCGCCGGGCGTCGGCCAGAGCGGCGGACGGGTCACCGGCCGATTCACCGTGCCCCAGAAGCGCAACAACTGAGGCGGCATGAACGAAGCCCCGATCCTCGAGCGGCCATCGGGCCAACCTGGGGCAACTGTCCGCGGCCTCGACGTGCACTCGATCGCCAAATCCTATGACAAGCGCGCGGTGCTCCACGACGTCTCCTTGAGCGTGTCGCGCGGAGAGGTGGTCGGCCTGCTCGGCCCCAACGGCGCCGGCAAGACGACCTGCTTTTACTCGGTCATGGGACTGGTCAAGCCCGACGCGGGCCGAATCCTGCTTGACGGCGAGGACATTACCGAACTGCCGATGTACCGCCGCGCGATCCTCGGCTTGGGCTATTTGCCGCAGGAAACGTCGATCTTCCGCGGGCTGACGGTCGAGCAGAACATCCTGTCGGTGCTTGAGGTATCCGAGCCCGACCGCAAGGAGCGGCGCGATCGGCTCGAACAATTGCTCGACGAGTTTGGCCTTCAGGAGTTGCGCAAATCCTCGGCGACATCGCTGTCCGGCGGCGAGCGCCGGCGCTGCGAGATTGCCCGCGCGCTGGCCGCCGAGCCGTCAATCATGCTGCTCGACGAACCGTTCGCTGGGATCGATCCCATATCGATCAGCGACATCCGCGAGTTGGTCATTGAGTTGAAGCAGCGCGATATCGGCGTTCTGATCACCGACCATAATGTCCGCGAGACGCTCGACATCGTCGATCGCGCCTGCATCATCTACGATGGCCAGGTACTGTTCCAGGGAACCCCCGAAGCGCTCGTCGCCGACAATGAGGTCCGCCGGCTTTATCTCGGCGAGAGCTTTGCGCTTTAGGGGCTAGCGACCGTCATGGCCCTCGGCCCGCGTATCGACCTGAGGCAAAGCCAGTCGCTGGTGATGACCCCGCAGCTGCAGCAGGCGATCAAGCTGCTGGCGCTGAGCAATGTCGAAATCGAAGCGTTCATCGCCGAGGAATTGGCCAAGAACCCTCTGCTCGAGGCGACGAATTCGGATGACGAGGCCGATGCCCCTGCGCCCGAGGCGGCGTCGGTTGGCGACAGTGACGACGACCCTGATCCCACCGGCTCCGACGAGCTGATCGCCGGTCTTGGCGGAAGCGAGGACCAACCGCTCGACTATGACTCGCGCGAAGCGGCGCTCGATACGGACAGCCTGTCCGATCTCGGCGGAGGGAGCGGGTCAAGCGACGAGGCGTTCGACTTCGACCGATTGAGCGCGAATGAAACCTCGCTCAGCGAATATTTGCTGGCGCAGCTCCACGGTCTGTCGGGCAGCGAGGGAATGCTCGCCGTGGCGATCGTCCAGGAGCTTGAGGAAACGGGTTACCTGACGACCCCGCTCGACGAGATCGCCAAGGCGATGGGCGCGACGCGGCCCGAAGCCGAGCGTGCGCTGGCCCAGGTGCAGGAACTCGATCCGCCGGGGGTAGCGGCCCGCGACCTCGCCGAATGCCTCGCGCTTCAGGCCAAGGCGGCCGACCGCTACGACCCGGCAATGGCGCGGCTGATCGCCAACCTTGACCTGCTCGCCAAGGGGCAAATGGCGGCGTTGAAGCGGATTTGCGGGGTCGATGACGAGGATTTGGCCGACATGGTCCGCGAGCTTCGCGCTTACGATCCCAAGCCCGGATGCCGCTTCGCCGAGGCGCCGTCGGAAAGCGTGGTTCCCGACGTGCTGGTCCGTCAATTGCGCGGCGGCTGGGCGGTCGAGCTCAACACCGCCGCGCTGCCCAAGCTGATCGTCAACCGCCGCTATTACACCGAACTCAAGAGCGGCCCGCAGAACAAGGCATCGAAGGCGTGGCTCAGCGAATGCCTCGCCAGCGCCGGCTGGCTGGTGAAAGCGCTCGACCAACGCGCTCGGACCATCGTCAAGGTGGCCAGCGCGATCGTCGAGCGCCAGGACGGCTTCTTCCGCGAAGGCGTGCGCAACATGAAGCCGCTGACATTGCGCGAAGTGGCGGCGGCGGTCGAGGTCCATGAATCGACCGTCAGCCGGGTCACGTCGAACAAATATCTGCTGTGCGACCGGGGGATGTTCGAGCTCAAATATTTCTTTGGCTCGGGGGTTGGCGCCGACGAAGCCGGCGAAGGCGGCGCGGCGGCCGAGGCGGTCAAGTCGGCGATCGGCAAATTGATCGCGGCCGAAAGGGAAATCCTCAGCGACGACACTCTCGTCGACCTGCTGAAGGCCGAAGGGTTCGACTTGGCGCGACGCACGGTGGCCAAATATCGCGAGGCGATGGGCATCGGATCGTCGATCCAGCGCCGCCGCCAGCGGGCGATGGCCGGCGGTCGCTAAACGCCCAGCCTAGCCCACACTGGAAGGTGATCGGACGCTCGCCGCGCGGCGTCGCTGTGATGGACGCCCGACGCGTCGATCCTGAGATCGGTATCGACGATGATCCGGTCGAGCGCCGCGACCGGACGGCGGGCGTGAAAGCTCGGGCCGGTCGGTGCCAGCCGATAATTCTCGCCCAATTCCTTTAGGCAGCCCGCGGCGACCCGCCATTCGTTGGTGTCGCCCATGATCACTGTCGGCATGACCTGCGGACGCACCGCGATATGGTCGAGGATCGCGCGCATCTGCCGCCGCCGCCACAGCCCCGACAGGTCCAGGTGCATGCCGATAACGCGCAAATCCTGACCGCCAATGCTGAGCTCGGCCAAGACCGCACCGCGCGGTTCGAGCATCGGCAGGTCGAGCACCGCGAAATCGAGGATTTCGACCTCATTCTTCACCAGCAGGGCGTTGCCGTGCCAGCCGATGTTGCGCGTTTCGAGCTTGAGCCATTTTTCGGCGTGATGGCCGTAGGGGATGCGCTGGAGCAGCCGCGAATGGCTAACCCCGAACACCACCGGCTTGTATCCGCTCTTGCCGCTGATGAGGTCGTGCGGCACCGCCGACCCGCGCCCCCCGAAGCGCCGGTCGGCTTCCTGCAGCGCGATCACGTCGGCGTCGATCTCGTTGATCACGTCGAGCACCCGCCCCGGCCTGCGCCGCCGGTCGGTGCCGATCGCCTTGCGCATATTGTAGGACGCGACGGTGATGGTCGGGCGGTGGGTCACCTCGCCGCCAACAGCCATCGGCACGCCCCGGTTCCTCAAACGTCCAAGTTTGCCACGCTCAGCGCATTCTCCTGGATGAATTCGCGGCGGGGCTCGACGACGTCGCCCATCAGGCGGGTGAAGATTTCGTCGGCGACGTCGGCCTGCTGGACTTCGACGCGGAGCAGCGAGCGGTTGGACGGGTCGAGCGTGGTTTCCCACAATTGCTCGGCGTTCATTTCGCCAAGGCCCTTGTAGCGCTGGATCGACAGCCCGCGACGCCCGGCGGCGAGAACCGCTTCGAGCAATTCGGACGGCCGGGTGATCGGGATGACCTTGCCCTTGGTCTCCGCTTCCTCGGCGGCAGCTTCGTCCTCTTCGCCTTCGACGGGCGCGACTGGCTGCTCGGCGGCGGGAGCCGCTTTGCGTAGCGTCTTCAGCACTGAAGGCTTCGAATAGGCAGCGATCTGCTCGGCGGCGAGGGTGTGGAGCTTGCGCGCTTCGGCCGAGCCGAGGAACGCCGGCTCGACGATCAAGACGTCGGTCACGCCGCGCCAAATGCGCTTCAAGAGATAGCCGTCATCCGCGCCGATCTCGCCCGACCAACGGGCTTCGAGATCGCCGGCGCCGAGCCAGGCGGCGACGCGGTCTATCGACGCCTTGCGGTCGCTGATCGCCAGCTTCGGATTGAGTGCTCCGCCGAGCGCAAGCGCTTCGACCAGCGCCGGATCGTAGGACTTCGGAGCATATCGCATCAGCGAGCGCATCCGCCGGGCATGCTCGACAAGTTTGCCGAGGTCATCGCCTGCGCGCGTCTCCTCGCCCTCAAGCACCAGGCCATCGAGCCCCGCGTCGACCAGATATTGCTCGAGCGCGGCGTCGTCCTTGACGTAGACCTCGGAGCGGCCGCGGGCGACCTTGTAGAGCGGCGGCTGGGCGATGAACA
>DATHFE010000094.1:0-10224 GCA_035318245.1 Sphingomicrobium sp. | reverse complement strand
TTTCATCGCCCGATCGAGCGCGGGGGCGAAGTCATCGGTGCGCTCGACGGTCTCGGCCCAGCCGCCATAGGCTTCGGCCAGCAAAGCGAAATCGGGGTTGGCGAGGTCGGTCGCGCTCACCCGCTTTGGGTAATCGCGCTCTTGGTGCATGCGGATGGTGCCGTAGCTCTGGTTGTCGACGAGGATGATCAGCAGGTCGCAATTGTTCGCGGCGGCGGTGGCCAGCTCCTGCCCTTTCATCAGGAAATCGCCGTCTCCCGCAACGCAGACCACCGTCCGGTCGCGGAAGCGGATGCTGGCGGCGACGGCCGCGGGGAGGCCATAGCCCATCGTCCCGCTGGTCGGGGCAAGCTGTGACGGCTGGGCCGCGTAATGCCAGTAGCGGTGCCACCAGCCGGAGAAATTGCCCGCGCCGTTGCAGATGATCGAGTCGGCCGGGAGCTTGTCGCGCATGATTTTGACGCATGGGCCGAGGTCGAGCTTTACGCCCTTGCGCGGCTTGGGGTCGGACCACTCCAGCCACTCCTTGTGGGCCTCTTCACCGGCGTGGAAGCGGACCAGCTCGGGGTCGTTCCACTCGTCGCACATTTGCGAGAATTCGCTCATGTCGGCGCAGATCGGCAAATCGGCGTGATAGACGCGGCCGAGCTCATTGGGGTCGGGGTGCACGTGGACCAATATCTGGCCGGGATGGTCGGGGGTGACGAGCTTGTAGCCGTCGGTCGTCGCTTCGCCCAATCGCGCGCCGACGACGATCAGCAGATCGGCATCGCGGACCCGCTGCTGCAGCTTGGGGTTAGGGCCGTAGCCGAGCTGGCCGGCATAGACTCCGCAACTGTTGGCGACCGCGTCCTGGCGGCGGAAGGCCGCGGCGGTGGGGATTCCGTGGCGGAAGGCGAAATTGGCCCAGTGATGCGCGGCGCACGGGCTCCAGTCGGCGCCGCCGATAATGGCGACCGGGACGGCGGCGTCTTTCAGCAGGTCGATCATCGCCGCGACCGCGCCGGGATCGGGGGTTTCGGCGACCGGGGGAACGCGCGGGCGGTCGAGCGCCTCGACCTCATCGCGCAGCATGTCCGCGGGGATGGCGAGGACCACCGGGCCGGGGCGGCCGGCGGTGGCGACGCGCCAGGCGCGGGCGACATATTCGGGGATTCGGGCGGCGTCATCGATCCGCGCCGCCCATTTGGCGATCGGCGCGAAGAACGCCGTCATATCGACTTCCTGGAAGCCCTCGCGGTCGCGGTCGGCGCGGTCGAGATCGCCGACGAACAAAATCATCGGGGTCGAATCCTGGAAGGCGACGTGGACGCCCGCGCTGGCATTGGTCGCGCCGGGGCCGCGGGTGACGAAGGCCACGCCCGGCCGCCCGGTCATCTTGCCGTCGGCGTCGGCCATGTAGGCGACCCCGCCCTCTTGCCGGCAGACGGTGACGTCGATCTCTTTTGCGTCATGCAGCGCGTCGAGCACCGCGAGAAAGCTCTCGCCCGGAACGGTGAACACCCGGTCGCAGCCTTGCGCGACAAGCTGGTCAACAAGGATCTGGCCGCCGGTGCGCTTGGTCATGTTAAAGAGTTGGCTTTCGACTCTGTTGCCTGATGGTTGCAGTCGGGCAGCTGTGACGAGTAGACGAAAATGGTACTTCCCGAGAACGCGCCTGCAGAGACTGCCGCACGGTACCGAACTCCGGATTGTAGAGTCCGCGGGGCTTGCGTGACAGCGAAACCCGCAAGCTTCTGCCCATATACGATGATTGAGCGCTTTTGGGCTTCGGGTTTGGCGCGAGCGTAGTGCTCCGTGTCCCACATGAGCCGCTGTTCCCAACTCTTTTCGTCTTTCCAGGCGGGATCACCTGGGATTTGCACGTAGATGTGATTCGGAGTGGGACGCTCCTTGCCGAAAAGGAGCCGAGGCACGTCGCCGAGTGCAAAAGCGAGACGGCCGCTCAACAGGCAAGCACGAACGTCCATTGTTCCGCTGCATGACGAAAGGGTAAGCGCCAGGCTGGCGGACATTAGGGTTGGCGTAGTCCGCATCTTTTGTCAGCTCACGCCTGATGGATCGCCTTGACGACCTGGTAGGTCTCAAGCCCTTCCTTGCCGCCTTCGCTGCCGAAGCCGGAGTCCTTGACCCCGCCGAACGGAGCGTCGGCGGTGGAGATGGCGAAGGTGTTGATGCCGACCATGCCGCTTTCGATCGCGTCGCCGAGCAGATTGGCGCGGCGGCCGTTTTCGGTGAAGGCGAAGGCGGCGAGGCCGAAGGGCAGGCGGTTGGCTTGTTCGATCGCTTCGTCGAAGGTCTTGAACTGGGCGGTCACCGCGACCGGGCCGAACGGCTCTTCGTTCATGATCTCGGCGCTGTTGGGAACGTCGGCGAGCAGGGTCGGCTGGAAGAAGAATCCGCCGTCGCCCGGCCCGCCGCCGGCAAGGACTCGTGCACCCTTCTGCCGGGCGTCCTCGATCAAGGCGCCGACCGCTTCGGGACGGCGCGCGTTGGCGAGCGGGCCCATCTTGGTGTCGGCGAGGAGGCCATCGCCGACCTTCACTTTCTGGGTGCGCTCGGCGAAGCCCTTGAGGAAGGCTTCGTAGATCGATTCCTGGACGTAGAAGCGGGTCGGCGAGACGCACACTTGTCCGGCGTTGCGGAATTTCTGCGGCACGACCATGTCGAGCGTCTTTTCAAGGTCGCAATCGTCGAAGATCAACACCGGCGCGTGGCCGCCAAGCTCCAAGGTGATGCGGGTCATGCTGTCCGCCGCCTGGTGCATCAATTGCTTGCCGACCGGCACCGAGCCGGTGAAGCTGGCCTTGCGGATGACCGGAGATTCCAGAAGCATCGTGCTGACCAGAGACGCCTTGCCGTGGAGCAGTTGGGCGACGCCCGCCGGAATGCCTGCGTCGGCCAAAGCGCGGAACAATTCGCCTGTGCAGCCGGGGGTTTCCTGCGGCGGGCGCGAGATCACCGTGCAACCGGCGGCGAGCGCGGCGGCGACTTTCTTGGCAAGCAGATAGATTGGGAAATTCCACGGCGTGAACGTCGCGGTCGGGCCGACCGGCTGGCGAATGACCCGCGACAATTGGCCGGTCGGGCGGACCAAGGTGCGGCCATAGTCGCGCTTGATCTCCTCCGCATACCAGGTGAACAGGGAGGCCGAGCCGATCACTTCGGCCTTGGCTTCGGCGAGCGGCTTGCCCTGCTCCTGGGTCATGATCGCGCCGATATGGTCGGCCCGTTCGCGCAGCAGGTCGGCGGTCTTGGCGAGGATCGCGCTGCGCTTCTCGACCTCGGTTGAGCGCCAGATCGGCCACGCGCGGTCGGCGGCGGCGAGGGCTTCCTCGATATCGGCCTTGGTCGCCAGGGGCAGGTCGGCGATGCCGCTGCCGGTTGCGGGGTTGATGACATTGTGGGTGTCGCGGCCTTCGCCGCTTTTCCACACGCCATCGATGAACAGTTGAAGGTCTGCGTCGTAGCTCATTGATCGCCTCTAGTCTTGTCGCCCTTGCTCGCCAAGCGCCACATCGGTAGCAGCAGGAAACTAATCAAGGAGAGCGGGCATGACCAAGGGTGAACTGGCTGCAAAGATGCAGGACGCGGGCGCGTGGCTGCCGGGGAAGACGGTCAAGCTCGACTTCGGCGACGAAGGCACGATCTTGCTCGACGGGGCGAATTCGCTGGTCAGCGAAGATGGCGGCGCGGCCGACACGACGATCAAGATCAGCTGGGACGACTGGCAGGCGATGACCAAGGGCGAACTGGACGGGATGACCGCCTTCATGACCGGCAAATTGAAGGTCGAAGGCGACATGTCCAACGCCATGCAATTGCAGGGCGTGCTGAGTAAGCTGCGGGGCTAATCGTCAGGCGTGAGCAGATTGGCGTCGCGCATGATGCGCCACTGGCCGTCATCTCCCTTGCGCAGCAG
Organism: Sphingomicrobium sp.; assembly: GCA_035318245.1. GTDB lineage: Bacteria > Pseudomonadota > Alphaproteobacteria > Sphingomonadales > Sphingomonadaceae > Sphingomicrobium. The sequence goes on along the minus strand of DATHFE010000094.1, from coordinate 6,302 downwards.
GGTCAGCGTGTAGCCGGAGCGGCGGTGGCCGATTCTGCCGTCGGGGCCGATGACCGCGATCCGCAGATGGTTGCGCAGGAAGGCCCAATCGCCGTTGACCTGAAGCTCGACGATGTCGCTGGTCCCGTCGACGCGGGCATCGCCCATGGCGCGCGAATTGGCGGCGAAGGCCTCCTTGCCGAACGGCTCCTGGCCCGCAACCGAGAAGACGACGTCGTCGGTCATCAGGCCGAGTACGGTGTCGAGGTCGTTGTGGGCCGAGGCCTTCATCCAGCGGTCCACGACTTCGCGGATCGAGCGCTCGTCGTCGACGGCCTGGTCCAAGGGTTGGGAAAGATTCACGCCCGGCTCAACGCGTGAGGGGCGACTTTGATGCGCGGCCATTGACCGGGCTTGCTGCAAGCCTTTAGGCGCTCCCACAAAAGCGGAGCGAGATATGCGGAAAATCCACCCCGATGCGGCGAGCGCGCTCGACGGCCTGCTCCATGACGGCATGACCATCGCCGCGGGCGGGTTCGGGCTGTGCGGCATCCCCGAGCGGCTGATCGACGCCATTGTGGCCAGCGGGGTCAAGGATTTGACCATCGCGTCGAACAATGCCGGGATCGACAATGAGGGGTTGGGCAAACTTCTTCGGACGCGGCAGGTCAAGAAAATGATCAGCTCCTACGTCGGCGAGAATAAGGAGTTCGAGCGGCAATTCCTGGCGAACGAGCTCGAAGTCGAATTCTGCCCGCAAGGCACGCTGGCCGAGCGAATGCGCGCGGGAGGGGCGGGGATTCCCGGATTCTACACCAAGACTGGCGTCGGGACCCAGGTCGCGGAAGGCAAGGAGGTCAAGGTCTTCGACGGGGAAGAATATATCCTCGAACGCGGCATCCGCGCCGACCTGGCGATTATCAAGGGGTGGAAGGCCGACGAGAGCGGCAACCTTTTGTTCCGCAAGACCGCGCGCAACTTCAACCAGCCGGCGGCGACCTGCGGGCGGATTTGCGTCGCCGAGGTCGAGGAGATCGTCGCGGTCGGCGAGCTCGATCCCGACTGCATCCATCTGCCGGGAATCTATGTGCAGCGGCTGATCCTCGGCGCGCCCTACGACAAGAAGATTGAGTTCCGCACGGTGCGGCAGAGGGAGGTGGCATGAGCCATCCAAACGAGATCGAACTCGGCGGCATCGAGCTGACCGACCAATCCTATGAGATCGCGCGCCTTTGGGTCACCCAGAATGCCGGAAGCAGTGTGTGGGTCGACGCTCGCGTTCTCGAGCAGCCACGGGACTTCGGCTATCTCATCGCCGATGCAATCCGGCACGCGGCATTCGCTTATTCCCAGGTGTGGAACCTTGATCAGGACGACGCGGTAAAAGCCATCGCTGCGGGCGTCGCAGAAGAGCTTGAGAAGCAATTCGGCAAAGAAATCTTGATGCAGGACGGGACCCCGAGCTGATGGCGACCCAAATCGAAATTAAAGGTTGGACCCGCGACCAGATGGCGGCGCGGGCGGCGCGGGAGCTGAAGGACGGATATTACGTCAATCTCGGCATCGGCATTCCGACTTTGGTGGCGAACAATATCCCGGCCGGAATGACGGTTACGCTGCAGTCGGAAAACGGCATGCTTGGGATCGGGCCGTTTCCTTATGAGGATGAAGTCGATCCCGATTTGATCAACGCCGGCAAGCAGACCGTCAGCGAGCTACCCCAAACCGCTTATTTCGGATCGGAGCAGAGCTTCGCCATGATCCGTGGCGGGCACATCGACCTTGCGGTGCTCGGCGCGATGGAAATTTCCGAAAACGGCGACATCGCCAACTGGATGATCCCGGGCAAGATGATCAAGGGCATGGGCGGGGCGATGGACCTGGTCGCCGGGGTCAAACGGATCATCGTCGTGATGGAGCACAACGCCAAGGACGGCAGCCCCAAGTTCATCCCCGAATGCACATTGCCGCTGACCGGCAAGAATGTCGTCGACATGATCATCACCGATCTCGCGGTGTTCGAGCGGCCCGATCATGCGAGCCCGTTCAAGCTGCTGGAAACGGCACCCGGCGTGACCCCTGACGAGGTCGCCGCTAAGACCACGGCGCGTTACGAATAATGCGCGCGCTCCTCTCCCACGAGCCCGGACCACCCGAGACGTTGCGGCTCGATGAGGTTGCCGATCCGATCGCGGGGCCGGGCGAACTGCTGGTCCGGGTGCGGGCGGCGGCGATCAATTTTCCCGACGTGCTGATCATCGAGGACAAATATCAGATGCGCCCGCCGCGGCCATTCGCGCCGGGCGGGGAGATCGCGGGCGAGGTCGAGATGGTTGGCGAAGGCGTTGGGGACTGGGCGGTCGGCGACCGGCTGATCGCCGTCCCCGGATTCGGCGGACTCGCGGAGAAGATCGTCATTCCCGCGAAAGCGGGAATCCCGCTACCGTCAAGCAGATCGTTTACCGACGGCGCGGCGTTGCTGCTGACCTATGCGACATCGATCCATGCGCTTTACGACCGTGGTCGGCTCCAGGCGGGGCAAACTTTGCTTATTCTCGGCGCAGCGGGCGGCGTGGGCTTGGCCGCGGTCGAGCTGGGTAAGGCCAAGGGCGCACGGGTGATCGCTGCGGTTTCTTCGGAAGAGAAAGCACAAGCGGCGCGTGAGGCGGGAGCCGACGACGCAATCGTCTACCCTCCCGGACCGTTCGACCGCGACGGGCAGAAGGCGCTTTCCGAACAGTTCAAGGCGGCGGTCGGTCCGGCGGGAGCCGACGTGATCTACGATCCGGTCGGCGGCGACTATGCCGAGCCGGCGCTGCGCGCGATCGCCTGGGAAGGGCGCTATCTTGTGGTCGGCTTCCCGGCCGGGATCCCCAGGCTTCCGCTCAATTTGACCCTGCTCAAGAGCTGCGACGTTTGCGGCGTATTTTGGGGCGCCTTCGCGGCGCGCGACCCGAAAGGCAATGCAGCGCACGTCGCGACCCTGTTCCGGCTGTGGGACGAAGGCAAGATCAGCCCGCGGGTCAGTGAAACCTATCCGCTCGAGCGCGCCGGAGAGGCCATAGCGGCCATTGCGGCGCGGCGTGCAATCGGCAAGCTGGTGGTGACGCTGGACTGATGCGCCTTCCGCTCCTATCTCGCGGGCGAGGCAGTTGAGGATATTCCATGACCACTTTTGACGACCGCGAGCGCGCTTTCGAGGCCAAATATGCGCGCGACGAGGACATGGCGTTTCGCATCCTGGCGCGGCGCAACCGCCTGCTCGGCGAATGGGCGGCGCGGCTGATGGGCCTTTCGGAAGCCGAAACCGACGCTTATGCTAAGGAAGTCATCCGCGCCGATTTCGAGGAGGCCGGCGACGAGGATGTGATCCGCAAGCTGCTCGGCGATCTGACCGGCGCCCAGATCGACATCACCGACGACAAGATTCGCGAGACGCTTGCCCACAAGACCGTCGAAGCCAAGCGCCAGCTGATGGAGTCCAAGAGCTGATGCCGATGGCGGGACACGAGATCGAAGCGCTGATCCGCGCCGCCATTCCCGACGCCGAGGTCAGCATCCGCGACCTCAAGGGCGACGGCGACCACTATGCCGCGAAAGTGGCGAGCGCGTCGTTCGCGGGGATGAGCCGGGTGCGCCAGCATCAGGCGGTCTATGCCGCATTGGGGGGACGCATGGGGGGCGAATTGCATGCACTGCAGCTTGAGACTGTCGTGCCATCGGGAGATCATCAATGAGCGACGCCCATAAGCGCATCGAAGACATCGTCAAAGGCAACGACATCGTTCTGTTCATGAAGGGCACGGTGCTGTTCCCGCAATGCGGCTTTTCCAGCCGGGCGGTGGCGATCCTCGACCATCTTGGCGCCAAATATGAGACCGTCGACGTGCTCCAGGACCCCGAGATCCGGGGCGGCATCAAGGACTACAGCGAATGGCCGACGATCCCGCAGTTGTACGTGCGCGGGGAGTTTGTCGGCGGATCGGATATCATGATGGAAATGTTTGAAAGCGGCGAGCTGCAGCAGCTGGTCGGAGAGAAGGCCGTATAGTCCAGACAAAATAAAAGGGACGGCGAGGGGACCAGAAACCGCTCGACCGTCCCTTTTGTTTGGTTTGTGGAACCAAGTGGACGCATATACTTCTGCAACCCGCGTGCCAATTTCAAAAAGTGGCGTATTTTCGGGGAAAATTAGAGCAAGGTGGTCGCGACGGAAATGGCAATGCGTAAGAAATTCCGACATTTTTGCGCCTTGGCAGACGCCTGTGGCACTTTGTCGCCCCGGATCGGTTGAGCGACACAGATGAGCCGCGAAGACCCCAAACCCGATCCCGGACCGCCCGCCTCGTGGCTGATATGCGATGTGACGCAAAGCTGGTCCGACGTCGGCGGCGGGGTCGGTACCTACCTCAAGCGCAAGCGCGCTTACATCATCGACAAGACGGCGCATCGGCACCTGATGATCCTTCCCGGGCCAAGGGATGAAGTGATCGACGAAGGCCGCGCGGTGACGGTATTCATCGCATCGCCGAAAGTGCCGGGAAGCCCGCATTACCGACTATTGCTGCGCACCGGCGCGGTTCGAGCCGCATTGGAAAAATATCAGCCCGACCTGATCGAATGCCAGGACGCCTATGTCTTGCCATGGGCGGCGCTGGCACATCGCAAGCGCCACCCCGAAACCGCGCTGGTCGCCGGCTATTTCACCGATTTCCCGACGGTCTACGTCAAGCGCCCGTTCGCCAAGTATGTCGGGCGCGGGATTGCCAATACCCTGTCCTGGCTTTGTTATCGCTACTGCGGGGCGCTCTATTCACGGTTCGACGCGGTCTACGGCCTCAGCGAAAACGGCGGCGCTTCCAAATTGACGCAACAAGGTGTCGGCCAGGTCGCGGTGGTGCCCCTGGGGGTCGAGCTCGACGAATTCGACCCGTCGCGGCGCGATATGGCACTGCGTCATTCCCTGGGCGTCGAGGATGACTGTCCGCTGCTGATCTACGCTGGCCGGCTCGATGGCGAAAAGCGGCCGCAGGTGGTGGTCGATGCGTTCCGCCAGCTTCCCGCGGCGATGGGCGCCACGTTGGTGCTGCTCGGCGACGGCCCCATGCGCGCGCAATTTTGTGAGCTCGGCAAGACGATTCGGGTCATTGCGCCGGGATTCGTCAATGGACGCGCCGAACTGGCGCGCTGGCTGGCGAGCGCCGACATCTATGTTTCGGCGATGGCCGACGAGACGTTCGGCATCTCGGTGATCGAAGCGCAGGCATCCGGCCTGCCGGTGGTCGGGGTTGCCGCTGGCGCGATGGTCGATCGCGTCACGCCGGAGCTGGGCCGGCTGGGGCCGATCGACGACCCGGCGGTGATGGCGCGCAACATCGTTGAAATATGGGGCAGTAAGCCCAAGGCCATGGGGCTCGCGGCGCGCGAGCATGTCCGACACCGCTTTGCCTGGGACCAGAGCATGGAGAGCCTGTTCGGCTCGGTCTATCGCCAGGCATTTGCGCGGCGCGCGGCGCGAGCCCAGCGCCGGTCGGCTGCCATGGGACTTACCCTGGCCGACGCCTGAGCGGTTCAACGGGGGTTCACGTCATCTGCAGAAGGTCTAATCTTCCACAAAAGGGGGACGATATATGACCATGCGCCTGGCGTTGATTTTGGCCGCAACCGCCTTGGCATCGACGAGCGCTTTTGCCCAGATGGAGGCCGACAAAGCGGACGCGCGCGCTGAGTCCTGTGACGCTCACAAGTTCGAGACGACGGTAAAGAATGAGGTCGACGGCAAAGTGCGCGCGTCGAAGGTCAAGCTGTGCGGCAAGGAAGGTCAGACCGACAAGGAGTGGGCGACCACGCTGAGGGACGCGGCGAGGAAAGTCGAGACCACCGAGGGCATGCCGCAGGCGGTGAAGGACCAGATCATCACCGCGCTGAACGTGGAAATTTCAAACCTCGAAGCGGTGATCGCCAATGCGAGCGCCGCGCCCGTCGCAACGACCATGGCGGGCGATCTGCCGGGGAAGGTTTTGCCGCCGGCTGTCCGGCCGCCCGAATATGCCACGCTGCCGCCGCTCCCGAGAAGGGTGCCCACGGTTGCGGTCGACATGTCACTGCGCAAGCCCGCCCCGCCTCCGCCGCCCAAACCGCGCCTGAAGGTCGGATGCATCACGCCTGGAGAGCCCGGCGCAGGCGGCCCCTGCTTCACCCTCGCAAGAACTACCCAGCTGACCGTTCGGGCCGACGAGAATTTGGCCGCGGGATATCATTTGCGTTTTCTTCGGCGTGGCAATGATCGGGGCGACGTTGCTCTGGGACAGATGCGCAAAGGA
>DATHFE010000093.1:0-2665 GCA_035318245.1 Sphingomicrobium sp. | reverse complement strand
GGGCGGAGGCGGGCAGGTGTCCGTCGCCAGGATCACCGAGCCGTCCGGGCAGGTCTGCGTTGCCGGGGGCGGCGCCGGAGGCGGCGGAGGCGGCGGCGCAGCAACCACCTCAGGCGGCCGCGGCGGCGGTGAGAAGCGGGCACGGACCGTCAAGCCATAGGTCCGCGGTTCGGCAAGGAAGGACGAGAAAATCTGCCGTCCGCCCGGGAAGTTGGGATCGGTGAACGGGGCGCCGACGGAGCCCTCCTGGAACGGCGAGTTGAACGCCACCTGCTCATAGTCCTTGTTGAGCAAATTCTGCGCCCACAGCTCGACCGCCCACCGCTCGTCGGGTCCGCGGATACCGATGCGCCCATTGAGCACCGTAAAAGGTTCTTGGGCCTTCTGCGGGAACAGGTCGGAGCCGGTGTTGTAGTGGCTCGAATAGCGGCCATCGATGTAGAACAGGCCGGACAGGCCGCTGTCGCCGATCGGCGGAGTCCAGGCGAATGCCCCGGTGACCACCGCTCCAGGTGCGTTGGACACGCGCCTTCCGGGCAGCTGCCGCAGCGCCTGATTGAGCGGCGCGCCCTTGTCGGTGCCGACCAAATCCTTGTTGTATTTGGTCCGCGCAACGGTCACGCCCGCGTTAATCCGCACGTCGCGCGCCGGATGGAAGAATGTTTCCAGCTCGACGCCCTGTGAGCGGACGCCCCAGGTGACATCGTCCTTGTCGCACGCGCCGGTAGTAGCGGCGAGCGCATTGAAATTGGGCGCGGTCGAGAATTTCGACTGGTCCTGATCCAGCGACCCGAGGCTCTTGGAGCAACCATTGATATTCTGGACGATGAACACCGTCCCGTCGAAGGTATTGAGCTGGAAATTCTCGAAGTCCTGACGGAACAGGGCAAGGTTCACGGTGATGCCCCGGTGGGAATATTTGGCACCCAATTCAAACGCGTTAACCGTTTCCGGATCGAATTGGAGGTTGCCCACCAGCGCCTGGGCGCCGGCCTCCCCGCCAAACGGGAGGATCGGCGATTTGAGCGCCGAGCGGTCGAGGTTGAAGCCGCCGGCCTTATAACCGCGCGAATAGCTCGCGTAGAACAATAAGTCGTCATTGGGCTTGTAGGACAGGACGCCCGTGCCGGTGAACTTATGCTCTGAGCGCTTATCGTCGATATGGACGCCATTGAGCTCCGCTGTCGAATTGCCCTGGCAGCTGAGGCCGATGATCCCGCCGGCCACCGCCGCCAGCGCAGGGACACCGAGGAACGGTACCATTGCCGCCTGGTTGGCGGTGCAAACCGTATTGTCGTTCTCGAAGTCCGCGTCGAATTTCTTGCGTTCGCTGGTGTAGCGAACCCCGACCGTGGCATCGATCTGATCGGTGATGTGAAAGATGTTGTGCGTGAACAGCGCCCAGTTGCGGCTGTTCTGTTTATAGCGATCCTGGATGCTGCCGAGGTCGTTGAGCGAGTCCAGCCGATCGATCGCCGCATAGATTGCCGGCGAAGCCCCGCCGAACACCGCCGGGCGGGCTGCAAGGCAACCCGGTGCGGCAGGGTTATAGAGTGCGGCAAGCCCGCCGCCGGAGATCAGCCGACAGGTCGCGAAGCGGCCATAGTCGTTTCCGAAGCGAAGATTGTCGGTAACCGTCAGATTCTCGTTGGCGAAATAGCCGCCGACCAGCCAGTCGAGGTGATTGTTGAATGCCGAACCCTGCAGGCGAAGCTCCTGGCTGAAGGTTTTGAAACGGCGGAACGCTTTGTCGTCGTCGTCGCGATAGAGGATGTCGACCGTGCTATAGTCGATGTCGCCGCCCTGCGAGGCCTTATAGCCACGATAAGCAGTGATCGAGGTCAGCTCGACATTGCCGAAGTCATAATTGATCTCGGCCGAAACGCCGCCGTCGGTGGTCTTGCCGCCATAGCCACGCCCCGGCGAAACCGAGACGTCGCGACTGTAAGGATTTTTGAACGCGTCGAGGTCCTGGCCGAGGTCGCGCAGCACGCGGATGATGCTATTTTGGGCGGGATCGATCAGCCCGTCGATCTTCGAGCTGATGTCCTTGTTGACATAGACTGCGGCGCAGCATTTCTCATCGCGGTGCGTGTAGTCGCCGATGATCCGGACAGAGAGGTTGGAATCGGGCTGATAGAGCAATTGGCCGCGGACGAAGTAGCGTTTGCGGTTGTTGATGTCGGTGTCGTTTTCCGCGTCGTGATAGAAGCCGTCGCGCTTCACCCACACGCCGTCGAGGCGGAACGCAAGCCCGCTATCGCCGATTGGTCCAGTTACCCCGGCATTGAGCCGGCGATAGTCAAAATTGCCGATCGTCGCTTCGCCGTAACCGCCGAATTCAAACGACGGCTTCTTGGAGAAGATGTTGAGGATGCCGGCTGATGCATTACGGCCGAACAAGGTCCCTTGGGGGCCCCGCAGGACTTCGATCCGATCGATCTCGCCAAGCTCGTTGAGGCCGATGCCTGAGCGCGAGCGGTAGACGCCGTCGATGAACACCGCGACCGAGCTTTCGAGACCGGGGTTGTCGCCAACCGTACCGATGCCGCGAATACGCGCCGAGCCGTTGGCTTCGGAGCCGGTCGACGAGACCAGCAGGGACGGCGCCAATTGGTTCAGCTGGCGAATATCGGAGGCACCCGAATTCTTCATCTGCTCCGCG
>DATHFE010000092.1:0-2315 GCA_035318245.1 Sphingomicrobium sp. | reverse complement strand
GTGAAGACCAATGCCGCGACCCCGCTGCCCGAGCGCCTCGCCGAGCTCGGCCGCCAGATCGAAGTCCTCATCGCCGAGCACAATCCCGACACCAGCGCGGTCGAGGAGGTGTTCGTCAACTTGAACCCGCAGTCGACATTGAAGCTCGGCCAGGCGCGCGGCGTGATCATCATGCTCGCCGCGCGCGCCGGCCTGCCGGTCGGCGAATATGCCGCCCGCCTGGTCAAAAAAGCGGTGGTCGGGAACGGCAATGCGGAAAAGGCGCAGGTCCATGCGATGGTCCAGCGCCTTCTCCCCGGCGTTCAGATTTCCGGCCCCGATGCCGCCGACGCGCTCGCCGTGGCGATCACCCACGCGCACCATCTGGCGAGCGCTCGGCGCGGCGTTACTCGCTAGGCGGGAACCGACTCTTCCGTTCGGACCGTCTCGCCAACCGTCTCGCCCTTAATGAAGGCGAGGAGATCGGGGTTCACAATCTCCGGATGGGTCGAGCACAGCCCGTGCGGCAGGTCCTTATAGGTCAGAAGCGTGCCGTTTTTCAGCAGCTTGGCCGAGAGCGGCCCGGCATCCGCATAAGGCACGATCTGGTCGTCCTCGCTGTGGATGACCAGCACCGGAACCTCGATCGCCTTCAAATCCTCGGTGAAGTCGGTTTCGGAGAAGGCCTTGATGCATTCATATTGGGCCTTGGCGCTGCCGATCATGCCCTGCCGCCAGAAATTGTTGATGAGGCCCTGGATGACTTTCGCGCCGGGCCGGTTGAAGCCATAAAAGGGGCCCGTCGGGAAATCGATATAATATTGGGCGCGGTTTGCTGCGACCCCCGCCCGGATTCCATCGAACACCTCGATCGGCGTCCCACCCGGGTTCGATTCCTTCTTGACCATCACCGGCGGTACGGCGTCGACCAGCACCGCCTTGGCGACCCGGCCCGGCTGGGCACGCGCGACATAACGGGCGACCTCGCCGCCTCCGGTCGAATGGCCAATATGGACCGCATCGCGAAGATCGAGCTTCTCGACCAGCTCGGCGACGTCGGCCGCATAGGTGTCCATCTCATTGCCTTCGCTGGTCTGGCTCGACCGGCCATGGCCGCGCCTGTCGTGGGCGATCACCCTGAAACCCTTGTCCAGGAAGAACAGCATCTGGTTGTCCCAGTCATCTGCGCTCAGTGGCCAGCCGTGGTGGAAGACGATCGGCTGAGCGCTTTGCGGCCCCCAGTCCTTGTAGAAAATCTCGGTCCCGTCGCGGGTGGTGATCTTAGGCATCAGGCTTTCTCCTTTTCCTTGCGCTGTTTGGAGTCGGGTACGACCCCTCCCTCTTCAACCCCCACCTTCGTATCTGTGTTGCCGTTCGGCCGCGCGTTGCGCTCGGCCCAATCGAGCGCATAGTCGGCGACTTCTTCCCAACCCGTGTCCATGCACGTCCAATGTGACCGATCGGGGAAGAGTTTGTATTCGGTCAATGACGGCGCCCGCGATTGCTTGCGATAGATCGCCTCGGTCATGCCCGCGTCGGCGATGAGGTCCTTGCCGCCGCCGATCAGCAGCAATGGCGCGCGATTCGGATTGTCCCATTGAATCTTGATCGCATTGATCACCCCGTCCCAATAGACCTTGCCCGGAGTCGGCACGATGTAGCGGTCGTAAAGCGCGTCGACCTGGTCCCTCGGGGCGGTCTGGGCGAAGCGATTGGCGAAGAATTTGCGCGACATCACCTTGGCCTTGCGCCAGCTCAGCGGGTCGAGGAACACCGGCAGCGCCGAGACGATCGCGTGCGGGTAAAGCGGCACGCCCGGAGTCGGCGCGGGATCGATCGCGACCCCCGCCGCGCCCAAACCACGGTCGAGCAGATGCTGGGTGAAGGTCCCGCCGGCCGAATGGCCGATGACGATCGGCGGCTCGTCGAGAGCGCGGATGATCCGCTCATAATGGTCGAGGATATCGCGCTGGCCTAGATGCGCCAGCTCGGGCCGCGGCGAAGCGCGAAGCTCGGCCGGCGGCCGGTCGTCATAGGGCCAGTCCGGTGCGATGACGGTGTAGCCGCGCGCTTCGTAACGCGCCTTGAACCCCGCCCAGCTCGCCGAATTGAGCCAGGCGCCGTGGACGAGGACGATGGTCTTGGTGGGCATGAAGATGCTCCCGAAAAGGGGGACCCAACGCAACGACTCGCCAGGAACTTCCCGGTGCGCCCATTTAACATAGCTGGGGCCACGGATTTAGCTCGAATGCGCTGGTTCCTCCCCTCCCTTGAAAGGGAGGGGAATTGCCTTAGACCATCCCCATGATCGCCCGCCTCACCGGAACGCTCGCCGA
>DATHFE010000091.1:0-32575 GCA_035318245.1 Sphingomicrobium sp. | reverse complement strand
TCGGATTCGACGACAAGGGCCGCCGGGGCTTACCCTGTCGAAGACGCGCCGATTGAAGCGTCAGTTCGGTGACTGTGTGCCGAGCATAAGCTGAAGATAGCGATTGACGGCGGAGGCGCCTGAAAACACCATTGCCCGCTCCCTCTGAGCATTAGCGTCAATCTCGCTGTCGAGTGCAGTCGCCATGGCCACCGCAAGCCGGTCTTCGTCATCGCACGGTACGAGCACGCCGTATCGTCCATGGGCGAGAATCTCCGCCGGACCGGACGGACAGTCGGTGCTGACTACTGGCAGGCCAGCGTGCATCGCCTCGACGATTGCATTGCCGAAGCCCTCGTAATGCGACGACAGGACAAACAGATCGGCGGAGGCGTAGTAGGGCCAGGGATCAACTGCGAAGCCCGGCATCACAACGCGATCGGCAATGTCCAGCCTCGCTGCAAGCGCCTCAAGCTCGCTACGAAGCGGGCCTTCGCCGAGGATTACCAATCTTGTTGGGCGCGACGCGGTCATTTTTGCGAAAGCTCGGATCAGGAGGGCATGATTCTTAGCCTCTTTGAGCGCCCCCACCGTGAGAATGTATGGCCCACCCGAACAAGGCCTCTTCGCCAAGCCGTTCGAAACGAGGGCATGTGGCGGAACAGGAATTGGGTTGTAGACGACCTCAAACCGATCGCGACGGATATGCGACAGCTGCGCCAAATCATCCGCGCCACCCGCCGAAACCACGATCCTGGCATCCGCCAATGGATAGAGCAGTCGCGTCGACGCCCTCAGATTGGCGGTCGCCGTGGTCGATCCGCGATATTGCTGAGACAGAATACAGTGGTCGCTGACCACCACACGCACCCCGGTTCGCGACAATTTCGCACTGATTATGGCTGCAACTGTCAGCGGCCACATGGAAACTTGCAGTGCCGACGGGCGGCGCTCGCGCAAGTAACGGATCAACGGGGCAAAGACGTTTCTGCCGCGCTTGGCGTTCAGATCAAAGACCCGCACCGATGCCGGGAGCAGTGGGAATAATTCTCCCTCGGCCCCCATCACGACCAGGTCCACCTCGTGACCGCGCTCCACGAATCCGCGGATCAGCGCGATGGCGACGCGTTCAGCCCCACCGCCGCCGAGGTTGGCAATCAGGAATGCCAGGCGCGCCATCGTCAGGCTGATCCGCCCAGGCTTCCGCCTTTTCTGAGATAGACGGACAGCTGCATGCCGGTCCCCGTCCGCGCCATGTACCAGCGCATCAAGGGATGCATGATTCTCGGGAAATGGAAGATCGTACAAACCATGTAGCCGTGACGCGCGATTTCGTAGCCCGCGCGGCGGCCGTGCTCGCCGAACGACTTCAGCCCGAACTCGAAAAGATGGAACGGGCTGTGCATCGGGCTGATGTTGGTGACGTAATTGGTCCCGCGCAGGCGATAGTAAAGGTTGACCAAGCGGGGCACCAAATGCCTCGACGAGGGCACCTCGAGCTGGATGATGCCCCCGGGCCTGAGCCACACGAGTGCACGCTCAATCGCGTTTGAGGGTGATCCAAGGTGCTCAAGCACCGCGCCGAAACTGATGAAGTCAAAATGGGCCGGCGGAAAGTCGGCGCTCTCCACGCTTGCGAGCGCGATGCGGTCTGCGGCGATGCCGGTGTGGCTGATCGCTTTCGCCCGAAAATCCTCGCCCGGCTCGAACCCATAGGTATCGAAGCCTCTGGCGGTCATGGCCTTCATCGCCTTGCCGATGCCGGCGCCGGCATCGAGCGCGCGCATTCCTGGCCGGAACGCGAGCAGTCGCTTCGCCTCGGCGATTTCGCCCGCAAAATAGCCCGGCTCATCGTCGAAATATTCAGGGTCCCAATAATCCTCGGCCGTCCCGTAATGATCGGACATGTTCGGCGGCATCGGCTGCGGATCGGCGAAAACGAGCTCGCAGCGCCGGCATTTCTTGACCGACACCGCAATGCCCGAGACTCTTCTGGGCCGAAGCCCCTGGCTGCGGTTGAGCCGCAGTCCCATGATCTTGAATTGGTCGGGCGCGGCGCCGCACATGTTGCAGGCGTCGACCGGCGTGAACGTGTAAGTGGAAGCGGGCACGCGTCAGGCCGATTCCGCCGGGGCCATGTCTCCGAGATAACCAGCGTAATATTCGGCGAGATACTCGTCGAGGCACACCCGCCAGTCGCGCATGATATTGAGATCTCGCATATCCAGCTTGGCTGTGATCAGCCGTTCAGACGGCGGACGCGGGGCGAAATATTCCTGGCGGAAATAGTCGGAGCTTACCGGCGTGATCGTCACGTCATTATCCAGCGCAAGTGCCTTGACGAGATATTCGGCGACCTCGAGCCGGCTAGTAACTCCCGAGCAGACCATGTTGTAGACGCCCCACAGGCGCTTTCCCAGCAGCAATTCGACATTGCGTGCAAAATCCATCGTGTAGGTGGGAGTGCCGAGCTTATCATCGACGATGCGCAGCTCGCGCGCGCCGTCTTTGAGTTGCATCATCAATTTCTGGATGAACTTCTTGTCCTTGGCCGGGCCCGAACCCATCATCCAGCCCGCGCGGCAAACCAGATGCTGGCGGCAATTGGCGGCGACAAACCGTTCGCCCATCAGTTTGCTGCGGGCATAATGTCCGAGCGGATTGGGCTCGTCCCAATCGTCATAGGTTTCCTGCGCGCCGTCGAAGATGCCGGCGGTGCTTATGTAAAGAAGAGGAATACCGAGCTCGTTGGCGATGTGCACCGCATGTTCGACCGAAAGCGTGTTGGTGCGGTAGGCCTCGTCGGAATGGTTCTCGCAATATTCGAGGCTGGTGTGCGCGCCGAGATGGAACAGAAAGTCCGGACGGAAGGCCAGAACATCGGCGCGATAGGCGTCGAAATCCCTGAAATCGAGCAGCGAGAGCCACGGCTCATTGACGTCGATGTCCGTGCACTTGAGCTCGTGGTGATCCCCGAAAACGCGGTGGAACGCCTCGCCGAGCATTCCGCCCGAACCGGCCATATAGATGCGTTGCCCGTCGTCCACCCTACCGCCCCATCACGCTCGCCAACACCTGTCGATATTCGGCGGCGATGGCCTTGGTTGAATATTTCGCGACGGCATCACGGCGCGCCTGCTCGCCCAGCCGCCGCCGCAAGCCCGGGTCGTCGATCAGTTTTGTCAGAGCTTCCAGCCACTCCCCCTCCGTGCGCACCAGCAGGCCGTTTTCCCCATCGCGGATGATCAACGGAGTGGTGCCGACATTGGTTGCAACAGTCGGGATCCCGAACGCCATGTACTGGATGGCCTTAAGTCCGCTCTTGCCAGTGACCCATTCGTCGACCGGCAGGGGGTAAACGCCGATATCGATGCCTTGAAGGTCGGCGACCTCGCGTTCGACGGTCCACCGAATAACCTCAAGATCGACGCCGGGCAGTGCGTAATCGAAATTGCCGATCACCCGCAGCTTGAAATCGCGGGTCTTGGCGAGAGTCTGAAACACCGAACGGAGCAAATCGAGATAGATTCGCGTGCTGAACGTTCCGGTCCAGCCGATCGTGACAGGTCCTTCGCCGGGATGTTCGACAGGCACGAAACGGTCGGTGTCGACCGAGGAGGAAATGTAGGTGCACGCGCGCTTTTCATTGATGGCGAGACACAGGTCATTGAGTGCCGGAGAGCTCGTTACCACATGGTCGGCCGTGCGGATCAAATGACGTGACTTCGCGGTGCCCCGCAGGAACCGGGTGATCGGGTTGACCCGCCCATGGTTGCCGCTGAGAGTGTCGAGAATGACGTTGTCCTCAACGTCGAAAATCAGCCGCCGCGCCATTGCCGCCGTCAGCCGTTCGAACAGGGTGGTGCCAAGCGGCGTCACCCACATGAATGCGTAAACGAGGTCATAGCGCCGAATACGCCTTAAGGCCCACAGCCGGCGAAAATGACCACGGACCACCCCCGCTGCCTTGGCCAACATATTTCCGCGGGTATAAACCACGTCCCACATCGCCCGATCCATGTAGGGGGCGACATCGATGATGTAGCCGTCACGGCGCCAATCGTCGAAGTATTGCTCATATTTCAGCCGCTGGCCGGCTGCCACGTTTTCGGGGAATGGGCACAGAACGAGGAGCCTGCGCATCAGGCGGCCACCCGGTCCGACGCACGAACCAACTCACCATAAATCCCGTGGTACGCGGTGACACCCAGATCGAGCGAGAATAATTCGACCGCAGTGTTGCGGCAGCGGGTCTGCAGGTCTGGTTCGCGGGTCAGCTCCAACAGCCGCCGAACACCCTCGCGCAACTCCTGATCCGAAAAGCCCGGCAATGACACGCCAACCCTGTGACCTTCCAAAATCGCCGCCATGTCGCCAACAGCGTCATTGCCAAGGCAAGGCACGCCGCAACCGAGATATTCGGCAAGCTTCGTCGGTGCGCTGGCAATTTTCGAGTAGCTTGGCGTGATGATCGCCATCGCGGCGCTCATTCGGCCGATCAATGCTGCCACATCGGCATGATCCGCGGCGATTATTTGCACCGCGGCCGGGTCAATACCAATTGCCTGCAGGCGATCACGGATCGCCGGATGCTCGTTACGGTTGACGATCAACAGCCGGGCGCCTGGTTCCTCGCCAGCCACGACGAGAAAGCAGCGGAGCATCTCGTCGAAAAGATACCAGGTGCCAACCGAGCCGACGTAGCCGAGGACGAATGGCGACTGCGCCGGTGGGCCCTGGACGCTGAACCGGTCGAGGTCGGCGCAGGTTGGAATGACCGAGATCCGCGGCGCACGGTTTGCGAGATAGGGAAATTGGCGAATTTCGGTCGCCGACGCATCGGTCAAGGTTACGATGTGGTCGGCGGCCACCAGAAGGTGCCGCTCGAGCCACTTGGCCGTCCGGTAGAGACGCCCGTCCGCCGGCCATAACCCTCCATCGACCCGCTCGTCGGCCCACAGTCCCCGCATGTCGAACAGGAATCTGCACCCCAGTAGCTTTTTAAGGGTCAGCGCAATCAGCGCGGGGACGTAGCTTCTCGCATGAACGATGGCGACGCGGCGCCGCAACGCGATCCTCAAGGCGACGATGGTTCCGATAGTGATGTCGAAGGCCGTTGCCGGAGCGGTGGGCGACTTGTGATAGCGCAGCGCGGTCCAGCCAATGCCTGCAGCATGAATCCGCCCTGAAACAGCGGACCGGCGAGCGCCGTTCGCCCAGTCGGCCTTCTTCTCAAAGCTGAGGATATGGATCGCATAGTCGGGCGCGAGCTTTTCGAGGTAGGCCAGCACCTGCGATTGGCCGAGCGGCTCCAGCATGCCATCGTAGCTGATGTAAAGGACCGCGGGTTTCGCCAATCTACGCCTCGATTCCGAAATCAAGCGACCCGGCGGCCACAAGCGATCCAATATGGCGCGCCTTCGCGAAAGACCACGCCGCCGAGGCCCGCGGCATGCATCATCGCTCCAATTTCGGCCCGTGAGAAACGTTGCTCGAGCCGAGTGCCAAAGCGATCGAGAGCGTCAGTCCTCATCGTGTAAAAACTGGTCCGGCGATAATGGCTGAGTGGGAAGTTGGTGACGTCCGCGCCAAGCTTTTCAGAGGCAAGCGCGATTTTCGACATGGGCCAATAGATGCTCGCCGCAATGAATGCCGTCATCGCCTTGCGCACTGCGAAAGGCAGGCGGCTTATGGCACGCCGGCCCACGTCACTTGTCCGCCAGAGCGAGCGATACCACGCGGGCCGAGTGTCGAAGCTGTAATAGAGATAGACAAGGAATGGCGCGCCAAGCTTCAATTTGCGGACGCAGTCGCTCAGCGCGCGCCTTGTGTCGGGGATATGGTGGAGCACACCGAGCGAATAGCCGAAGTCCTGACTGCCGTCCGCAAGCGGAATCTGGTCGGCGCCAGCGACATGAAAATGGGCCCGCTTGTCATTCGCAAGGCGTCTTTTCGCTACGGCAATCGCGCCCGGCGCGGGATCGATGCAATGCAAAATACCGACGCGATTGATGACGTCCGCCGCCCAGCGTCCGGAGCCACAGCCCAGGTCGAACCCTTCGGCATTTTTAGGAAGCCCATCCCACGGGAAGACCGAAAAATAGGCGTCGAAAGCCTCTCGATACTCCTTCTCTGCAAGCGCGGATTGGTCGTAGGCCTGCCATTCCCGGCCAAACCCTTCGACCGTCGGCCGGTCAATATTCTGAGGCACCGAAAGCCCTTCCGGCCCTGGCGACGACCTCGCCGAGAGATGTTTGCCAGGCAGGCGAGCGATATCCGAAGTCGGCCTCAAACCGGCTGCAGTCGAGCGCTGAATTGCGCGGCCGTGGCGCACGTGTAGGCCAATCAGCGCTAGCGATCGGCTCAACCTTTGCCACTGGCCGGCCGAGCGCGCGGCACTCCTCGAAGACCGCTTCTGCAAGCCCCGCCCACGTCGTCACGCCGGTCCCCGCGAGATGGTAGGTCCGGCCGCGTCCGACATCGCCCTGGCGCCACGCTTCGAGGACGGCAATCAGGCCGTCGGCGAAATCCAGGGCGGAAGTCGGATTGCCGCGTTGGTCGGCGACGACGCGAACAATTTCGCGGGTTTCGGCCAATTGCATCATCGACCGCACGAAATTTCTGCCGAATGGGCTGTAGACCCATGCGGTCCGCAGGATGAGGTGATCGGGCGTCTCGGCCCGGACCCGCTCTTCGCCTTCCCATTTGGTCCGCCCATAGACCCCCAACGGGTTGGTTGGCGCATCCTCGCGATAGGCGCCGCCGGCGCTTCCGTCGAAGACATAGTCGGTCGATATCTGGATGATCCGCGCGCCGCATTCGCGCCCCGCGGCGGCGATTGATCCGGCTGCCTCTGCGTTAACGATGCGCGCCAGCTCCGGTTCTTCCTCGGCCTGGTCGACCGCGGTGTAGGCGGCGGCGTTGACGATGACATTCGGGCCGATCGCGCGGATCGGCGCGGCCAGCGACTCCGGCTGCTCCAGGTCGAGCTCG
The DNA here is from genome assembly GCA_035318245.1 of Sphingomicrobium sp. Classification (GTDB taxonomy): domain Bacteria; phylum Pseudomonadota; class Alphaproteobacteria; order Sphingomonadales; family Sphingomonadaceae; genus Sphingomicrobium. The sequence goes on along the minus strand of DATHFE010000091.1, from coordinate 25,603 downwards.
GGCCCGCCCAGCGCGATGATTTCGAGCCCCGGCATAGTTGCCGAACGTTCGACCAGGCTTCTGACGATTTGGCCATTGCGACCGGTCACCAATATCTTCACGCGGCGGTCCCTAGCCGGTTGCCGGCATATTTCGCGTCGCGGATCGGCCGCCACCACCATTCGTTGGCAAGATACCAGTCGACGGTCTTGTCCAGACCCGTTTCGAAGCTCTCGACCGCGCGCCAGCCAAGCTCGCGTTCGATTTTGGACGGATCGATCGCATAACGGCGGTCATGGCCCGGGCGATCGTCGACAAACTGAATCAACTCTCGCCGGCTTGTCGTCGCCGGCCTCTTTGCATCGAGCAGGTCGCAGATTGTCTGCACCACTTCAAGATTGGAGCGCTCGGCGCGGCCGCCGATGTTGTAGCTCTCCCCGGCCCTTCCCCGCGCCAAAATCAGATCGAGCGCGCGGGCGTGGTCATCGACGAACAGCCAATCACGCACGTTGGCCCCCTTGCCGTATACCGGCAGCGGCTTGCCTTCGAGACCGTTGATGATGGCCAGGGGAATCAGTTTCTCCGGAAAGTGGTAGGGCCCGTAATTGTTCGAGCAGTTCGAAATGACCGTCGGCAGGCCGTAGGTCCCGTGCCAGGCGCGGACGAGATGGTCGGACGATGCCTTGGAGGCCGAATAAGGTGACGATGGCGCGTAAGGCGTTGCTTCCGTGAAAATACCCTCGTCGAACGGGAGGTCGCCGAAGACTTCGTCGGTCGAGACGTGATGAAAGCGGAAGCTCTCCCTCGCGACGGCGTCCAGCCCAAGCCAATATGCGAGCGAAGCCTCAAGCAGGCTGAACGTCCCGAGGATGTTGGTTTCAAGGAACACGGCCGGCCCGTCGATCGACCGGTCGACATGACTTTCCGCGGCGAGGTGCAGGACCTTGTCGATCCGCTCGTTACGCAGGATGGCCAACATTGCGGGCTGATCGCAAATGTCGGCCTGAAAGAATTGATAATCGGGTGATTCCGCGATTTCGCGCAGGGACTCCGGGTTTCCGCAATAGGTCAGCTTGTCGATATTGACGATCTGGTAGCGGCCGCTGCCGACCAGATAGCGGCACACGGCGCTGCCGATAAACCCGGCGCCGCCCGTGACGAGAATGCGCTGCTTGGCCATCCAGCCTAGAATCCGGTCTCGACGGCGGAAAGCAATGGCGCCACGCGATCCTTGTCGGACAGGAGGATCCGGTCCGCCGCGATCGGCCATTCGATGCCGATCGCGGGATCGTCGAAACGGATCGCGCGGTCCAGTTCCTGCCGATAAGGCGCGCTGACCTTATATTGCACTTCGGTTTCCTCCTCGAGCGTCAGGAACCCATGGGCAAAACCGGGCGGGACCAGCAATTGGTTCCACTGCTCGGCGGACAGGATTGTGCTGGCCCACTGACCGAAGGTCGCAGAGCCCCGCCGGATATCCACCGCGACGTCGAACACCGCGCCGCGGGACACCCGGATCAACTTATGCTGGGCCGCCGGCGGCACTTGGAAATGCAGTCCGCGCAGTACCCCCTTCGCCACCGACGATGAATGATTGTCCTGGACGAAATCCACGTCCAAGCCCGCCTCGGCCATCCGCTCGGCGCTCCACACTTCCGAGAAGAAGCCGCGCGGGTCCCCGAGCCTGAGTGGGCGGATCTCGAGCACGCCTTCCAGCCCCAGCGGCCGCACTTCAAGCATCGCGGAAATCCGCGACCCGCCGGCGCAGATATTGCGCATAGTCGGTCTCGCCGAGCATTCCCGCCCGCGCCAGGACCGCGTCGGCGGTCAAATAGCCGAGCTCCAGCCCGATTTCCTCGAGGCACATGATCTTGAAGCCCTGGCGACGCTCGATAGTCCGGACGAATGACGATGCGTCATGAAGGCTGTCGTGCGTTCCGGTGTCGAGCCAGGCGAAGCCGCGGCCAAGACGGCTGACGCGCAAGGTCCCGCGCTCGAGATAGGCCCGGTTGACGTCGGTGATCTCAAGCTCTCCCCGGGCCGACGGTTTGATCGAGGCCGCGATGTCGAGCACGTCATTGTCGTAGAAATAGAGCCCGGTTACCGCCCAGTTGGATTTGGGCGCCGAGGGTTTCTCCTCGATGGACAGCGCGCGCCGCGTCTCCTTGTCGAAAGAAACGACACCGTACCGCTCGGGATCGTCGACCGCATAAGCGAATATGGTCGCGCCCGACTCCTGCCGCGCCGCCTCGCGGCACAATTCCGGCAGGCCGGCGCCATAGAAGATATTGTCGCCAAGGATCATCGCGACTGCACTCGATCCGACAAATTCACGGCCGACGATGAACGCGTCCGCCAGCCCGTTCGGCCGGCTTTGGACCTCGTAGGACAGCGACACGCCAAATGCCGTGCCATCGCCGAGCAATGCCTCGAACCGCGGTAGGTCGGACGGCGTGGAGATAATCAAAATCTCGCGGATTCCGCTCAGCATCAGGACACCGAGCGGATAATAGATCATCGGCTTATCGAAGATTGGCAGAAGCTGCTTGGAGACCGCAAGGGTCGCCGGATAGAGACGGCTTCCGCTTCCGCCGGCAAGAATGATGCCCTTCATCGAACCCTTTCTCGAACCCTTGACTGCGGTTTGCGCAGCACCTGCCATGCCCCCAATCTTGCGACCCTCCGTCAGAAGAGAGGATACAATCGATAAGGGATATAATATTTTCCATGCACAGAAAATTGAAGATAAACAAACATGACCATTCCTAAAAATATCAAAAGACCGGTCATGCTGAGAAGGTATTCTCGTGAATTTGAAGAGATAATCGTTGGAATTCTTGATAGAGCATAAATCTGCAGCGGAATAACGTACAAGCTTATTCGATCAAGCGCGGTAGACGATGGAACAAATAGCATAAGCGGAACGCAAACTATCGCGACAAACGCCAGGTTTCTCCATAGAACTTGTTCGTGCCTCTCGACTGTAAATTTATTCAAGTTAAATAACAGGTATACTGCAGGTACGAAATTCATCATTACCCTGTAAATCGTTCCCTCCGATTGAAGGCTTTCGTCAGCATAACGATGGATATAAACTTCAAATGAAGCGGAAAGAATATAGTAGGCTGGATAGGTCGCGATGCACAGAAGTACAATCGATTGAAGGCGGTTGCGAGTGTAGGACAGGCCGACCACCACCGCCATTAGCAGCGCGCTGGCATGGAAAAGCGACGCGCACATCACCCAGAACATGAAGCGATAGAGCTTCTTATCCAGGAACGCCGCGAGGCCGAGGAAAATGAAGCCGATCGCCGTCGCCTGACGAACGCCGCTCATCGCAACGACCATGACGAGGTAGGGAAATGCGGCCGCGATCGTCAGCCAGGGATTGGGCTGCCGCCGGGCAAAAGCCAAAAGTCCGCTGGTAAAGATTGCCGCGCAGGACAGGTTCAGCGCCCAGACTTCGAGGTGAAGCCAACGCCCAAGCCACATCAGCGCGTAGAATCCAGGGTCGTCGTGACTTATGACTTCAGCGAGGTCGAGACGGCTCGCATATTTGTAGAGGTCAACATAAGTCGACCAGTCGGGACCCACTTGGTAACGCAGGCCGATAAATGCGGTTAGCAAAACGGCTGCAAGGAACAACACAGGCCGGCTTTGCGACTGCGCGCCAGGCCGATCTCGCACCACGATCGCCCCGGTCGCAAAGATCACCAACATCAACCAGTAAGCGAGCATGGCTTCTCCGCGGCCGGTGATGGATGAGCGCTTCTGAACCGTCCAGCCACATTCTGGTCAATTCAATGACCCAGCGCTTTCGATCAACGGTGGCCTATTGGGCGGGTTGCGCTCCGCTATAGACTTTCTGTGTCAGAATTTCGCACCGCCCGGCATCGCGCATGCGCGCGGCAAAGGCGACGACATCGCGTAGATTGTTGAGCGTATCGGGAGCGCTCGCAACATTCTCCGGATGAAGCCAGTAATGCACCACGCGGCTGGCCCTTTCGGCGCGGAGCAGCATTTGCCGCGCGCGCAGGTCGCTGAGGGCCCTCGGTACCAGTCGCCTCGCGCCGTGCCGCCAATTGACGAAATAGCCGGCCGGGATCCGGCAAAGCCCATCCTTCGCCGGAAGACCATCCTCAGGCGCCGAGAAAGGGTTGAACTCGCTGGCAAGCGATGCCGCGCGCGATGGGAAGGTGCGCGAAAGGCGGTATCCCCTCATGCCGATCTCCGTGAGCAGGTCGATATGCGCAACTTCGTTGCGAGGATATATGAAGGTCTCAGCTTGGTTCACTGGCGATTGGAGCAAGGGCAGCAGCTTAAGCTCGTCCCTCAAATATTGCCTGTCGACCGAACCCCACGGGACGTGAGTCACGCCGTGCAGCGCGATCTCGTGCGCGGCCCGCGAGCCCTTTACGGCTTCGATCGCCCAGTCGCCATGCCACCCGTCCCGGCTTCCATCGCGGATGTCGCGCAGTGCCGCACCGAGGTAATATGGCGAGCGCGCTGCGAGCGGTTCAAGTTCAGGAGTTAATCTCGCAAAGCTTGTCTGACTCTCTCCGAACAGACCGACGAAAGCAAAGGTTGCAGGAACGTCGAACTCATCGAGCAGCGCTAGAATCTTACCGTACGCATCAACCAGCCGCTTGGTCGACAATGTCGCATGTTCGACTGGAGTGAGGACGTCGGCGACCCCCCATTTCCCCTCGCAATCGAGGCTCAGAATGAAGCGCGCGGTCACAGTCTAGACGGTATCCGAATCGAGATAGCTGAGGTACCATTTCGACCCATCCTCGACCGCCGGACAAGTGCCTGACGCGAGCGAGCGAGCCCCGAAATGGATTTCGACCGGCCGCAAGCTTTCGGGCAGTGGAAGGAATCCTGCGCGTCGATAAGCGGCCCGGTTCGGGCTCCCTTTGGGGCACCAGGCCAAGGCGACGTCGGCACCCTGTTCGGCCGACCGTGCGACTTCGGCGCGGATCAGATCGGACAGGCTGGCGATGTAGGTCGGGGGAGCCAGCGCCTCCATGACGTAACAGACCCGCCCGCCGTGCTTGTCGAGCGTGCAGCTCGACACGAGCGCGGCGAGTCGGCCTTTTGGATCGTAAGTGCCGACCGACCGATAGGGCGCATCCGGCTTGTCTATTAGTCGCCAGTTGAGCCATGCCGCATCGCGGTCGACAGCAATTCCATCCGGGGCACGAGACGCGTTCCACAGCGCATCCGCCTCATCGCCAAATCGTTCGATTGTCCGGTAGTCACCGGCTGACGACGGTTTAAACGCGAGCGGCACGTCCAATCGCCCGAGGAACGGCAGCAGCTTCCTCAGAAAATAACCGGTGCGAAGGGGCCGGACCATGAAGGGTACGGTGCCGAAATTCTGCCATTTGAGCTTGCCGAACCAGCCGGGCGCGGCGTTTGCGTTGGGAAAGCCCCACAGGAGGTGACCGCTGTGATTGGCCCTGCTCTGTGCCACCTCGCCCAGGCTTACGAACATTCCTTTGCCGCGATAGCTGGGATCAACGACGGTATCGATCGCCTGATAGGCCGGTTTAACCCCTGTCCCGATGCGCAGGCGGGTCGCAACGAGCGCGATCATGCCGACAATCTGCCCAGCGCCTTCGTCATGTGCGACAGCAAACAGGCCGGGACCGTGCGGTGACCGCTCAAATCGCCAACTCAGTTGGGCGGGATTCTTGTCAGCAGCGAATTCAGGAAAAAGCCGGCCGTAGGCCTCGACGATTTCGGGCCCAAACGGCTGCACGGCGTATCGGATCGTCATTATTGCGCGATTCCGATGCAGAGCTTGCCGCCGTCCAATTCGATAACATGGTCGCACAACCCAAGGCTCTCGCCGCGGTGGGCGATGATCAGGATTGCCGGACGCGGCGAGAGCGCGCGCAATCGCCCCAATATCCGCCTTTCGCTCGCAAGATCGATCGCACTGCTCGCTTCGTCGAGCAACAGGAACGACGGCCTGCGGATCAGCGCGCGAGCCAAAGCGATCCGCTGGCGCTCGCCGCCCGAAAGCAATGCACCGCGCTCGCCGACCACCGAGTCGAGTCCGGCGGGAAGCTGGCGTACCAGGCGATCGGCGTCGGCCAGTTCGAGGGCCTCCCACATGTCATCGTCGGAGGCCTCCGGCCGCGCCCACAGCAAGTTCCGTCGGATGCTGTCGTGGAACAGGAACGGGTCCTGGGAGACATAGCCAAGGGAAGCGCGCCACGCCCCGAGGGGCGGGCCGCCGAGTGGCTTTTCGTTTAGCAGAATGGCGCCCGACTGAGGCGAATATAAGCCGACAACCAGATCGGCGAGCGTCGTCTTGCCGGCGCCCGAGGGACCCGAGAGGCCGACCATCTCGCCTGGCGCAATCTCCATACTGAAGTGGGACACGCCTGCCCCTTCGGTCCCGGCGTGGATAAAGCTCACGTCGTCGAGCTGAAGCCGATCCCATTTAATAGGTTGCTGTTCAATGTGCTCCCGGGCCGGCGTCCGGTCCGCCAGCTCGCCCTGCAGCTCCTTGACCTTGCGATAGGTTGGCAGGCTGTGAAAGATTTGCTGAGCGCTGGCCTGGATCTGGCCGACCGGGCCGCTCAGCCGAGCGAGCACGAACAGAAAGGCGAACAGCACAGCCGGCGGCGTGTCGAGGAAACCGACGCCGATCAAGATCACCAGCCCGCCGACGAGCGCGACAAAGGCGGTTAGCATGAGTTGGGTCGTGGTCCGCTGGCGGGTGAAGGCGATGCGGCGCCAGATTGCCTCGTTCCGGACCCGACGAAACTCTTTTAGAAAGCTGTGCTGCAGATTCTGGCTAAGGGCGAGCTTGAGGCCGCCAAGGAACTGACCGGTCTCGACGATCATGCCAAGGTTTGATTCCGCCAGGCCACTGCCAAGTTCAGTCGAACGGCGCAGCAAAGGTCGAAGAGCCAGCGCGGCGACGATCAGAAGCAGCAGCACCAGTCCGGCAAGCTTCGGCGAAAGAATGAAGATCAGCGTCCATTGGCCGGTGAGCAACGCAACCGCGACCGCTGTGCGCAAAATCAGGAACGCGGCATTGCCGCACTCATCTACGTCTTGGCCAAGAATATGCGTGATTCGGCCGTGCTTGAGCCGTGCCACGATGTCCCATCTGGAATTGGCGAGCGCGCTGACGATCGAGAGCCGCAGCGCTTCGACGAAGCCGGTCTGAAGACGCTCCATTAAAATGTCGCGGTTGAGGATGATAAACGCCCGGAATGATATCAAGAGCGCGAACAAGGCCAGCACGAACGCAAGTTGCCAAGATTTCGAATCACCCGGCGCGAACGCCACGATCGAACTAGTGATCCCATCAACCCAGCGATTGCCGGTGCCCGAACCAATGACGACGCTGAGCAGTGGCAGCAGCAACAGGACGCCAATGCCCTCCACCAGAGCACCGAACACGAGGTAGACGCCAAGCACCCAGCCCTGACGCCCGGCATAGCGGAGGAAATCCCCGATGAAGAATCGGAATGGGCGGGTTTCTTGCTTTACATTCGTCATGGGCGATCGACTATCGCCGGGAAGGTAGCCAGGCACGCGTGGTCGCCCGCCTCCCTTTCGCCGATCAGTATCTTGCCATTGACGCTAACCCAGACGTGGGCGCTGAGGCCGCGTTCAGCGGACTGACCGACACCATAATGGAGATAGCTGGCAATGCCTCGCCGCCGAAGCATGGAATGGAGCGCGAGGCCTTCCTGAAAGCAGAGGATTTTCCACGGCAAATGCGGAGCCGTCGCCTTGACCGCCCAGCGGACTCTTTCGACGAGAGAGTCCCGGGCATCGCATTCTTTCCCCTGCCCCACCGATCCGGCTGCAGCCGCCAGCCATTTGAACGGGACCAATCGGATGGCGAGCGCAGCGATAGCTAGCGCACCCACCGCCTCGGCGAGGATCAGCCGCTCGCCCCAGCTGGTTCGCTGGACGCGGTTAAGAATGGTCACAAGGCTCATCGCCTTCGACCCTAGCCATTTAAGCCATTGATCGGCAAACGAGAGAAATGACGGCGGACCAAATCCTTCCCGAGCGAGCGTCGCAGCTGTGCATGGCCTGCGGCTTGTGCTGCAATGGCGCCTTGCACGATGCTGCGGCGCTTCTTCCGCAAGAAGCGGCTTTGGCCCTGGGCCTTGGGATGAAGGTCACCCAATCCGAAAAGGGTGTCCAATTTGAGCTGCCATGCCACCTGCTCAAGGACCGCTGTTGCACCGTCTATGCGGATCGCCCGAGCCCGTGCCGCAACTATAGGTGCCGGTTGCTGCAGTCGCTCGACGCGGGCGAACGCTCGCTTGAACAGTGCCTCGACAAGGTGAGCAATGCCCAAAGTCTTTTGGGCGATCTCGTGGATATCTTGCCAAAGGGAATGACGATACCCGAAGCCCGCGCTTCGGTAGCTTTCCGGCCAGTCGAAGATGATGCCGGGAGGATCGGGAAAGCGAAGATCAAACTTCGTGCCTTTGCGCTAAGTGTCTATTTGGAGAAGTATTTCCGAAACGATTACGAAAACAGCTTCTTGCAGTCGACGAGCATCAACGAGAACAATGGATCGAGCTTATGACCCTATACTTCCGTTCGCCCGACGCGATTTTCTCCGAGGTTGAAGGGGAATTCGTCGCCCTCAACATCAACAAGGGCCAGTGCTATGGAATGGATAGCATTGCCTCCACGGTATGGACAATGATCGACGAGCCGCGCTCGATTGAGGAAATCTGCGGGACGCTTCAGGACATCTATGATGTCGATTCCGAAACCTGCCGCTCCGACGTGGAATCGCTTCTCACGACGCTGTCCCAGGAAGGCCTAGTGGGCATTCGATAGCGCCTGTTCGGCAATGAATGACTTGGCATGCGCTTCGAGCGAGCCACCGACCTGATCCAGCATCTCCAGACTCCAAGGCCGCCGCACCTCGAAGATTGCAAGGTTCTGCGCGAGGCTGACGCATTGGTCGAAATGCCGCTGCGTCATGCCCAACAATTTCACATACTTACCCCGGTAAGTGTTCTCGACGAGCGCCTGGACGGCGCGAGAACCCGACAAGCGGCTGACGACGGTGCCGGCTTCGGAGGCGCCGTCCGCGAACACATAGATATGACTCAGCATTGCATCGAGCCGGATCGCCGAGTGATCGGCCCGGACATTATATTTTTCCCACTCATCGGTAGCGCGCTCCTCACTTTCGGCCGAGCGACCACTCGCTTCGAGCGCGTCTCTCCACAGCCGCACGCGCGGAACCCCTCCATGGGCAATCCCGCGTCCATTCTCATCGACACCGACAACGCAAACATCATCGGATAGCAATCCATGCCCACGGTCGTGAAACCAGGCGGCGAGGGTCGACTTTCCCGCACCGGAATGCCCGAGGAAGGCAATTGCCTTGCCGTCGACCTCAATAGCGTTGGAATGAAGTGGCAGGAGCCCGCGTTGATGAAGAATTGCTGCGAAGGCCGAGCCTAGCAGAAACAGGCGCACGTCGCGAAGCGAGGCAATGGCTTGCGGAGCGACAGTGATCGACGCGCCCTCGCTCATCTCAAAGGTCGCAATGCCCGGCACACTCAATACGAGCTTACTTCCAGATGCGGTCATCTGGAAATCTGTTGGCGGTCCTGCCTCGCGCTCGGAAATGCGGATGAAAACATCCGGGGCATTGGTCTCATCCACCGCGACCAATTCCGGAAGTGCAATCTCAGACTGAACCGAGAGACCGAAAATCCGATATCTATTTTGAGCCTCATCGGTCATCGGCGGCCCAACAGATCCTAGAAATTGACAACAATGAAGTCGGCTAGGGAGAGCACGCCGAGAACGTCATTCCTGTAAAGCGACATGACATTGCGATCCCCCCACCCTTGGGTCGGCCAGCGATCGATCACACCCTGAACATAGTCGATGTCGATCAAATCACTCACAACCTCATGCTGCTTGTAACGGTTGAACCTCTCAGTGACCGCGCCCTTTGTGATGATCTCATGCCAGTCCGCGGTTTGGTAGCCCCGCTGTTGCGATGAAAGCACTTGCAGAGCGATCCGGTCCGACATCGCGTGCTCGAACAATGGTCGAGCCCGATCGGCGGAAATCAGGGCTTCGATCGGCAGTGAAAAGCAGAACTCAACCAAGCGACGGTCCGCCGTTGGATCGCGCTCATCGATCCCGAAGCGCACCAACGACAACTGGCCGGAATTATCCTGCCCAAAGAGCATTTCCCGGCGGAAATCGAAAAAATCTCGCGGGGGCCGACTTTCATGAAATTCCGATTCAAGCTCGGCCTCCGCCTGTTCGCGGTAAGGCGGACGAAGAAAAGGGACATCGAACGAAGACGGGTTCCTTCCCGTGGCCCGCATGAGCAGAGCATGAAATCGGCGCGGCAATAAGGGCCCTAACGAGCAGTTCAGAATTGCCGGCCAGCCCCAAGGTGATGAGCGCGCTCGGCCGCGTGCGGCGCGCCACCATGACGCTAGACCGCGCTCGCGCAGGAGATCCGTCAAATGGGCTTCACCGCCGGCGCTCAACGCAAGGTTGCCGACCTGACCGATCAGCAAGATCGATGCCCCGCTGCCGGCTGCCGTTCGCCCAATCTGATCCCACCAGGAAAAATTGGAGAGATGCCCCATCGGGTTGGGATTGAGCCGATGAGCTTGTCCTAGATTGGCAAAGTCCAAGGGGCCCTGGGGCCGGCAAATGAAATGCTCCGTATTCGGATGCATGTGGGCCGTTGCCGCTGCCAATAGGCTCTCATCCGCCATATAGTTGGCGATGGTCGGGCCGGCATATCCGGCGCGCGGGGCGCTGGTGTAGGCCCGCACTCGCTCGCCTTTTGCCGCCAGGAGTCGGGCGGCGGTCCCGGCGACGGCACTGCTGTCTCGTCCCCCGCTCAGGTGACAGGCAACGCTTCCGCCGGCACGGCGAAGTTGGGCGGCGACAGCGCGGTCGACATGCTCACGAAAGGCTTCGACATAGTCATGAGGATTGCGAAAATTCGAAGGCTGGCGGTCAATCTCCCAGTAACGCGAGGGTTTAGCATTCAAGCCCTTGAAGCGGACAAGATGACCCTGTTCGACACGGCTTATCCCACGGAAAATCGTGGACGGCCCGATCGGCCACGCGCCCGCCGCAAATAAGGCGGCGCGGTTGCGATTCAGCGATTTCGGGTTCGACTCAAGCGCGTGAAGGCCGGACGGCTGAGAGGCAAAGGCGATGAAATCGCTGCCGATATGATAAAATAGCGGCTTCATCGACAGTGCACTTCGAACCAGAGTCAGTTGTTCGCGATCGGACTCCCAGATGGCAAAAACGAAATCGCCCAGCATATGATCCAGAGCGCCTTCGGCCCACTTTTCCCACGCGGACAAAAGCAAATCGGCGTCGCTCAGCCTACGCTGTTCATCATGCGCAAATCCAAGTTGATCCGAAAGCTCGCTCCTGTTGTCGAGGCGAACGTCGGCGACGAGCAGAAAGCGGCCACCGGCGCCGGCTAACGGCTGGCGATCGAACAAGTCTTCGGGCAATGTTTTGAAGAGACTGCGTCCAAACGCGACGTGGCCCGCGGAGCGCACGGCTTGATCATGTGGCCCGATCGCGTGCTGAGCCGCTACCATCTCCGCGCAGGCGATCGCAGGGCGAAGACTTCCCCCAAGACTCAAATAGCCGGCAATCGCAGTCACATAAATGGCTTAGTGAAAATGATGGTCGGACAACTCAAATCGCCGGTCGTGACGGCTTCATCCCGACCGACCTTTTAGCGCGCCTCTCAACCAAATAATCAGGAGAAATTCGTTGCGCTGGGGCTGGTGCCCCCGTCGGCGACTCCAGTCTTTTTGGTCGTCTCGGCCGAGCCGGCGTCGATGCGGCGCAGTTCAGGCTTGGACCAGATGAGAAGGTTGCTCTCGCTTGTGACTTTTTTCATCTGCTCACCTCTCGCTGGTCAGTAAGTCAAACATAACAGTAGCTTTTTGGGTGTTCAAGCCCTGCTGCTCAACGCCCCATGCCGGCAATTTGTTCAAGGGCCCGCACGGGCCCGCCGCAAAAGGCGCAGGATTGGATAAAGGAAATGCAACGCCGCCGGCAACCGCCATTCGAGGATATCTTCGGGCGCGGCGGTCTGACGCTTGATCTCGGAAAATTTGTATCGCCAGCCGGGAAGCAGCCCGAGCTGCATCAAATGGATCGTCGCCGTTCCAAACCGCGTGGCGTGCAATTCCGCGGCGACCGAGCGCCCAGCCATTTTCCTCAGCGCCCCCGCGAAAAGCCAGCGGTTGATGCGATCCGACCTCAATTCCTCGGCCAGCTCCATCGAGACTTTGGTGTCGAAGAGATGACCTGCAAGGAGCAGCGCCTGCGCCGCCGCGCGTCCCGCGCCCAAGCGCTGGGACGCCCGGTATAGCCGATCAATCTCGCTGTCCGCGCAGGGACTGATGAGCGCGGCCAGATCGGCGATCCATTTGAGCCGGAACCAGCTGCTCGAGGCGCCGTGCACGCATAGATAAGCGAACAAATCCTCTGTCCGCAAGGTCGGCAGTATATGCCCCACTACGTCTACGTCCTGCCGCGGCGACTTGCAGTCGATCTCGGGAATCAAGGCCGGATTGTCGGCCAGCCTCGTATGGAGCTCTACGTGAGCGCCGGCAGCATCGCGCCAGACCGACTCTTTCCAGACTCCATGCCAGTCAACCAGCCGGGCACGGCCGGGCGGAAGCGCTGGGCTGGTAAGGTGGAAGTCCGCGCGTTCGAGGACCGCCGCGGTGTCGTCGAGACGCTCCGGCGGGATCAGAATGTCGATGTCCCAGCCCATTTTCAGAGCAACGTCGCCGTACGCAAGCTGGCCCAAAGTCACACCCTTCAGGAACAGGACTGGAATGCCCGCTGCGTCGAGGTCGCGCTTCAGGCGAATTGACGCCGCGGCCAGCTCGAGATTCTGCATGGCGATTGCGGAAGCCGCAGCGGAAAGTGTTTTGCGAACCTCGGGAGGAACTTTGGCTTTCGCCCGGACCAAGGCGTGCCAAACAAGCCCCGCCACGCGATGACGTTCAACCACCGCGGCAAATCGCGGCCAATCAATCCCCGCGGCCGCGGCGGCAGTCACAATCTCATCCCGCTCGGCCGATGGCGGCCATCGGCAGCAGGCTGCCGCGAGCGTGAATTCCGGGATGATGCTGGTCAGATTCGGAGCCTTCGCAATGGGAGCGCCATCCAGCCTACCGGCAACTTCAGCCTACCGACAAATGCCGCGCTTTTTGCTCGCCTTTGGCGGGCTCCATGCGCATCCCCCGCCGCGGCTGCGCCATAAGGGCGACGCACATCGCGAAAATTGCGCAAATCGCGCTCGTTCGAAGCGGGTAATCGACGGCACTGTGCGCGAGGATCGCCGCCGATGCGATCGTCGCCGCCCGGGCATAGCGATCGACCGTCGGCGATCGCCAGATCGCCGCGAGCCGCCGGACCCACCAGAGCAGAAAAAGCAGCATGAGAACCAGCCCCGGAATGCCGGTTTCGAGGACGATTTCGATGAAATCACTATGGGCATGATTGACGTAGGTGGAGTCGACCGATGCCGGATCCTCGTAGCGCGGGTAGATGTTGGCGAAGGTCCCCAAACCCGACCCCAAAGGCGCGAAGTCGCGCGCGGCCGCGAGGCTCTTTTTGAAAATCGTGGCCCGGGTTTCAACGGACTGGCTGACGCCTGTTGCCACATTGCCTTGTAAAGGGCTGCTGAACATGAAAGCCAGCGCGGCGGCGCCGAGCAAGGCCACGCCCGCCATCGACCAGCGCGCCCAATTGCGCTTCAAGGGTACACCCAGCAAGGCCGTTGCCGCGACCACCGGCACGCCCAAGCCCCAGCCGGCAAGCGATCCATTGAGGGCGAGGCCGAGCAGGATCACGACTAGCCCGCCCGCTAATATGACGGTCTTGCTGACCGACGCCTGGGTCGATTTGGCGCGACTTCGCCGCGATCCAAACAGCGCCGTGAGGAACGGAATGGTGACGATCAGTAACGTCGCCATGTGGTTACTGTTGGCAAAGAAGCCGGTCGCCTGACCAAAATTCGAAAATTCGTAGAAATACCAAGATGAGGAACCCGTATCGCCGCCGGCGACCTGCAGTGTTCCGACCAGCACCGCGACAAAGGCTGCGAAGCATAAGGCGCCCGCCAGCCAACTCGTCCGGCATGCGCCGAGCCGCAACATTCCGGCGAGAATGGCAAACGGGGGCAGCAGCCAAAGCGCCGAAGAGATGCTTTGATAGGGAGACAGCGAAATCGGCAACCAGGGAAGCGGCTGCCCCAATAGCTCAAAGCCTTTTGCTACAAACCCTCTCCCCGGAAAGGCGGTCCAGATCGCCGGCGGCAACGGTACGAGCTGGATCGCGATCAGCAGCAGCGTCAGGCCCGCCAATGCGGCCAGTCCATATTCGGACCTTGATCGCTGCGCCGGGCGAGATGTCAGGGCAGCCCATGCGATGATCGCGATCGCGAGTAGCTGCAGAATCATATTCGCCCACACGCCCCGCGTGCTGCCGCCGAGGAAAATGCACAGCATCAGGAACAAGGGAATTACGCTCAGGCGAAGCGTCCCGATCATCGCGCGCCTGCCGGCGAAAGGTCGAATCCAGCGATGGTCGCCTGCTCCGACTTGGCCACCTCGCCGGCCTTGCCGACCAATTTCAGCCATTGTGCGGCGCAACCCTGAGATGGGACCGTGAATGTCTCGCCCAACCTCGCACCCGCAGCCGTCGCATTCTTAAGGGAAACGCCAGTCACCTTTGCTTTGCCAGGAAGGCAAGTGACCGACCATTCAAGGCCGCTGTCTCCGTTGGCGTCACTCGAAGCAACCATCCCGATCCGATATTGTCCCGGGGGCAGAACGAGCAGCTGGCTAGCCAATTCGCCATCGTCGCGGCCGTAAAATATGACCTTGAGTTCCCCTCCTGACGACGGCTCCGCGAGTCCAAAGCTGCCCGATCCAAACGTCCAATTGAACGGCGGCGGGGCACCGATCTTGGCAAAGGCCTCGTTGACCGGGCCCGGCGAGCTGGCCCCGCGAATCCCGCTGAATCTGCTCCATAAGAGATGAGCACGACCGTAATCGCCTCGTTCGATCAACGCATTCAATAGCCTTCCCTGCCAGGCTGGCGGCGCATCTTCGGCAGATAGGCCTGGCTCGGCGAGCTGCATGATCAGTCCGGCATTTCCGGCGTCGGCAGCGAGTTCGGTCAGGACGAGATCGCCAACCCCGCGATTTGCGGCAAACATCTTGCGTAAATGGGGCGCCGCACTCGGTGTCAGCGCATATTTGGCCAGCCCCGGAGCGACCAATTGCGAACCTCCCGGCACCAGGCGGACGAGCGCCGACATTTCATTTAGCCCCAGGTCCGCCCTGCCTGACGAAAGGTAGCGTTCGGCGAGGAAATAGCGCGCCGCCGCCAAACGGGGATCGCGCCGCTCGGCCTCGGCGAACAAATTCTCGGCGGCAGCTTCGCGGCCCTCGGTTTTGGCGATCGTACCCTGGATCAAGAAAGGCGTGGCCGCGAGCGGATCGCGGCTGGATGCGAGTTCCATGCGGCGCGTCGCCGTGGGAGGAACCGTCCTTTTCCCGCCGGCGGCCGCCTGGCCGATTTCAGCCATGGCCAGCGCGAGATTGACCTGCGGGTGGCCGTTCCATGCTCGCGCGGCGATTTCCGGCCTTTGCTCAATAAACGCGGCAACCAGGGCGGTCCTGGTGACTTGCCATGCAGCGAGGAGCGCCAGCCCGCCGACGACAATGGCCCGTCCCAGCACCTAATCAGTCCGGCTTTGCGTTCGACAGGTCAAGCGTCGGTCTGATGCGGGATCATCAGGATTTCGTGGTGATCGTCCCCGACCGCGCCATATTTGTATGACTCGTAACCATAGCCATAGCCGCTGGTCCGTTCGACCGATTTGGTCAGCACGGCACCGACGATGTAGGCCCCCGGGGCTTCGAGCCGGTTGATCGCGGCGACGACCGCCTTGGTCCGCGTCTTGCCGCTTTCCACGACAATCAGCGTGCCGTTGCAGGCGGTCGCCAGCAGCGGCGCGTCGGCCAACCCGAGCACCGGCGGCGAATCGACGATCACAAAATCGAAATGCTCGGCCGCGTCGGCAAGGACTGACTGGAATCGCGACGTCGCCAGCAAATCGGCCGGGTTGGGAGGAATTGGTCCGCACGGCATCAGCCACAAATTCTCATATTGCGTCATGACGACGTTGTCCCGGACCGGCTCCTCGGTCGTCAGCAACTTGGTCAGTCCCTGCTTGTTGGTCGCGGCCTTGAAGGTCGGCTTGCGCAAGTCGGCATCGATCAACAAGACCGACTTGCCCAGCCTGGCGAAATTTTCGGCCAAGGCCAAAGCGGTTGAAGATTTGCCTTCCGCCTCGCGCGTGCTGGTGATCAGTAGCGTCTTGGGCGGCCCAGCGTCGGTGCTGAAGCGGAGCGAGGCGAGCACCGCCGAATAGGCTTCGGACACCGCCGACGTGGGATCCTTGAGGTCCTCTATGAACGACCCCGGCCCGGTCCGTTTGGGAATGGCGCCGAGACAGGCAAGCCCAAGCTTGTTGCGGACGTCGTCACGCGTCTTGATCGTATCGTTGACGAATTCGAGGACGATTGCGGCGCCCATGCCAGCGATTAGGCCGAGGGCCAGGCCAGCGAGGACATTGAGCAAGAGCTTGGGCGCATAAGGACTGCCCGGCACCTCGCCGCGGTCGACCACCGAAATGAGGTTGGTGCCGATTCCGCCGGCCACGCCAATTTCTTTGTAACGCTGCAGAAGCGCGTCGTAGAGTGCTCGGTTGGTGTCCACCTCGCGCTGCAGGATGGTGTATTGAATACTGCGCCCGCGCAGGTTGAGGACCGACCCCTTCAATCCCGCGACTCGGCTTCGAAGCGCGCTCTCGGCGGCAAGTGCACCGCGAAAGTCTGCCAGAAGTGTGTTCGAACGGCCCGACGAAGCCTGGGAAGTCTCCTGGTTGATCTGACGGTTAAGCTCATCGATTCGCGAGCGCAGGCTGAGCATGTCAGGATGATCGGGCTTCATCAGCGTGCGTTTGTCCTGATACTCAGCTTCCAGTGCTGCCCGGGACTGCCGCAGTGCCTGCGTGCTTGCGGTGACGTCGGCAGTCGCTCCAACGGCGACCCCTTGCCGGTAAGCGCCTTCCGTCGCCACCCGCCTGGCGGTCGCGTCGGCTAACGCCCGGTTCAACGCGATCAGGGATTCGCCCTGCAGCGAGTTGGTGTCGCCGGCCGGCTTCCCATCCTCGCCTACACTGGTGTTGATGATTCCCTGAGCCTGAGCATAAGCGACTAGCTGGCGCTCCGACCGCTCAAGGTCAGCGCGGGTTTTGGCGATTTGCTTCTCGAGGAAGTTGCGGGCGTAGGATGAGGCTTCATAGCGCCGCTCGAGGTTCGATTTGATGAAACTATCAGCAATCCCGTTGACGATCTGGGCCGCGAGTTGAGGGGATTCCGAAACATAGCTGATGCTGATCAGCTGCCCTTCTTCGGGCGCTTTGACGGTCAAGCCCCCGGCGACTCGCGAGGCCGCGGTCTTTAACCGGGTGGCGGCATCGCCTCCTTTGCCGACGAAGTCGTCGTTGGACGCAAGGTTGAGGTCCTGGGCGACGCGCTGGGCCAGGGCCCGGCTCTGCAGCAGGCCGACCTGGGTGGCGATGAAGTCATAGGTACTCGGCCCGGCCGCCCGTTCCTTGGCCTGCTCGTCCAGGATCTCGACCGACGGAGGATTGGCCTCAAGCGTCGCGCTCGCCCGGTAAAGCGGGGTGGTCAGCAAGGTCAGGATGACGGCGCCGGCGAAGCCCAAGGCAACCGCCCCCAGGATCAACCAGCGCCACTCGCTGACGATACGCAGCAGCGCGGCGAGGTTGAGGTCGGCGCCGGGCGAGTAGGCCCGCTCTTCGGCATGGGGTACGCCGGGCGCATAATTCGCGAGCGCCCATGGCGGCTCACTCCCCGTGCGGGTGACGTCATTATTCATCAGGCGGCCGTCATCACAGCGGACCGAAAACCGAAAGGACCGGGATGGCGCTCAGCAGCTGTCTCTGCAGCGCTTTGACCGAGGAGCCGTCGATGACAACGATGTCGCCGGCGTAGACCTGAGGATCCTCCATCTCGCCACGGCGGATGCTGGCAAGGTCGAATGCCGCCGCCTGCCGCTTGCCATTGATCTGGCGAAAAACCGCGACCCGGCGCGCATTGGCATCGGGCGCGGTTCCGCCGGCGGCGGCGACAGCCTGCATCAGGGTCAGCGGTCCATTGACCGGGAAAGACCCGGCTCGGTTGACCGCTCCGTCGACCGTGACGCTCCGGCGGCTCGACGACTTGATCGCGACGCTGACATCGGGATGTTCAAGATATTTCTCGCCAAGCTTTTCGCTCAGCCGCTGGTCAAGCTGGGCAGTGGTCACGTCGGTCGCCGAAATTTGGCCGATCAGCGGCATCGAAA
The DNA here is from genome assembly GCA_035318245.1 of Sphingomicrobium sp. Lineage (GTDB taxonomy): Bacteria > Pseudomonadota > Alphaproteobacteria > Sphingomonadales > Sphingomonadaceae > Sphingomicrobium. Next base: position 7,141 of record DATHFE010000091.1, on the reverse strand, counting down.
TTTGGCCGGTCAAGTCGACCTCATAATCGCCGGACAGGTCCGGCATTTTGAATACCTTGATCGCCAAAGTGTCCATCGGCGCGATCTTGTAGCCAGCACCGAGCGGAACCACGGTCGGCTCATCGGGCACCCCAAAAGTCTGCACCCCATAGGGGATTGGCCCGCCGCGGCTGTCGCCACAGCCCGCGATTACAAGCGCCGCGCAAAGAGTGAAGACCAGCGCAATCGTCCGCGTGAATGCTACCGACGGAAAGCTGAGCACGCTTAAACCCCTCAAATTGGAACAAACCTTATCCAGAACGGCCTAACCCCCGTAACGCCTCCGCATCAATCTGGTGCCGTGTCGAGAAATTTTCGCTCGTTCCCCTCTACCGATAGCGCTGTCAGCACCCCGGTACGATAGGCTCCCGTGTCCAGTCCAATGCGATTAGGTCTTTCCTCCACTGTGGATGAGATTGTGTGGCCATGGACGACGACAAATCCATGATCCGTGTCTTCCTGAAGGAACGGCTCACGAATCCATCGGAGATCCGCCTGACTCTGATCAGCGATCCCGAGGCCAGGGCGGATGCCTGCGTGGACGAAAAGATAGTCGCCAAAGCGGAAGGTGTCAGCGAACGAGGCGAGGAATTCCGCATGGGTCTTGGGTATCGCGGCCTTGATAGCCTTGAGTGCTGCGGCTTCACCCTTTGTAGCCAAGGCGGTCGGATCGAGGCCATAGCTTGCCAGGCATTCCGCGCCGCCGAATTTGAGCCAGTCGGCCAACAACCCGCCGCGCTCCCCCGCAAGGATGCGCAGCATCACCTCCTCATGATTGCCGCTGAGAAAAACCGTCGTCGCGTCCCCGGGCCCGTAGGTTCGGAGGCGTTCGACGACGGCTGCCGAATCCGGCCCCCGATCGATAAGGTCCCCAAGGAAGACGATGAAATTCTCGGATCGTGGGCGCGAAACGATGTCGGCCTCGATCTTGGCCAGCAGGATTTCCAGCAGGTCGAGGCGACCATGGATGTCGCCGATCGCATAAGCGCGATAACCATCCGGCCCGGCCGGCCCCGGACTCCCGGAGAATGCGTCACGAACCTTGCTTAGAAACGTCATGTCTTTCCTTGTTGCCAGCACACGCCACTAATGACTTTTATGTCTCCATCCGGTTGCAACGCTTCGGACAACGCTTCGGCACGCCGAGACTAGGAATTTTCTCCCGCCAACGCGGCAAGGTATCTTTTGATTACAATCGCCTGGCTGAACTCGCGCTCGACCTTGCGGCGGCCCGCGGCTCCCATTTGTTGCCTTTCCAAGGGTGACAGCCGAACCATCCTTAGCATGGCATCGGCCAGCGACCGAGCGCTCCGAACCTGGCACAAATATCCCGTCACGCCGTCCTCGACGACGGCTCGCACGCCGGGAACGTCGGTCGCGACCAGCGGCTTGCCCATGGCGGACCCTTCCACCAAAGTCCGGGGGAGGCCCTCGCGATAGGACGGCAGCACGACACAATCGGCTTGTTCGATGAACGGCCGCACGTCGTCGGTCGAGCCCAGATAGTCGATCCAGCCTTCCCCGACCCAATTGTCCAGAGCCGCGCGCGGGACCGCGGTCCGATTATCGACATCGACAAAGCCGAGGACTTGGCAGCGTATTTTCGGCTCGATCGCCCTGATGGCCCGCGCGGCGTCGACATATTCCCGCACCCCTTTGTCCCACAGCAGTCGCGCGATCAGCAGGAACCGGAAATCGTCCCGGGCTTCAGGTTTTGACCTGGCGGGTTGGAAGCGAGCCAGGTCGAGGCCCGACCCGGGGACCAAGCGCGCCTGGTCCGGCCGCACCATCTTGCCCTCAACGAACTGGTTCAGATCGTCAGTGTTCTGGAAGAACACCACCTCCGACCGCCGGAACGCCAGCGTGTAAAGTGCGGTGGCGATCCGTGTCAGCATCCCATTCTTGATGAATGCCGTGCCCAGCCCACTGACATTGTTGATCACCCTGATCCCAAGCCAATGCGCGGCCAGCGAGCCGTAAATGTTGGGCTTGATGGTGAAGCCCAGGAATACAACCGGCCTGATTCTGCGCAGCAGGCCGAGATAGCGAGCGAACAACAGCGAGTCTTCGACTGGCGAAATGCCTGAGTTCTGCATTTCGATCGGCTGGTGCTCTATGCCAAGCGCGGCGAGCCGCGGCGTAAATTCGTCTATCGGAGCGACGGCAATTACCCGATACCCCGCGCTCTGGATGGCGCGAATGAGGTCGATCCGGAAATTCACCAAATTCCACGACGCGTTGGTGGCGATCACCGCGATCGGGAGCGCATCGCCAGCCACGGTCAGACCTTGTGATAGTCGCGGTACCATTCGACGAACTTGGGAATGCCTTCGTCAATCGGCGTGGTCGGATGGAAGCCGAGATCGGCGGATATCGCATCGATATCGGCGAAGGTGTCGGCAACGTCGCCGGGCTGCATCGGGTGAAGCTCGATGATTGCCTCGCGGCCGCAAGCTTGCTCGATCAAACTGACCATTCTCCCCAGCTCTTCGGATCGGTGGTTGCCGATGTTGTATAGCCGGTGTGGCGACGTGCTGCCGCCCGCTTTGACCTGACCGTCGTCGGCGGGCGGATTGTCGAGGCACGCCACCACGCCTGAGACAATGTCGTCGATGAAGGTAAAGTCGCGGCGCATGTCGCCATTGTTGAACAGCATCACCGGCTGTCCGGAAAGAATTGCCTTGGTGAAGATCCACATCGCCATGTCGGGCCTGCCCCACGGGCCGTAGACCGAAAAGAAGCGCAGCCCCGTCAGCGGAAACCGGTAAAGGTTGGCGTATGCCTCGCTCATTAGCTCATCCGCTTTCTTGGTCGCGGCATAAAGCGACAGCGGACGATCGACCCGATCCTCGACGCTGAAAGGCAATTTGGTGTTACCCCCATAGACCGAGGATGAGGACGCGTAGACTAAATGGCGAATGTTGGCGTGACGCCCGACCTCCAGCAGGTTGAGATGGCCGACCAGGTTCGACCGGACGTAGGCGTGCGGATTGTGGAGCGAGTAGCGGACACCTGCCTGCGCGCCGAGGTGCACGATCGCGTCGATGTCCTTGCCGTCAATCGCAGCTGTCAGCTCGTCGCGCTCCGCGAAGTCCGCCTTGACGAATTCAAATGCCTGGCCGTGCGCCCGTGTGAGCTCATGCACCCGATCCTGCTTCAGCGAGACAGCATAATAATCGTTGAGGTTGTCGAGACCGAGCACCCGCTCGCCCCGCGCCAGCAGCCGTTGGCAGACGCTGAAGCCGATGAAGCCTGCGGCACCCGTCACCAATATCGTCATGCTCGCTCCGTGTGCCGCCGCCAGTTCCCGATCGGAATGCCGGGCTGCTAGGGCGTAGTGCCATGTCTAATCAAGCGGCTTTGCCTCTACCGGAGCCACGCCGGTCTCCAAAGTTTCACAATGGCGTGGCAGACATGCATCGGATCGAACGAAAGAATCCGTCGATAGATTCAATCCGAAACCTAACTCAGGATGTTGCGTTTACGACAAGTGGAACTTAGTAAGCATCTCACTGTAACGTCTTAATTTCTTGCGTGTAGGGGACGTGCCATGTTGCATTCCAGGCCTGTGAAACATTTTGCGGGGGCTCTGATCGGCCTCTCGATGTGCATCAGCTCGACCGTTGCTAGCGCCGCCCCCATGGCATCGGCTTCACAGGTCAGTCCGATGGTCGCGCTAAGTGCGTTTGGCTCGCCGCTTTCAGCCAGCGCGGTGCGCCCGGCAATCCACGTGCCCAGTGCCGCCAATCTGCAAATGTCCGCCGCTGCCACGGCTGCCGCGGTGCAGGGCGACTATGATAATCGCAGTGGCGTGTCGGACTGGGTTCCGCTGCTGATTATCCTTGGTGCGTTTGTCGGGGTGATGGTCTTCATCCTCAGCGACGACAATGGAGGGCACGTCCGCGTTGGACAATCGGTCAGCCCCGACTGATCGGCCTTTTTCCGTTCCCTGTGCCTCAGGCGGCAGGGCCAACCAACGCAAAACGCGGAATCGCGACGTCGAACGCAGCGCCATTTTCATCGATCAAATGATAACTTCCGCTCATCGACCCAGTGGGGGTGTTGAGCGGGCAGCCGGAGACATAATCATAGCTCGCGCCCGGCGCGATCAGCGGCATTTCCCCGACTACGCCTTCGCCGCGCACCTCATGCAGCGTCCCGCGGCCGTCGAGGATGTGCCAACTGCGCGACAGCAATTGGACCGAGCGCTTCGATCCATTCTCGATCCGCACGTGGTAAGACCAGAACCAACGGCCGCTGGCCGGCGCTGACTGTTCGGCCAGATAGCTGACCGATACGCGCACGCTGATGCCCTTGGTCGTGGCGACGTTGGGGAACAGCAAGGCGAGTGTGTCGGGCTGAGGATTTCTCGGCATGGCGCGAAGCTAGGGCTTTGCTCGCATGTGCACAATGCGCCTAGTCGATTGACGCGGCGCGGCGCATCCGATCGACCAGCCGCACGCGCGCCTCGCCAACCGGTGCCGAGCGGTCGGTCACTACATCGCGGATCAGGAAATGTCCGGTCAGCGCCAGACCATCGACGATGTCGCGCCAGTCGGCCGGACCGCCCTCGCGGACGAACCGCGGCAGACGCAACAGCTTGCCCTTATAAGGTTCGGCCTCGACAGCGCTGACCGCCCTCCCCGTTTTGGGGCTGACCGCGACGAGATCATCACCGCTGCCAGTCACGACGCATGTCTCAAGGTCGAGCCCGAACCCCAGCTCGGCGAGCATCAACAACTCATAGCGGACCAGCGCGGCGCCCCATCCGCTCGCCGAAGGCGCCGCCTCGATCGCATCGAGCAGGCCCTCCAAAGCCGAATGGAGCCGCGGATAAGGTTGCGCTTCTGGCAAAGCGGTCGCCGTTAGCGCGGTTGCCCAATCGATCGCCGCCGCCGGCAACGGCTCGCCAAGCAAGGGCGCGCGGCTGTGAACTAGCTCGACTTCGGCCTGGGCGAGCTGTGCCTCGCTCCTCGCCGACAAACGCGCCGCAACGACATTCCCGGCCATCAAGACCGGCCGCATCCGCCGCCCTCTCGCCCCGCGCACGTAGCAGGCCTGCAGCCCATGCTCCGGAGTCATCAGCCTCACGACAGCGCCATGCTCGCCATGAGCACGAAGCCCGCAGACGATCGCCGATGTCTCGAACCGCACCGGTCAGCCGCGCGGGTGAAAGTAATCGTAGAGCTGGCGCGCCATCGCCTTGGAAATCCCCGGCACCCGCTCGAGATCGTCGAGCGCGGCACCCTTGACCGCGCGCGCCGTGCCGAAGTGCATCAGCAGCGCCCGCTTGCGGTTCGGGCCGATGCCGGGGACCTCGTCGAGGGTCGACGTCGTAAGGCTTTTGGAGCGCTTGGCCCGATGCGTGCCGATGGCGAAACGGTGCGCCTCGTCGCGGAGCCGCTGGAGGTAGAACAGCAAGGCATTGTTTGGCGGGAAGGTGATTTCGCGGCCGTTGGGCAAGTGGAAGGTCTCGCGCCCGGCGTTGCGGTCGGGGCCCTTGGCAACGCCGATCACCGGGATGTCGTGGACCCCGGCATTCTCCAGGATCTCGCACACCGCCGAAAGTTGGCCCTTGCCGCCGTCGATCAGCAGCAGGTCTGGCCATTCGCCCGATGCGCGGTCGGGGTCGTCCTTCTCCAGCCGGGCGAAGCGCCGCTCGAGCACCTCGCGCATCATCCCGAAATCGTCGCCCGGTGTGATCGCGCTCTTGATGTTGAACTTGCGATACTGATTGTTGCGGAAGCCCTCGGGCCCGGCGACGATCATCGCGCCGGTGGCGTTGGTACCCATGATGTGGCTGTTGTCGTACACCTCGATCCGCTTGGGAACGTCGGGCAATTCGAACACATCGGCCAGCTCGCCGAGCAATTTGGCTTGGGTCGTCGACTCCGCCTGCCGCCGGTCGAGCGCTTCCTCGGCGTTGCGCCTTGCCTGCTCGATCAGCTTCGCCCGGTCGCCGCGCTGTGGCCGCTCGATCGCCACCTTGCGCCCAGCCCGCTGACAAAGGGCCTCCTCGAGCACCGCCCGCTCGGGCAGCTCGCGGTCGACCAGGATGCGGCGCGGCGGCGGCATGTCCTCGTAGAATTGGACGAGGAAGCTCGACAGCACTTCCTCCTCGGGAACCTCGGCGGTGTGGGCGGGGAAGAAGGCGCGATGCCCCCAATTCTGTCCGCCGCGGATGAAGAAGGCCTGAATGCAGACCCCTCCGCCCTTCCCGGCCAGCGCGAAGATGTCGCCGTCGCCTAGACCCTCGGCATGGACCGTCTGGCTGCCTTGGATATAAGTCAGCGCGCGCAGCCGGTCGCGATAGACCGCGGCCAGCTCATAATCCTGGCGCTCGGCCGCTTCGGCCATCGATTTGCCCAGCCGCGTCTGGACCCCCGTCGACTTGCCGGCGAGGAACGCCTTGGCCTCCTCGACCAATTCGCCATAGGCTGCCTCATCGATCCGCCCGACGCAGGGTGCCGAGCAGCGGCGGATCTGGTAGAGCAGGCACGGCCGCGATCTATTGGCGAAAAAGCTGTCCGAACAACTTCTTAGAAGAAACAGTTTCTGAAGCGCGTTAAGTGTTCGCGTGACCGATCCGGCGCTGGCAAACGGCCCGTAATAATGCCCCTTGGCCCTTCGCGCCCCGCGATGCTTCTGTACGCGCGGGAAAGCGTGGTCCTCGCGCAGCAGGATGAACGGGAAGCTTTTATCGTCGCGCAGCAGGACATTGCAGGGGGGCCGGAAGCGCTTGATCAGCTGCGCCTCAAGCAAAAGCGCCTCGGCCTCGGTCCGCGTCGTGACGATGGTCATCGACCGCGTCTGCGATATCATCCGCTGCAGGCGTTTCGACAGCCGCGTGACCTGCGTGTAATTGACCACCCGGCTTTTGAGCGAGCGCGCCTTGCCGACGTACAGCACCTCTCCCCGCGCATCCTGCATCCGGTAGACACCGGGCCGCGCCGGAAGCGTTTTCAGGACATTGCGGATCGCCGCGATCCCCGCTTCCAGGTCGGGCGTATCGGTCCCACGGACGGTGTAGGTCGCTTTTTCCTCGCTGAATCGCTCCGCGTCCCGCGGATGTTCAGGGCGATCGGCGGGAGTGCGGTCCATG
>DATHFE010000090.1:0-24858 GCA_035318245.1 Sphingomicrobium sp. | reverse complement strand
GGGCGCGACAAGTTTACAACCGTGGCGGAAAACGCGTTTAAGATCGTCCGGGAAGCGCCGGTTTCGACATTCTCGATCGACGTGGACACCGCATCCTATTCCTTCGTGCGCGCTTCGCTCAACCAGAACGTCCTGCCGCAGCCCGCGGCGGTGCGCACCGAGGAACTGCTCAACTATTTCCCGTACAATTACGCCGCGCCGCCGCGTGCCGATCAGCCGTTCAGCACCAATGTTGCGGTGATCCCGAGCCCCTGGTCTCCCGGCCGCAAGCTCGTCCGGATCGGCATCAAGGGCTATGCGGTCCAACGAGCCACGCGCCCCCGCGCCAATCTGGTGTTCCTGATCGACACGTCGGGCTCGATGAACGAGCCCAACAAGCTGCCGCTGGTCAAGCAATCGCTGGCGCTCCTGCTCGACGAACTCGACCCCCGCGACAGTGTCGCGATCGTCACTTATGCGGGAAGTGCCGGGACCGCGCTCGAGCCCACACCGGCAAGCCAGAAGCAGAAAATTCTTGGCGTCATTGACCGCCTGGGGGCCGGCGGAAGCACCGCCGGCGCGGAAGGCATCCGGCAAGCCTATGCGCTGGCGGAAGCCAACCTCGACCCCAAGGGAGTCAATCGCGTCATTTTGGCGACCGATGGGGATTTCAATGTCGGGATTACCGATCAGGGCGAACTCAAGGGCTTTGTCGAGCGCGAGCGCGGCAAGGGCGTGTTCCTGTCGGTGCTCGGCTACGGGATGGGCAATTACAACGACGCGCTGATGCAGGCGCTGGCGCAGAACGGCAATGGCGCGGCGGCCTACATCGATACGCTTTCGGAGGCGCGCAAGACATTGGTCGATGAGGCAAGCTCGACCCTGTTCCCGATTGCCAAGGACGTGAAGATCCAGGTCGAGTTCAACCCCGCGACCGTCTCCGAATATCGCCTGATCGGCTATGAAACGCGGATGCTCAATCGCGACGATTTCGACAATGACAAGGTCGATGCGGGCGACGTTGGTTCGGGCCAGTCGGTTACCGCGCTTTATGAAGTCGTTCCGGTTGGCGGGCCGCGCGCCAACGGTGATCTGCGTTACGCGAGGCCTGCACCTGTCGCTGCCCAGGCGGCGGCCGGCCGCGAGCTTGGTTTCGTCAAGATCCGCTACAAGCTGCCCAAAGCGGCAACCAGCAGGCTCATCTCGACCCCGATCGATCGGCTTTCCGAGTTCCGCCGTTTCGAGGATGCGCCGCAAGATGCACGGTTTGCGATTGGTGTCGTCGCCTTCGCCGAGTTGCTGCGAGGGGGCCGCTACAGCGGATCGCTCACCTATGACGACGTGCTGAGGATCGCGAATGGTGCGCGCGGCAAGGACGAATTCGGCTATCGGTCGGAGTTCGTCCAACTCGTGCGCGCGGCAAAAACCGCCCGCACGCTGGCGCGGCTGGAGCAATAGTGAAGTGGCCGTCGGCGCCGGCGTATCGGTGTCGGCGGCCGCTCACCAATCACGCTTCGATCAGCGAGCGATTGCCGCTATGGAAACCGGTAGATGGCGTTCGACAACGACAAATCATCTTTGGTCCCTGAGCCACCCCCGCCGCGGCCGGCCCGCCGCGATGCCGCGATCGAGGCGGCGATGCGGCGCTTCGACGGGATCGCGGAGCGCCCGCCCGCAAGGCCGCCGATGCCGTGGGCGAGGAAGCATCGCCCCCAGTTTGCGATGGCGGTGTCCGCCGGTTTGATCGCGGTGATCGGGCTTCCCCTCGCCCTCATGACGATCCGGGATCGACCTGTGACGCCAACGGAGGAGATAACACCGGCCACAACGGAATCTCGGCTGGCACCCTCGCCGTGCGTGGGACAGGACTGCGTTGCCGGCGCCCCGGCCGCGCCGGAGATGCAGGGCGCACCACCTCCCGCGGCCCGCGTTGCGGAGGCGCCGTCCATGACACCGCCACCGGCCGCACGCCCGCCAATTCGCGCGGATCGGGGCAACGCCCTCGCATTTGGGGAGAACAACCAGCTCGCAAAAAGTGTAGCCGTTTCACCTCCCGCAATAGTCGCGCCGGCCCCCCAAGCACCTCCGCCGCCCGCAGTGGCGGAGAAAGTCGCTCAAGACGCATTAGAGGGGCAGGTGGTCGTGACCGGCTCGCTCATTGCGGCGCCAGCGAAATCGGCCGTTGGCCGTGAAAAACGCGACCGGAGCGCGGGAGTTGCGGCTGGACGCACCGCGACAAAAACGAAAGACTCCGAGGGCGCTGCAGATTGGATAGTCCAGGACAAATCTTATGCGACTTTTCTGACGCGGCTTCAGGCTGCGGTGAGCGCCAATGACCGAAATGCAGTGGTGCGGCTGATCGCCTTTCCCTTGCGAGTGAACTTCAAGGGTCGCAGCCAGCTTTATCGTGACGCGCGTTCGCTCGGGCGCGACTACGACCGAATCTTCACGCCTCGAGTCCGGCGGGCGATCCTCGATCAGCGGTTCGACCAATTGTTTGGCCGCGATCAGGGGGTGATGATCGGCAGCGGGGAGGTTTGGTTCGACCATACTTGCCCTGGCGCCAACTGTTCGACGATCGGCCCGGTCCGCATAAAGGCAGTCAATCCATAACGGCTCACCTTAGTCGGCCGCGCTTCCTTCGAGCACCTGGCGCAATTTGATTGCGAGATTGCCCTTTCGGTACGGTTTCGTGAGAAGGTGCGGGGGCGGACCTTTGGCGTCCGAGACGTCGTCGAACGCCCGGGTGAATCCGGTGGTGTGGAGCACCTTCAACGCCGGGCGGCGTTGCTGTGCCTGACGGCCGAGTTCAAATCCGTTCATGCCGCCGGGCATCACGACGTCCGTGAACATGAGATCGATCCCCTCGTCGTTTTCGAGCACTTGCAGCGCCTCGGGCGCATTGCACGCGGTCACGACGGCATAGCCAAGCTCCTCGAGCTGCCGTGCCACAACGCGCCGGACGCCGTCATTGTCCTCGACCAGCAAGATCCTCTCATTCCCGACACCCGGAATCGGATGAAGCGCCACAACCTGGGGTACGGCGGCATCTTTTGCCCGGAATCGCGGCAGATAGAGCCTGACGGTCGTGCCTTCACCCGCCTCGCTGTAGATTTTGACCGACCCTCCCGACTGCTTGGCAAAGCCGTAGATCATGCTGAGACCGAGGCCACTCCCCTGGCCGAGAGGCTTGGTCGTGAAAAACGGTTCGAATACCCGCGCCGCCACCTGCGGCGGCATCCCGGAGCCGTTGTCCGAGACCGAGATCACCGCGTAGTCGCCTGACGCGATATCGCTCTCTTCGCCGTCATTCCACTCGCCAGTGGCGATGGACAAATTGGCGGTTTCGATGGTCAGCACCCCGCCATCCGGCATCGCGTCGCGCGCGTTGATCACCAGGTTGAGCATGGCGGATTCGAGCTGGCTTGGGTCGGCGCGCGTAGGCCAGACATCGTCTGCCAAATGGACCTGCACCGCGATCGCTTCGGTAAGGGTGCGGCGCCACAGCGATGCCATTTCGGTCACGAGCCGATTAGGATCGACGCGCTGCGGTGAAAGGGCCTGCCGGCGCGAAAACGCAAGCAATTGGCGGGTGAGCTCGCCTCCGCGCACCGCGGCCGCGAGCGCGTCGTCGGTGAGTTCGCGTGCGTCGGAATCGCTCGTGAATTCTTCCTGGAGCAGGTCGAGATTTCCGACGATGATTGCCAGCAGATTATTGAAGTCATGGGCCAAGCCGCCGGTTAGCTGGCCGACGACCTCCATCTTTTGAGCCTGCCTGAGTTGAGCATCCTTGGACTCGCGATCCGTAATGTCCTGGCATATTCCCGAGAGGACCGGCTTCCTTGTTCCGGGCGTCCTTTCCACGCGGGCTTCGACCCAGAAGGTTTTTGACGGCGCGTCTTCTGGCTTGAATCCAAAGGTGAAGCTGAAGCGGCGGCTTTCATCCCCGCTCTTCAGCAATTCCGCCAGGCGCTGGCGCTGTCGAGGCAAAACCAGTTGCTCCAGCTCCTGGAATGGAAGCGCCGAAGCGCTTTGCCCGAGCATCTCCCCGAGCGTTTCCGACATCTTGAGCCGGCGAGCGACGGGGTCGAAGCGCCAGGACCCGATTTGGGCGATGCGGCAGACTTCCTTCAGCGACAGTTCGGATTCGGCGATCGTGGCGAGCATTGCATTGAAGCCGCGGGCCGTTGCCGCGACCTCGTCGTGCCCGTGGTCGCTGAGCCGTGCGGTACGTTCGCCGACGCGGAACCGATCGGCAACGCGGGCAAGATTCGCCAGCCGCTCGGTGATGCTACGCCCAGTCAAATAGGCGACCAGCCCACCCAGGAATATGAAGGCGGCACCCAGAGCAATCGCCGAAAGGACCGACTGGCGGTGCAGTGGAACCGCGTCCAATCGGCTGATGCCGATCTGGACTGTGCCGGCCTTGCCGGGGCTCGCAAGCACAGGCGCGCTCGCGATGATCAGCTCATCGGTGCGGCTCAATTGAATAGCCGCGCCGGTCTGAAATTCTGTTGGCTGCAACGCCGGGAGACGTTGTCGAAGGCGCGGAGCGCCTGCTTCCGCGACGGCGCGGCCCGAGCCGTCGCGGAAAATCACCAAGGCGGCCGGCTCGTTCGCCACCGCGGCTTCAGCGATCTTCAGAAGATCAGGGCGCAGTCCCCCCTTCATGGCGGGGGCTGCAGCGGCGGCGAGAACACGGACCATCGTCTCGGCCTGCCTGGCCTGCCGGAAGTCCCGCGCAACCCGGTCCCGGTAGTAAAGTTCCCAGCCAATGGCGCCGACCAGAAGGACGTTGACGAGCACGACCGACAGCATGAACTTCCGCGCCAGGGAAGAACGGAAATACACGCTGATCATCTCGACGAGTCTCATTGGGTCACCTGAAACCGAATTGCAGTCACCCGAGCACGTGCACTTGTGCGCCAGTCTTAATGCACTCGCAAGCCGCGCATCGATACTGATCAGATATTGCCCCGAATTGGTTGTAGTTTCGGGAAAACCTTCGAATGACTATGTTCGTCAACTGCGCTAAGCTAGCCGAGCACCAATCGGAGGGTGGAAGTGTGGCAGACGGATGAACTTGCGCTGGCGAAACGCATGAGCACGCGAGCTGAACCCGTCGGCATTGGAGGGTGGCTGGCGCTTCTCGTCGTCTGGATGGTGGTGCTCCGGCCGGTCGCCGGCGTGTACATGCTAAACCAGTTGCAAGCCGGCAGCCTTGCCGATCCGATCATCATCGAAAACAGCAGCTGGTTGATCAACACGTCGACCTTCTGGATAATTTTTCTCTTTGTCGCCGCCTTGAGCATCTATGGCGGCCTTCGGCTGTGGCGGGACCGAAGTCCGGCCGCGGTGACGACGGCGATCGTCATTCAGTGGATTTACAGCCCTGTCGCGGCGGTGGATCTGCTGATCGCGAGGGAGTTTCTGGAGGGTCAGGTGACCTGGCCCAATGCGGTGACGACGGTCGGGATCAATCTCGCCATCGCGGCCGTCTGGACGGCCTATCTCAAGCGCTCACGGCGCGTCAGAAAAACCTATTTCGAGCAGCCGGCCTGCCAGGGAACCTAGATGGCAAGTCCCGGGTCGCCTTCCAGGACTTGCTGGGTGAGCATTGGCCGTTCGCCCGCCTTCCACATTCGCGCATTGTGTACGACCCGGTAACGCAGCGGTCCGCCGTCGGGTCTGTCGCTGCGAGAGATTGGCCTCGGGATACAGACGAACTCGGTTCGAATTTCGTCCGCAGCGAGCCGCACCTTGGCATAACCGTGGGCGCCCATGTCGACGAATTCGAGATGCGGCGAAAGCGATGGATTGGACAGCGCCCGCGCCTTCGCAAGATCGAAGTTGCGCGCATAATCCAAACACGAGCGGACGCCGTGTTTGAGCAGCATGTTAAACGTCCACTCCGGCTTCGCCCCGTCCGGCCGGTCGGCGAGGTATAATGGGCGGAGGGGGTCATCCTTGGGCAGACGATGCTCGTAAGATTCCATCGCGCCCGGACTGGCCAGGGAAGCGCCGACGAAACTGAGGCCGACCGGCTCGAATTTTGCGGGCGGCAGGGCCTTGGCGGCATAGCCTGCCCAGAAGCTGTGCCGGTCGCCCGACACGATCGCAAAGCCGGTGATCCCGGCGTCGCGGACCAGATCGTAGATTTCGCCGCGCTCGACCCAGGCGCTGCCATGGTCGCCGCCCCCGAGGTTGGCGAACATGTTCGCCGGCCATGGCTGTTTGGTCAGGCCGGCCGGCAGATTCTCCGGATCGGCCCGCCAGTCGAGCGTGCCGAGCGAATTGCCCCAGATCTTCCAGGTCGCCGTCGAGCGCCGCAAGCGGTCCTTGAACCAGGCCTTCTGCTCGGCGCCGAGGATGGTTTGGGGCGGGGCAGCCTTCTGCGGATTGGCAATATGCGCATCCTTGAAGCGGAGTTCCGCCGGTGGATTGCCGGCGTTGAAGGCGCGGCCGCCGTCGAGCACCTGCATCAATTCGTCGGGGAACATCCCGTTATAATTCCCCCAATCGGCAAGCTTGCCGAGCGAATCATCGCTGAACGGGTCGGGGCTCCGATAGCTGTGCTGGTCGGTGATGATCAGGTCGAGATGGCGGCCATAGCGCAGCGAGCGATATGCTTTGAGGCTGTTGATCGCGATCAAATTGTTGGGCTCGATTCCGAGGCCGTCGGCGTCGAACTTCTCAACCTTGACGTCCTTCACAGCCGGGGGATCGAAACGCTCGAGCAAGCCGCTCGGCGCGGCGACACGCGCGGGAAGATATTCGAACCAGGCCTGGTTGGCGGCGACCTTGACGCTCTGGCCGGGGCGTTCGAGCGCTCCCGCCTTGAGCACGCTCTGCCAGCCCTGCCAGGAGAATTCGTGATTGTCCCACATGGCGACGAACGGCCAGCGCGCGCGGGCGTCCTGCAAATCGGGATCGCGCAGATAACCCCGATAGATGGCGCGATACCCATCGACGGTCAGGGGAATGTGGAAATTGCCGACTTTCTCGCCATCCGGGATGCGCGCAACCTCGTAAATCGTGCGGTCGTAACGCGTCTTCACCTCTTCCGGATATTGGACGACCTCGTAGATGAAGTCGCCAAGATGCAGGACGAAATCGAGCTGGTCCTCGAGCGAGGCGCGCTCGTCCTCGAAGATCATCCGCCGGTATCCGTTAAGCGCGCCTTCGTTGACGCTCTGGCAGCTGACGAGGGAAAAATTGACGGTGCGCGGATCATCGTCTGCCGGCGCCGTGATCGTTCGGCCGATGCGGCTGCCGTTTCCTTGCGAGTCCGTGAAGCGATACCAATAGGTCCGCGCCGGCTTAAGTCCGCCGACCAGCACGCGGCTCGTCCAGTCCGCCGCGGCCGAGACCGGCGCCGGGGCGTGGGCGACGACCTGGTGGAAAGCCTCGTCTTCGGCGATCTCGACGGTAAGGATGTGGCGCTCGCCGTCTTCGAATGGACGCCGGGTCCATAGGATCACGCTGTGCGGATCAGGATCGCCGGACGCGACGCCTTCAGGGAATAGGTTGCGGCGTTCGCGCCAACCGGTTCGCGAGGCACGCGCCGACCCTCCCCAAGCGAGCGTCGCGCCCATTGCCGTAGCAATCTGGATGAAGTGTCGGCGGCTGAGCATATTTTACGTTCCTTCGAAACGGCGACCCGCGCAGAGCCGAAGGGATGGCCGGGCAACTTCCGCGATGCCAGTCGAATACGACCGGCGCCATTTGAATTCGACGAATGATCGGCTGTTCCGGCCGCTATGTCGTGCGGTTGGATCTCACCCGGTTTCGTCGGTCATTGTCGCGAGACGCTCAATCAGCCAGCGTCCCGCCGGGCCCGGCGGCATGTCGATCCTGTGAACGGCGCTCATCGGATGTTCTCCGCCGCGCCAATTTCGAAGATCCAGCCGCACGAGCCGTCCGGCCTCAATATCGGCGCGTACCGCCGGCTCGGGCATTCCACCCCAACCGAGGCCGGCGATAAGCAGCACATGCTTTGCCGCGAGATCGCCGATCCGCCAGCTGTTGAGGCTGACGACGCCATAGTCGCGGCCATCCGCCGCCGGCCGTTCTGACAGGATCAGCTGGATGTAATCCGTCGCCTCGCGCGGAACTGCTCTGGTCGCTCTCGCCAGCGGATGGTTGGGCGCCGCGACCGGAATCATCCGGACCGCTACGATGTCGACCCGGTGAAAGCCGGTCATGGTCATGTGGAACTGGCTACCGACCCCAATGCGGGCGTGGCCGTCGCGGACGGCGCGTTCGACCCCGCCCAGCGTCTCGACCAGGAGGCGAATGGGGACCGTCGGGAAGCGGGCGTTGAAATCACGCAGCAGCCTCGTCAGACGATCGAGCGGTAGGAGCGAGTCGACCACCAGCGACACTTCGGGCTCCAGGTCGTCGAGGAATCCGCGGACCCGCGCGCGCAACGTCTCGACGCTGAAGGCGACGGCTTTGGCTTCCGAAACCACCGCCTCGCCTTCGCGTGTCAGCCTCGGTTTGCGGGTCGTTCCGCGATCGAACAGCGACAGGCCGAGCTGTCGCTCCAGCGTGTCGATTGCATAGCTAATTGCCGATGTCGCGCGTCCGAGGCGGCGGGCGGCGGCGGTAAAGCTGCCTTCCTCCTCCACGGCGAGCAGCACCATGAGCTGGTCGATACTGGGTGTTCCTGGACCACGCATTGTCAAAATACCTGAAAAGAACTGTCAATATTATACGGGTTTTTCTGCAAGGAGCGATGCCTTATTTGGCGAGCATGGCAGCTGCGGCCGGTGTCCCCCTTCCAGCCGCAGCTGACCAGTCAAATGGAGATGTCGTAATGGCCGCGCCCGCAGTAAGTATCGAACGCCCACGCACAATCACCTTTCGCACGTTCGGCGACCGCCATGGTCCGATCACGCGGCTGATGAGCCCCTCCGGGCTCGGCCGCCGCCTGAAGCCGTTCGTCTTTCTCGATCTGTTCGACGCCAGCGGCTCGGACTTGTCGGGATTTGGCTGGCACCCGCATTCGGGCATCGCCACGCTGACCTACCTTTGGCAGGGCAGCACCCGCTACGAAGACACCACCGGCGCCGCGGGCCTGCTCCCCGCCGGCGGCGTCGAGTGGTTCAAGGCCGCGGGTGGCGCCTGGCACGGTGGCGGAGCCGGCAATAGCGGCCGCTCGCGCGGATTCCAGCTGTGGATGGCTTTGCCGCCGGGCGAAGAGTTGGGCGTTTCCGAGAGCATCTACCTAAGCCCCGAGGAGGTTCCGTCGACCGGCCCGGTCTCCGTGCTGCTGGGCAGCTACGCCGGAATCGACAGTCCGCTCAAGGCGCCGTCGCCGATCAATTATCTCGCCGTCCGCCTCAAGGCCGGCGAGAGCTGGCGTTACGATCCGCCCGCCGGCCACGACGTCGCCTGGATCGCTCTGGCGTTGGGCAGCCTTGCGGTTCCCGATCCCGTCCAGGCCGGCGAGATAGTGGCGTTCGACAAATCGGGCAGCGCCATCGACTTCCGGGCGGAGGCGGACAGCGAGTTCGTCTTGGGTTCGGCTGCAAGCCATCCGCACGACCTCGTCCTCGGATATTACTCCGTGCACACCAGTGTAGCGGCGCTCGACACCGCCGAGCGACACATCGCCGACATCCAGATTCAACTGAAGAAAGAAGGGATTTTGTAAGATGATCGCCAACGACAGAAAAACGATCGCCGTGGTTGGCGCAACCGGCCTCCAGGGCGGCGGCGTGGTCCGTGCACTTCAGGCCGACGGCCGGTTCAAGGTCCGGGCGCTGACGCGCGATCCCGCGAAGCACCGCGATCTTGCCGAGGAAGCCGTCGCCGCCGACCTCGACCGCCCGGAGAGCCTCAACGCTGCCTTCGAGGGGGCCTATGGCGTCTTCCTGGTCACCAATTTCTGGGAGCAAGGCACCGACGAGCTCAAGCAAGTGGCGGCGGCGGTGCGCGCGGCCAAGGACGCCGGGGTTCAGCATTTCATTTGGTCGACGCTTCCCAATGTCGAAGCGATCAGCGGCGGCACGCTCGACGTCCCGCATTTCACCAACAAGGCGAAGGCCGACCGTATCATCAGTGAGGCCGGGTTCGCCCATCACACGTTCGTCGTCGCGCCGATGTATTATCAAAACCTGACTGGCCTGATGGCGCCGCAAAAACAAGCGGACGGAAGCACGGGCTGGGCGCTGCCGATCGATCCCAAGATGCGCGGCATCCACATGGGCGACATCGGCGAGCTCGGCGCCATCGTCGCCGGTGCATTCACCCATCCGGACCTTGCCGGCCATGGCGAATATCTGCCCCTGGTCGGTGACTTTCTGAGCTTCAACGACATCGTCGATACGCTCAATCGGCAAGGCCACGCCTTCACTGTCCGGCAGGTTCCCGGCGAAAGCTTCGCGGCCTCGTTTCCGGGCGCCGCCGAGGTCGCGGCGACGTTCGCGCATTTCGAGGCCAACACCTATTTGGGTTCGGACATGTCCGACGAGATCGCCCTCGCCAACAAGGTCGCGGGCCGCAATCCAACCAGTTTCGCCGATTGGGCCCGGACCAACTTCGCGCTCGTCGCAGCCTGACCGCCTCATCCGATTGAACAGGAGAAATTCAATGGCAACTCAAACTTCCGAACTCGACGCTCCGTCGCCGACCAGTCAGAATATCGGCGACATTGCATCGCTCACCGGCAGGGTTCTGATCAGCGCCCTTTTCCTCTTGTCGGGATTCAGCAAGATCGCGGCGCCGGCCGCCACGATCGGCTATATCGGCTCCGCCGGGCTTCCGCTGCCGTCGCTCGGCTTTGCGATCGCGGTCGCGATCGAGATCCCGGTCAGCCTGGCGCTTGTGCTTGGGTACAGAGCGCGCGTCGCGGCGGCACTAATGGCGGTCTTTTCGATCGCCGCGGCAATCGCATTCCATTCCAATCTGTCGGACCAGAATCAGCTCGTCCATTTCTTCAAGAACGTCGCGATTACCGGTGGGCTGCTGCAGATTGTTGCCTTTGGCGCCGGCCGCTTAAGCCTGGATGCAAGGAGGCGGCGAGCTGATTAGGCGGCGATATCGTAAGGCTGAATTTCGCCGCTCAGATAGAGGTTGCGGGCCTTGGTGCGCGACAGCTTTCCTGAGCTGGTGCGGGGCAGGGAGCGGGGCGGGATCAGCTCGACCACGGGCGAGATGCCGGTGATCGCGCGGACGCGCTCGCGGATGTCGTCGCGCAGGCGACGGCGATCGTGCGCGTCGCTGGTGCGGCAATGGACCAGCACTGCGGGGGTTTCTTCGCCCGACGGGCCGGTGATGGCAAAGGCGGCGATGTCGCCGGACTTGAAGCCGGGCAGTTGCTCAACCGCCCATTCGATGTCCTGCGGCCAATGGTTGCGGCCGTTGATGATGATCATGTCCTTGGCGCGGCCGACGATGAAAATGTAGCCGCCGGAAAGGTAGCCCATGTCGCCGGTGTCGAGCCAACCGTCGTGCGACAGGCAGGCCTCGGTCGATTCAGGATCGCGGAAATAGCCGGACATGACGCTGGCGCCGCGGACGAATAATTTCCCGATCGAGCGGTCGGAGAGGAGCGCTCCGTCGGCGCCGCGGATTTCGACTTCCATGCCGTAAACCGGCTTGCCGCAATTGACGATCGCGCGGTAGCGGCGAGGGCGCTCCTGGGCTGGCGTGCCGACGCCCGACAAGTGGCTTTCCTCCACCAGTTCCAGCCGGATTCCTTCGCCCGGCGGCATCAGCGATACAGCCAAAGTGGCTTCGGCCAGGCCGTAGCTGGGGCAGAAGCTCAAGGCGTTGAAGCCGGCATCCGCGAAGGCGTCGACGAACGCCTGCATCACGTCGGGCCGGATCATGTCGGCGCCATTGCCGGCAATCCGCCAGCGCGACAGGTCGAAGCGATCGACGGCGCGAGTCTGCGACGACATGCGCCGCGCGCAAATGTCGTAGCCGAAGGTCGGCGAGTAGCTCATCGTGGTGCCCGGATTGCGGCTGATGAGATCGAGCCAGGCGAGCGGGCGGCGGGCGAAATCCTCGGTCTTGAGATAATCGACCGACACCTGGTTGGCGATCGGCGAGAGCATGCAACCAACCAGGCCCATGTCGTGATACCAAGGCAGCCACGAGACGACGCGATCGGTGTCACACATTTCGAGGCCGACGCCGTGGGCTCGGAGATTGTCGAGCAAAGCGTGATGAGTGACCGCGACGCCGTGCGGAAAGCGGGTCGATCCGCTCGAATATTGCAGATAGGCGATTTCACTGCCCTCGACGGAGGGCAGGTCGCGCCCGGCCGGGGCGATTTCGGCGAGGCTGTCCCAATCGCGCGAGGGGACCTTGTGGCGGCGCGCGGCTTCGCCGGCGAAGTCGGCGAGCTCGGGAGGATAGAGGAATAGCGCCGGGTCGCTGCTGGCAAGCTGGACGACCAATTGTTCGACATAGGTTTCGCGCCCGGCGAACGAGGTCGGCAGCGGAAGCGGCACCGGCCACAGCCCGGCATAAATCGCGCCAAAGAAGCAGGCGGCGAATTCGGGGCCGGTCTCGGCGACCAGCGCGAGCCGATCACCTTTGACGAGGCCTAAAGCGACCAAGCGCGCGGCGCAATCGAGCGCGTCGCCGCGTAGCTCGGAATAGGGATAGGCACGGATGAGGGTTCCGCGCGCATCATGGAAATTCATTCCGCGATTGCCCTCGGCGGCATAGTCGAGCGCTTCACCGAGCGTCGCGAAGTCGGAAACGCGGCGATGCTGGCTGTCGAGTGTGGGAGTGGCTCCGGGCGGCGCCAGGTCGGGTTCGATCGTTATACTGCGGTCGAGCACGCCATAATCCCGAGTTGTGATATCGCGCCGGGATAGGGGCCGGCAGGCGACCGTCGGGCGCCCGCCTTTGCGTATACATGTTACTATGTGGCACAAACATGGCGATATGCCGCACCCAAACGGTCGAAAACCGCGCCCGCCGCTCGACGCCAGGCGCCTCGACGAGATGGCGTTATTCTATGTAGGGCGCTTCGCGACCTCTCGCTCAAAGCTGATTTCCTATCTTAAGCGCAAGATCCGCGAGCGCGGCTGGGACGGACCGGACGAACCCGATATCGAGGTGGTAGCCGGGCGGCTGGTGCGGCTCGGCTATGTCGATGACGCGGCCTTTGCCTTGTCGAAAGCCCGGACCCTGACCACGCGCGGCTATGGCGCGGGACGGGTCCGCCAGTCGCTCCATGCGGCCGGCATCGGCGAGGACGATGGGGCGGGAGCGCGTGAGCTTGCCGCCGCCAATGCGGTGTCGGCCGCGATCAAGTTCGCCCAGCGGCGCGGGCTGGGGCCATTCGCCGCGGAGGCGCTGGACCCACGCGGACGCGAAAAAGCGCTGTCGGCGATGATCCGTGCCGGTCACAGCTTCGCTTTGGCCAAGGCGATAATGGCGCTCGATCCCGGCGCCGAGGTCGATGAGGAACAGCTTGCCGAGGCGCATTAACCAGGCTTGATCGAAGCCATTTAACCACATTAACCGACATGCTAAGACGTGGCCGTGAAACCAAGTGCCGAAGATACCCGCGAGGGGGGATCGCGGAGCGGGAGTGACCCGACGCCCGCTCCTGAAACCGCGCCCAATCATCCGGCCAACGACAGCGAGACCGAGGGCCCGGTGGTCCAGGGACGGATCAAATGGTTCGATGCCACGCGCGGTTTCGGCTTCCTCGTCAGCGATGATTGCGACGGCGACGTGCTGGTCCATTTCAGCGTGCTTCGCGAACATGGCCGGCGCAGCCTCCCTGAAGGTGCCTTGTGCGAATTTGTTCTGAGCAAGCAGGAGCGCGGCCTGCAGGCCAAGAAGATCGTGTCGATCGACCTCAGCGAGGCCTTGCCGCCACCCGAAAGGCCCGGCATTTCGGCGGCCGATCGCGCCGACCGCAAGGCATTGGCTGACGCGGCGGGCGAATATGAGCGCGTGGAGGTCAAATGGTTCAACCGGGTCAAGGGCTATGGTTTCGTCAACCGCGTGGATGGCAATGGCGAGGACGTGTTCGTGCACATGGAAACGGTGCGCAGCGCCGGGATTCACGATCCGCAACCGGGGCAATTGCTTTACGCCCGGATTGCCCAGGGCCAGAAAGGGCTGACCGCGGTCGAACTGCGCGACGTGGAGTGATTTTGCGCCTGGCTTTGCTTCCCTTGCTGGCAGTGGCGGCGGCTTGCCAACCTTCGCAGGGAGTCGCGCTCGAACGGTCGGCGGCGGGGCTTGACCAAGTGCCTTTGACCATCGAATCGCGCGGCAAGCGCCACGCCTTCATTGTCGAAATTGCCCGGACGCCACAGGAGCAGGAACTTGGTCTGATGAACCGTCAGACGCTCGGGCCCGACCGCGGCATGATCTTCCCGTATGAGCCGGCGCAGCCGGTCGCGTTCTGGATGAAGAACACCTTGATCCCGCTCGACATGATCTTCATCCGGCCCGACGGAACGATCGGCAGCATCGCGGCCGATACCGTACCCTTGTCGCTGGAGCCTGTGCCGTCGGGTGAACCGATCGAGGCGGTGCTCGAAATCGCGGGCGGCCGGTCGGCCGAGTTGGGGCTCAGCGCGGGGGACAAGGTCAGCTGGACACACGGACAGTGACCTTGCGCGGCCAAGCCCAACGCGGCTAACGCGCTGGCCATGGGAATCCTGGCAAGCATTTTCACCTGGTGGAACGGGGCGACGATCGGCACTTCGGTGTTCAGCCGCCGCTTCGGCCGGGAGGCCGGGCGCGACGAGTTCGGTAATGTCTATTTCCAGCACAAGGATGCGCCTGGCCGTCGCTGGGTGATTTATGCCGGCAATAATGACGGCAGCCGGATTCCGCCGGGCTGGCAGGCGTGGCTGCGCGGGACGATCGACGAATTGCCCGACAAGGCGCTACCGCCGCGGCGGAAATTCGAGCAGGCGCCGGTGCCCAATGAGACCGGGACGGCGCTCGCCTATCGGCCCGGTGGAGCGCTGGACAGCGGCACCAGGCGCGCCGCGTCGACCGGCGATTATCAGGCATGGAAGCCCGACTGAGCATGCGTTTCGCCGTTCCGATGCTGATCGTCGCGCTCGCCGTCACCGGCTGCGATCGGAATGCCGGCAAGAAGGCAGGCTCCGCAACGGCCAGCGCCAATGTAGCTCGGCGTGGCGTAGTGGTTGGCGTGACCCCAATGGCCGAGCGGGTCGCGGTTCTGGGCTTCCTCAACAAACGCAACGGCATCGTCCGCGACGTGACCCTGAAGCCGGGCCAGGCGGTCCAGATCAAGGACGCGATCATTCGCCTGCGCGCCTGCGAGGCCAGCGCCCCGTGGGAAAATGAGAAACTGACCGGCGCATTCATCCAATTAGACGTGCAGCAGCCCAGCCGCCGCTGGAAGCGCGTCTTTTCGGGCTGGGTCTACAAGGAATCGCCGTCGCTCAACGTCGTCGAGCATCCGGTCTATGACGTCTGGCCCAAGAGCTGCGCGATGACATATCCGGCGGGGGCGGCGGCGTCGACGCCGGTAACTTCGAGCAATCGGTCGAGCGCGAGGAAATCGGGCGGGACGGACGATGCCGTGGTGAACGAGTCCGACAACGGCGTCGTAACTGAACCTGCACCCGCGCCGGAGCCGCTGGTCCCGGTCGCCAATGCGGCGGAGAGCAATGCGACGTAGGTTTCCCGGCTAACCGTGACCGCGCCCAAAGAGGCGAGGTGGTCGGTCATGAACTGGCAGTCGAGCAAGGTAAATCCGCCGACCTGCAAGCGTGCCACCAGCCAGGCGAGCGCGACTTTGGAGGCATCGGTCGCGCGGCTGAACATGCTTTCGCCGAAAAAGGCACGGCCGAGCTTGACGCCGTAAATCCCGCCGACCAGCGCGCCATCGGCATCCCAGCATTCGACCGAATGGGCATGACCGCTGGCGTGGAGCACCAGGGTGGCGCGCTCGATATCGCCGTTGATCCAGGTTTCCGGGCGGTCGGCGCAGCCGCGGATGACCTTGGCAAAGGCGCGGTCGCGGGTGACGGTGAAAATACCCGAGCGCAGGCGGCGGGCCAGCGAGCGCGACATGTGGAAGCCATCCAAAGGGATGATCGCGCGATTCCGAGGCTCGACCCAGAACAGTTCGTCAGCATCGCGGCTGTCGGCCATCGGAAAGATGCCGACGGCATAACCGCGCAGCAGCAATCGGGGATCGAGCTGGCTCATCGCGGCCCTTTTACAATAATTTGCGGACCTCGTCCTGGGGCCGGCACAGCGCTGCACCCTTGGCGGTTTCGACCAGGGGGCGGTTGATAAGGATCGGGTGGGCCATCATCGCGTCGAGAATTTTGTCGTCCGACGCGGCTTCGAGGCCGAGCTCGGCGGCCAGAGGTTCCTTGGTACGGAGACCTTCGCGAGGCGTAATTCCGGCGCGGTCGTAGAGCCGCTTAAGCTCTGCGCGGGTCGGCGGCGTCTCGAGATATTCGATGACTGTGACGTCGGCGCCGGATTCGTTGAGAATGTCGAGGGTCTTGCGCGAGGTGCCGCACATCGGATTGTGGAAGATGGTTGCTTTCATGGATCCACTACTTAATCATCCAGTGCGATCAGTTCCACCTTGGGGACTACCAGCCACCACCACAGGACACCGAAACCGGCGACGCCAGCGGCGGCGGCGAAGGCATAATTGTATCCGCCAAGCCGATCGACAATCAGGCCTGTAACAATCGGACCGATGATTCCCGAGATATTGCCGAGCCCGTTCTGGATGCCGATCCAGCTGCCGGCGGCGCGCGGACCGGCGAACATCTGGGCGATGGCGTAGAGATTGGTGGAAATCAACGAAGTGCCAACCCCGGCGAACATGAGCCAAAGTGCGAGCGCGAGGGTCGACTGGGCTAGGGCGATTCCGACGATCGAGCAGACGGCAATCAAATGCGCCAGCGCCATCAGTCCCTTGCGCAAGGGCCCCTCGGGGATGCCGCGAGCGACCCAGCGATCGGAGGCCCAACCCAGCACCAGTGCGGCGACGCCCTGGGCGCCAAAGCCGAGTGTGGTCAGCCCGGTCATTTCCGGGATCGAATAACCGCGCGTCTTGACGAGGTAGAGCGGCAGCCAGGCGAGCAGGAAATAGAAGCCGTAATTCGATAGCGAATGGCCGATTCCCATAATCCACAGAGATGGAAAACGAAGCAGTCTCCGCATCGGATAGGGCGCGACGATCGGCGCTGCGAGCTTTTCCGCGCGGTAGGGGCGCGAGGCGAAATGCCACGGCACCAGCCACAGCAAGGTGATGAGCCCGAAAACCAGGAAGATCGGCCGCCAGCCATAAGCAGCCATGATTGTGCCGCCCGCAAGAACGCCGACCGCCGGGCCGAAAGCGATTGCGGCGGCGACCGTGGCGTTGGCACTGCCACGATTTTCTGGCGCAACCTCGGCGGCGATGATCTTGGAAGCGCCCGGAAACGCAATGCTCTCGCCCATCCCCAGCGTTAGTCGCAGCGCGACCAGCATGGTCAGTCCATTGACGAACCCGGTGAGCGTGGTGCTCAGGGCCCACACAGCCACACCAACGGCGAACATCCGGTAGACGCATGTCCGGTCGCACAGCCAGCCGGCGAGGACGCACATCGGAGCATAAATCCAGAAGAAGGCGGAGACGGCAAAGCCGAAGCCCGTCGCCGAAAGCCCGAGCTCGTCCTTCATCAGCGGAGCGGCGACTCCGATCGCGCCTCGATCGACATAATTGAGCAGGACCGATGCGGCGAGCAGTACGACCAGCCACGAGGCGCGGGTACTCCGAATAGCCGTCGTCGCCATGCCAATCCCCCCAGATTGGCGACTGCGTAACAGGGACCAGCGGATTAGGCTATCGCATCGCCGTCGAGGGTGCGTTGGAGATAGACGGTGTCGAGCAAGCGCCCGAATTTTCGCCCGACGTTCTGCATCCGCCCGGCGACGACGAACCCGAATTTCTGGTGCAGAGCGACCGACGCCGGTTCGCCGCCGCCCACTACGGCGACCATCTGGTGGAAACCGGCTTTGGCGGCGGCGGGGAGCAAGGCCTCCATCAATGCCGATCCCAGGCCACGGCCCGCGTGGAGCGGCGCGACGTAGATACTATTCTCGCAAGTCTCGGCATAGGCCGGGCGATCGCGGAATTGCGTGGCGTAGGCGTAACCGGCGACCTTGCCCTCCTCCTCCGCGACCATGAATGGCCAGCCGCGCGCGGTGATGTCGGCGATCTTGGTGCGCCACTCGCTGGCGCCGGGAGGAACGGTGTCGAAGCTGGCGGTACCGTGAAGAACGTGATGCGCGTAAATTTCAGCGATGGCGGCAGCATCGGCGGGGCAGGCAGCGCGGATCATGCGCGACGCTTACGCGCAATACCTCTTAGAGGGGAAGCAGCGCTCGTCCAGCCACGGCCCCTGCAAAGATTGTAAGGGTTGCGGCGACGTACAGGGCCACTCCGCCGGCCAGGACCAGCCAGCGGGGGCGCGAGGCGAGGGGCGCCACAAGGGCCATGAGGATCGGGATTACCTGCTCTGCGTGGATCCCCATGAAATGGGCAATGCGCAAATCACCGCCGCTTCGATTCCAGCCGAACACGGGTACGTGGCCCCCTTCGGCGCCGACGCTGTGACCGGCCTGGGAGCTCATGTAGCCGCCCAAGGCACCTCCGAGCACGAAGGTCATGAGGAGACCGATCACCACCGCGGCGATGAAATCAGGGCGGAGCCCGGCGACCGGGCGGCGGCCAATCTCCCAGGCGAGAGGCAAGGTCGTACCGACCAGAAAGACCGCTGATACGCCCATCAGTATGTACATGATCGTGAAAAAGGCAGTGCTGGTGTTGAAGTGCGAGTCGAGGCCGTGGCCAGCCTGCCAGCTGATCCATATGAGCTCGAAGCTGCCCATCGCGATCAGCACCCAAACCGTCAAGCGCATGGAGAGCGCCCGGCGCCGCTCCGGCCGGATGTAGCCGAAGAACCAGGCTGCGGTGATCGAAAACACGCCGACGGAGAAAAGGAATTTTACGGGCTTTACCCAGACACTGACCCCGTGAAGCTGACGCGGGTCGAGCAGTTGCAGGACGAGCAGGGGGAGAGCGATGATCAGCAATGCGATCCCATATTGGCCTAGCGTTCGCTGGCGCTGGAGAAGCTCGGCGAAAAAGCGTCCAGGGAAGGAGGAAGCGGGGGAAACTGAGACGAGGCTGGCCATCACTTGATCTCCAGCGCGAGGCGGCGGCTGAACGCGAAGCGAAGGATGAGGAAGAGCAAAAGGCCGGCGGGACCGAATAGGAAGGTGAGGGCGAGGCAGGGGACCAACAGCAACGCCGGAACATTCGAGGCCAACCCTTCGCGCGCGATCCACGAGCCGACGAACAGGTCGAAGGCGAGATAGTGCAGCCATCCGGCGGCAAGTGCCGAATCGTTGGCGAACAGGATCCGCACCTCGGCAATCGAGCCGAAACCGCCGCCCTCAGCCGCGCGCATGCCTTCCTGGATGAGCAGAATATAGGCCACGCCGAGGAGCGCGGGGATGAGGATTGCCGCAGCTGTCCACGCGTAAGGCCGCGTTTGCTTCACGAACAAGGCGAGCAGGAGCCCCGCCCAGCCGAGCATAGCGAGCATGCCGGCGAGCGAGAAGGCAGTCTCGGGATCGATCATGGCTTGCCACTCCAATCTTGACAGTGCATAGATTGCCTATGACGGACGATCTAGACAGTGTCAAGACCACATTGCCCGAAGGGCGCGCCTATCATCATGGGTCGTTGCGGTCGACTTTGCTGTCGGCGGCCGAAGCGTTGATTGAAGAGCGTGGGCTCGACCGTTTCAGCCTGCGCGAGACGGCACGGCGCGCGGGTGTTTCGCCAGCAGCGCCAGCGCATCATTTTGGCGATGCACGGGGGTTGCTAACGGCCATCGCGACGGAAGGCTTTCAGGCGCTGGGTGATGCGCTGGAGGCGGCGGATGTCGGCGAGGACCGGCACGCGCGCGTAATTTCGCAAGGCCGGGCCTATGTGCGCTTCGCATTGGCTTGTCCCGCGCGATTCACATTGATGTGGCGCAAGGCGATCCTTGACGTGGACGACCCCGCGCATGCCGAGGCCGGCCGCCGCGCCTTTCAGATTCTCGACCGCGCTGTGCGCGGAGAGGGTGCCGAGCGGAGCGGGCCGCGAGACCCCGCGCTGGCTCCTTCGATCGCGTGCTGGTCGATCGTGCACGGCTTTGCATTGCTGGCATTGGACGGCGCCTTTGGATCGGACGAGGACGCCCCCGAGTTGGCTGCGGAAAGTTTGCTACCGCTGGTGCTCGGCCATTTGGCGGTCTGACAACTACACCGGGGCAGAGTGAGCGAACTGTCCCCCGGACAATTCGTTACTCGGCCTTCTCCAGCCATTTTTCGAGCCATTTGATGGTGTAGTCGCCGCTGAGGAATTCCGGGTCGCGGATGATACGGCGGTGCAAGGGGGCGGTGGTCTTCATCCCTTCGAGCACGAACTCTTCGAGCGCCCGTTGCAGCCGCATGATGCAGCGCTCGCGGGTGGTGCCATAGACGATCAGCTTGCCGATCATGCTGTCGTAATAAGGTGGAACCTTATATCCCGCGTAGAGCCCGCTATCGACGCGGACGTGCATGCCGCCGGGCGCGACATAATTGAGCACGGTTCCCGGCGAGGGGGCGAAGGTTTCCGGATCCTCGGCGTTGATGCGGCATTCGATGGCGTGGCCGTGGAGCTTGACCTGATCCTGGGTGCGGGACAGGCCTTCGCCCTGCGCCACGCGGATTTGCTCGCGCACCAAATCCATACCGCTGATCATCTCGGTCACCGGATGCTCGACCTGCAGCCGGGTGTTCATCTCGATGAAGTAGAATTCCTTATTCTCGTAGAGGAATTCGATGGTGCCGGCGCCGCGATAGCCCATGTCGGCCATCGCCTTGGCGCAGATCGCGCCCATCCGCTCGCGCTCTTCGGCGGAGATGGCCGGAGAGGGCGCTTCCTCGAGCACCTTCTGGTGGCGGCGCTGGATCGAGCAGTCGCGCTCGCCGATGTGGATCGCATTGCCTTTGCCGTCGCCGAACACCTGAAATTCGATGTGGCGCGGGTCGCCCAGATATTTCTCGAGATAGACGGTGTCGTCGCCGAACGCGGCACGGGCTTCGGATGAAGCCTGCTGCATCAGGCTTTCCAATTCGCCCTCGGATTGGACCACTTTCATCCCGCGCCCGCCGCCGCCCGATGCGGCTTTGATGATCACTGGATAGCCGGTGGCGTTGGCGATTTTGTGCGCCTGGGCGATGGTTACCAGCGGGCCGTCGGAGCCGGGGACCAGGGGCAAACCGAGCTTGGCGGCGGTGCGCTTGGCTTCGACCTTGTCGCCCATGATGCGGATATGCTCGGGCTTGGGGCCGACCCAGATGATGTTGTGCAATTCGACGATCTCGGCGAACTGCGCATTTTCCGAGAGGAAGCCATAGCCGGGGTGAATCGCGTCGGCGTGAACGATCTCGGCGGCCGAGATGATGTTGGGGATGTTGAGATAGCTATCGGCGGCTGGCGGCGGGCCGATGCAGATCGCTTCGTCGGCGAGGCGGACGTGCATCGCGTCGGTATCGGCGGTGGAATGTACCGCGACGGTCTTGATGCCCATTTCGTGGCAGGCGCGGTGAATGCGCAGCGCGATCTCGCCGCGATTGGCGATCAGCAGCTTCTTGATTTGCATTTCGGAATTACTCGACGACGACGAGCGGTTGGTCGAACTCGACCGGCTGAGCGTCGGCGACGAAGATTTGGCGCACGGTTCCCGCCTTGGGCGAGATGATCGGGTTCATCACCTTCATCGCTTCGATGATCAGCAAGGTGTCGCCCTTCTTAACCGGTTGGCCGGTGGCGATGAACGGCTTGGCGCCGGGCTCGGGCGAGAGGAAGCAGGTGCCGACCATCGGCGATTTGATCGCGTTGGCGGGCGTTGCCGGCTCGGCTTCGGCGGCGACGGGCGCGGCAACCGGGGCGGCGGCGGGGGCGGCCTGAGCGGGAGCGGCCGCGGCGCCGATGGGCGCGGCTTCGCGCTTGACCTTGATCTTGCGATCGCCGTCAGAGACTTCGATTTCGGTTAGCTTATTCTTGGACAGCAACTCGGCGAGCTTGCTGACCATCGCCGTGTCGATACGCATCGCGCCTTTCGTTTCGGTCGAGATTTTGGATTCGGTGCCGGTCTTATCGGCCATTGTCATTTCCCTGAGAGATTCGGCGCCGTCTGTCAGAGCCGCGCCGCCGCGTCCAGTGCCAGCATATATCCTTCCGCGCCAAATCCCCTGATCGAACCCTTGGCGACGGCCGCCACCAGGCTACGCCGACGGAAGCTTTCGCGCGCGTCGGGGTTGGACAAATGCACCTCGATCACCGGAACCGCAATCGCCGCGACGGCATCGCGGATTGCGACCGAGGTGTGGGTGTAGCCGCCGGGATTGAGGATCACCGCCTTGGCGCCGCTCGCGCCGGCCTCGTGCAACCAGTCGATCAAATGGCCCTCATGATTCGACTGACGGATGTCGAGCTCCACGCCGAGTTCGGCGGCGCGGTCGGTCAACGCGGCGGCGATATCGTCGAGCGTTTCATGTCCGTAAATGTCGGGCTCGCGCGCGCCCAGCAGGTTGAGGTTTGGGCCGTTGAGGACGAAGATGGTGGCGGTCATTTGCGGATTGCGATGGACCGACCTATCTGCCGCCGTCAATGACCGTCGACGAAACCTTGAGCGTGTGTATCAATGGCGAGGAGCGCCGCGTGGCGGGCGGGACCAGTATCGCCGCGCTGATCGGCGAGTTGGGGCTGGACGCCAAGCGCGTCGCGATCGAGCGCAATCTTGAGATCGTCCCGCGGTCGACCTTCGCGGAGGTCGAAGTCGAAGATGGCGACCAATATGAGATCGTCCATTTCGTCGGGGGTGGCTGAGATGCCAAGGCAGCCCAACGCCAAGGACGATTGGACCGTTGCCGGCCGCAGCTTCACCTCGCGGCTGATCGTCGGCACTGGCAAGTATAAGAGCTTCGAGGAAAATGCGGCGGCGGTCGCGGCGTCGGGGGCGGAGATCGTCACGGTCGCGGTGCGCCGGGTCAATGTATCCGATCCCAACCAGCCGATGCTGAGCGACTTCATCGACCCCAAGAAAATCACCTATTTGCCCAACACGGCGGGCTGCTTCACCGCCGAGGAGGCGATGCGGACGCTGCGGCTGGCGCGCGAGGCGGGCGGGTGGAATCTGGTCAAGCTGGAAGTGCTGGCCGAGGCCAAGACGCTCTATCCCGACATGATCGAGACGATCCGCGCCACCGAATTGCTCGCCAAGGAGGGGTTCGAGGTGATGGTGTACTGCACCGACGATCCGATCATGGCCAAGCGCTGCGAGGATGCCGGCGCGGTCGCGGTGATGCCGTTGGGCGCGCCGATCGGGTCGGGGCTCGGCATCCAGAATCCGGTCACCATCCGCCTGATCGTCGAGGGCGCCAAGGTGCCGGTGCTGGTCGATGCCGGGGTCGGCACGGCGAGCGACGCCGCTGCGGCAATGGAACTGGGGTGCGACGGGGTGCTGATGAACACCGCAATCGCCGAGGCCAAGGATCCGGTGCTGATGGCCGGGGCGATGAAGGCCGCGGTCGAGGCGGGGCGGCTGGCCTATCGGGCGGGGCGGATGGCGAAGCGGATGTATGCCGATCCGAGCAGTCCACTTGCCGGGCTAATCTGAGGAACGGCAACGCCGGCTAATCGGTTTGTGAGGCGGAGGTCGAGCATGACCGATTTCGCCAGGCTTCGCGAGCATATGGTATCGCGCCAGATCGAAGCGCGCGGGATCGACGATCCGGCATTGCTCGCGGCGCTGCGCGCGGTGCCTCGCGAAGCATTTGTTTCGCCCGACCAGGCCCATGACGCCTACGACGATACGCCGCTGCCGATCGAGGCCGGGCAGACGATTTCGCAGCCTTTTATCGTCGCGCTGATGATTGAGGCGGCCGAGATCGGCGCCGGCGACCATGTGCTCGAGATCGGGGCCGGGTCGGGCTATGCAGCGGCCGTCATTGGCCAGATTGCCCGCCAAGTGGTGGCGATCGAGCGGCATCATGAACTGGCAGAGTTGGCAACTGAGCGAATGCAGCGGCTGGGCTATAACAATGTCCGAATCGTCGAAGGCGACGGCAGCCGCGGCTGGCCCGAGGAGGCGCCGTTCGACGCGATCCTCGCCGCCGCCAGCGGAAGCCATGTCCCGCAAGCGCTGATCGACCAGCTCAAGCCCGGCGGGCGGCTGGTGATGCCCTTGGGTGGACGGTGGTCGAGTCAATCGCTGGTCAAGGTCACCATGCGCGAGGACGGCGGCGTCGATCGCGAGGAGCTGGGCGCTGTGCGGTTCGTGCCGCTGATCGAGGTGGAATAGCAACGAATTGCCTATTGTTAGTCCACGCCGGTCGAAAAAAACATTACGCAAACGCAACTAATGTGCGTCAGCGCACGTTTGTTAAATATTGCTCGGGATTTGGAGAAGTCATTATGTCTGCTCATCCTAAAAAAATAGCCTGCAATATTGAAATCAACGAAGGAAGTATTTTATTATTATTTAACGACATCGACGCAGAAATCGTGCGCAGTTGGCGCAACGGCAAGAAGGCAGGCGATATAGTTGAAAAGCGCGACCCGCTTTCAGGCTAGGAGGCGCGCAGTTTGGTGATCGTCGTCGCGTTGCTGATTTGCTCGACGTCGGTCTTGCAGTGGATCAGGCGGATGCCCTTGCGTTTCATCGCCCGATCGAGCGCGGGGGCGAAGTCATCGGTGCGCTCGACGGTCTCGGCCCAGCCGCCATAGGCTTCGGCCAGCAAAGCGAAATCGGGGTTGGCGAGGTCGGTCGCGCTCACCCGCTTTGGGTAATCGCGCTC
>DATHFE010000089.1:0-3572 GCA_035318245.1 Sphingomicrobium sp. | reverse complement strand
TGAACTCAGCAGATAATGGATCGCGTGGCCGAATTCGTGAAATGCGGTCTCGGCATCGTTGAGGCTGACGAGCACCGGCTGGCCTGCCGCGGGCTTGGTGAAATTATTATTGTTCGACGACAGCACGACCTTGTCGCCGGTGAGGCCAGCGCGGCTGCGATAGGTTGTCATCCACGCGCCCGACCTCTTGCCGGCGCGCGCGTAGGTGTCGAGATAATGCAGCCCGACGAGCTCGCCGGTCTTGGCATTGGTCACCACGAAGGTGCGCACGTCCGGGTTGAACACCGGCACCGATCCGGTGTTTTCGGTGAACTTCAGGCCATAGAGTTGCTCGGCCGACCACATCATGCCCTTCACGATGTTGGACAGCTCGAAATAGGGCTTAATCTCGTCCTGGCTGAGGTCGTATTTCGCTTTGCGCACCTTCTCCTGGTAAAAGCGATAGTCCCACGGCTCTATGGTCTGGACGCCGTCCTTGACCGCGAACGGCTTCATGTCGGCGACTTCCTCATGCACACGCGCGACCGCCGCCGGCCACACGCGCATCATCAGCTCCATCGCCTTGGCCGGCGTCTTGGCCATCGTATCCTGCATGCGCAGGTCCGCGTGGGTCTTATAGCCGAGCAGATGGGCGCGGTCGGCGCGCAGCTTGACGATCTTGGTGATCAGCGCGTTGGTATCGTTGGCATTGCCGTTGTCGCCGCGGTTGGCGAACGCGCGCCACACTTTTTCGCGCAAGCCACGGTTGGTCGCAAAGCTCAGCACCGGCTCGACGGCCGAACGCGTGTTGCGGATCGCATAGACACCGGCTGGAAGTCCCGCCTCCTTGCCGGCAGCCAGAGCGGCGTCCTTCACGTCCTGCTGGACTCCGGCCATTTCCGCTTCATTGGCGGCGGTGTGGGTGCCTTCGTCGGCAAGCAATTTCGAGTTGAAATCCGAAAAGGCCGAAGCGAGCTGCTGGTTGTAATCGGAAAGCTGCGCCTTCTTCGCCGCATCGAGCTTGGCGCCGCGGCGCACGAATGCGTCATAGGTGCGGGTCAGCAATCGCATCTGCTTGGCGTCGAGGCCGAGGCTGTCGCGCCGGTCATAAAGGTTGGCGATCCGCCCGAACAACGCGCTGTTGAGATTGATCTTGTCGAACGCCGCCGACAGTTTCGGGGACCATTCCTTGTCGAGCGCCTCATAGGCGGGCGTCGACATATTGTCGGTCATCACCCCGAACACCGACAGCACGCGGTCGAGCCTGCGGCCGGACTTTTCGCTCGCCTCGATGGTGTTGGCGAATGACGGCGCTTCGGGATTGTTGGCGATGGCATCGGTTTCGCGCAGCATTTCATCGACGCTGAACTGAATCGCCTCGGGGAACAGTTCGGGCTTCACCTTGTCCCATGGCGGAACTCCGTCGAACCCGCTGGTCCAGTCGGCAAGCAGGATATTGTTGGGAACGGCGGGTTGCGCCGCTGCCGGCGCACTCGGTGTCTGGGCCGCGGCCTGCGCAGCGATCCCGGTAAGGCCGACCAATGCGGTCCCGGCCAGCAACAAAGATTTCATTCGAAGGACCTCTCGCAAGAATTTGATCCCCCTTGGCGGGCGGGCGCGCGCGCGGCAAGCAAGTCTTCGACGAATCGACAGACGGCATGCCGCCATGCCAAGACAGGGTTGCGGCTGAACAGGGGACGAATAAATGACCGCGACGACGCTGCTGTTTCAGGCATGCTTCCTCGCCTTGCTGTGCGCAATGCTGGTGCGCTCGGTGCGCGCAACTCACGCGCTGATCGGACTCGCCGGAATTGCCGGCCTCGCCATAGCCGCCCGCCAGGAAGGCGCGATGGAAATGCTCGCGCCTTTCCTCGTCGTGCTGGTCGCGTTGGTTCAGGTCGGCTCGCGCTTGCTCGCCGATCGCCGCGCCAAATTCTCCGCCGATGAGGAAGCGATGCTGACCGGCCCGCTCGCCGGGCTCACACGAGCCCGGGCCCGCCATTTTCTCGACCAGGGATTTTGGATGGCTGGCCGCAAGGGCGATGTGCTGACTCGCGAAGGCGAACAGGTCGGCCAGCTTTTTTACCTCGCCAGCGGTGAAGCCCAAGTCGTGTCCCATGGCCACGTGGTTGGCACCTGCCGTGCCGGACAGCTGATCGGCGAAGGGTCAATCCTCTCGCCCGATGCCGCGACCGCGACCGTTACCTTGACCGAGGCGTCACGTTTTTGGTGCGCGCCGGCCAAGACATTGAAGTCGTACCTCGCCGCCAATGATGACGTCCGCCATGTGCTCGAACATGGCTTCAACCAGTCCCTGCGCGAAAAGCTTGCGGCGATGAACCGCGCCAGCGCCGCCCAGGCCTAGTCGAACGGCGCGCCGCCCAGCAGAAGCAACAGGCGCACGTCGATCCCGACTCCCGCCGCACGCCGTTCCTCTACGAAAGCGGCGATCGCGCCGCGCTCTACCAAATGGACGGTGATGTCCTCGTGCCCGGCGACGCCTCCGCCCTCGCCGACACGCGTCAGTCCGTGGGCGCGGACCAGTGTGAAACTCTCCGAGACCATTCCGGGCGAGCTGTAAAATTCGCCGATCCGCTCGATCCGCTCCGCGGTGAAGCCGGTTTCCTCCTCCAACTCGCGGACTGCGGTGTCCTCGACGTCGGCATTCTCATCCTCGTCGCCGATCAGCCCGGCGGGAAGCTCGAGGCAGCGCCGCCCGATCGGGATTCGTTCCTGTTCGACCAGGACGACTTTGCGGTCATGCTTGGCGAGGATCACCACCGCGCGGATATCGCGGCTGCGCGAGACATATTCCCAAGTGCCGCGGCGTTTGACGGTGACGAACCGCCCTTCCCAGATTGTTTCGACCGGCGCTTCGCTCACAACTCGATCAATTTGTCGGGAATTTCATTCATGTCGGTGTCGTCCCTTGGGAAATGCTCGCTCAGCACCGACCCGATCAGCCCGACCGCGGCGACGATCCCGTCAGCCGGCCGCCCGGCCTTCACCTCGGTCAGCAGCGCCGCCATCGCCTCGCCCCACGTCTCCGGCGTGGTCACCTTGAGGATCGCCTCGTCGGCGACGATCTCGGCGCGCCGTTCCCCCGTCGACAGGTATAGCAGGATGCCGGTACGTCCGACCGTTCGGCGCTCGGCGCCAACCTTGAAATATTCGATCGCCCGTCGCCGCACCCGCCGGGTCTTGGTCTGCGGCGGGGTCAGCCACAGCCTGAGCGGCATCCACTTGAGGATCAGCAAGGTGACGGTGAACTTGGCGGTCGCGATGACCAAAAGGATCGTCAGAAGCTCGCGCAGCGAATGGTCGCTCCAGCCGCCGAGCATCAGATCGGCAACCCAGTTGAGG
The DNA here is from genome assembly GCA_035318245.1 of Sphingomicrobium sp. Lineage (GTDB taxonomy): Bacteria > Pseudomonadota > Alphaproteobacteria > Sphingomonadales > Sphingomonadaceae > Sphingomicrobium. Next base: position 230 of record DATHFE010000089.1, on the reverse strand, counting down.
CCGGCCGGAATCGCCGCATAAAAGGCCAGCACCGCGATCAGCACCGCCACTGCCCAGTGCAGCGCAACATCGTGATAACTGTCCGAAAGCGGCGTCGCGATGGTCACGATCTCCCCATTGCTTCCGGCCTCGGCCTTGGCGACCGCTTCCGCCACCTTGCGATGGTCTTCCTCGCTCAAGCGCAGCATCACCATCCCCCCGAAGCGCCGCCGCCGCCGAACGATCCGCCG
>DATHFE010000088.1:0-6920 GCA_035318245.1 Sphingomicrobium sp. | reverse complement strand
CGCTCCCTGAACCATTTGGTCAGGATATATTTCGACCCGCGCCGCACCCTCATGCCCTGATGCAGCGTCGACGGATTAGGCCGGCCATCGGGCAGCAAATTGTTCCACGCCAATAACTTGCCGGTCTCGGGCGCGATCGATTTGCCGAGCAGCTTGAAGCGCGTCGCGCCGCCTTCGTCGGGCTCGTTCAGATAGATCATCGCCGTCCAGGTGCGCTGGCCGGTCTCCGCGCAGTGAAGGTAATAATCGACGCCGCCCGGCTCGAACGTGTCGGTGTGCGGCTTGAACTCCTGCCCTGGGGCATAGCGCTGGCCCTGGATCGGCTCTGACGTCGCCAGGTCGAGCCCGAGCAAGGCGCCAATCCGGGCATCGACTTGCGTCACCAGGGGATCGCGCCAATCGAGGTCACAGGTTTCGCTGGTGCGAAAATTGGCCACGCCAATGTCGTCGGAAATCTCCGACGGCCGCCGCCTCGTATCGATTTGCTCGATCAGAGCCGCGCATTCCGCTTCGGTCAGGAAATGCCGCCGAATGAACAGTTCCAGCTGGGGCGCCGGCACGCGTTGTACCCCGGGCTCCGCCGCGATCCGCGCGGCGACATCAGAGCGTGTAGGCTGGGGCGCGGCTCATCTCGTGCTGGTTGATCACAACGCGCACGACATTGTTCATCAGCGTCATGCGCGTGGACAGCGGGGTCGACGTCTTCTTGATCATGACCGCCACGGCATAGCTCCGGCCGTCGGGCGCGGTGAGGATGCCGATGTCGTTATAGCCCGCCTGCACCGCGCCAAGCACCTGCCCAGTGCCGGTCTTGTGGCTCAGCGTCCAGCCGGGCATCAGCCCGCCCTTCAGGCGATTGGCGCCGGTCTTGGTGTTGCCCATCGTCGCCAGCAGCCTGGCGGTCGAAGCCGGGGACAGCAATTGACCCCTCTTCAACCGGGTCAGCGCACCGACGATCGCGCTCGGCGCGGCACCATCATAGGGATCGTCGATATAGCGTTCGAATAGCGACCGCCGCAGCGACAGCGGCAGGGCGTCACGCGCCGCGTAGAAGGCGTTGCCGATCGAATAGCTCGGGGTCCAGACCAGGCCGGCGATCTTCGACTGGAGCGCGCGTTCGCCGTCATACATGCGAATCGCGCCGAGATGCTTGTTGGCGATCATCGCGCGGACCGCCGACGGCCCGCCGATCGAGCGCATCAATTTGTCGTTGCACGTGTTGTCGCTCTTGGTGATCGCATCGAACATCAACTCGCCGAGCGTCGTCGTATATTCGCCGCCGCCGAGAATTTTCGACGCAATCGGCTGGTGGAACAGGGTCAAATCGCTGCGCGTCAGGGTCACCCGGTCGTCAAGCCTGACCTGTCCGCGATCGACCGCGTCCAGCGCGGTGATCGCGACCCAGAATTTGCTGACGCTCTGTTGCGGGTAAAGCTCGTCAGCCTTCCACCCCGTCGACCAGCCCTCGTCGACCGATTTGACCGCGATCCCGACACGGCCATCGAACCCGCGGCCAAGTTCCTGAACGCGGTCGCGGATGTAGGTCGGCGTAGCAGGGATGACTGGCGGCGGAATGATCTGCGGAGCGGGTTGGACTGGCCCCGGCTGAACCGTCCCCGGCTGGGCGGTAGCGGACGCGGCCAGGCTCAATCCCAATGCAATTGCGAACCCCCCAATCTTTGACGTCATGCCTTCACCCCCGGATTAATTCTTTGCCTCGATCAATACGTTAGCCGCGCCAAGCTGAATCAAAGCTGTCGCGCGTCGCGGATGCAGAATCGCATTGTCGCGTCGGTTTGCCAAGACTTTGTGAACTCTTCGCCTCAGTCAGCGAGGGGGCATGCTTCCCGCCAGCAGTGCCGCCGATTCGATCTCGTCCAATGCGCGGTGCGCCGAGACATAGCGCCGTGCCTTGGCGACCCAAGGCGCCGCTCTGGCAACGCCGGGAAGGCGCATCGTCTCGGCCAGCGCGGCATCGACCTCGCCGCTCGCCAGCCGCGCCCGGGCCCGGTCGTAGGTCGCCGACGGTTTCAGGGAAGGCGCCCCCGCTCGGCGGACCGCCACAACCGACCCGAGCTCGCGCCTCAACCCGGTCCACCAGCTTTCCTCGGGTGCGCCGCCGCGCAGGGCGGGCCCGAGCCGGTCATAATCGGCGATCAGCTGGTCGAGCCGCACCGGATCGCGCGATGCGGTGACGATCTCGGCCACCGCGCGCTCATGGTCGGCGCCGAACCGCGCCACCAGCAATGTCTCAAGATAGCCCAATGACACGCCGCGATCGATCGCGCGGCGCGCCGCGAACGCCACCAGCAGGGCATCGGCGCGCCCGGCCGATCCCGCCGCGCGCTGCGCCGCATTCTCGACCGCCGCCAGCCGCCCCTCGAGCGTCGTCACCCGCGCCTCGGTCACGGCGTCGGCAGCGGTTTCGGTCACGGGATCGAGCGATGTCGGAGCGAGCATGATCGGGCGCGCCACGACCGGCTTGGGTTCCGGCGCGACGCCAAGGAAGCGCGCCCCGGCCTGCCACCGCGCCAGCCCCCAGGTGGCGAGGCCGGCACCGGCCAGCAGCAACAGCAGCCCAATCAGCAGCCGGCTGGTCCACGACGCGCCGGAACGGGAATATTGGTTGGTCATTACGGCTGCGGCTTTTCGCACAGCCGCGCGGCGAGTTCCAGCAACGCGGCGTCGTTCGGCTCGGCGGCGCTCGCGACTTCGGCCCAGCCTGTCCCCGCCGCAACCGCGGCCGCTTCGCTGATCGCCGCAATCCACACCATCGAACGGTCGATCCCCGCCGCATCGGCAAGCTCCGCGAGCCGCCTCCCCGCGCGCGGGGAATGCACCGCCACCACGGCATCAACGATGGCCGCGAGGCCTTCGGGCACCGGTAAGGCCTCCGCCGCGTAGACAGGCACGGACACAATCCTCTGAGGTGCGAAGTTCAAATCGCGGTGGTCGCGCCCGCACGGGTGAAACAGACGAAGTTTCGGCGGAATCGCGCGGAGCAGCTCATCAACGTTGCCACTGCCTGCAACGACATTATTGAATCGCGCGTCCCTCGCCGCATCCGCCGTCGCCGCACCCACGGCGTACAGGGGCAAATGGTGGAACTGCTCCAGTCCACCTCCCCCGTAGCGCAGGGCATTGGCGCTGGTCGCAAGCACAGCATCGAAGTCTCTGCGGTCGGGCGGCGTCCAGGCGAGCGGATGAATGCCGAACAGCGGCATCGCAATCGCGTCGAGGCCGAGGGTGCGCGCTCTATCGAGGCTGGCGGTCGCTCCCGGCTCGGGACGGAGGATGACCAGCCGTCTCAATCGAACAACCGCCGGATCGCCTCTGGCGCCTTGCCGAGCAATTCGCGCGCCAGCGCTTCGGGTGTTTCAGCGTCATCAATCGCAAACCGCGCTTCGCCGCTGATCCGCTCCGCGCCACTCTCCGACAATATCTCGCCGCGCAGCCACAACTCGTCCCCTTGCTCGATTGCCAGGGCGGCCACCGGCGAATGGCATGATCCGCCCAAGGCGCGCGTGAAGACCCGTTCAGCGTTCACCGCGCGGTGGCTCGGCGCGTGGTCGATAGCGCGGAGCAGCGCCGCAACCATGACGTCACTGGCGCGGCACTCGACCCCGATCGCCGCCTGCGCGGGGGCCGGCAGCATCGTCTCGACCGCGATTGCCACGCCGACGTCGCCCCGGCCCAATCGGTCCAGCCCGGCGGCGGCGAGCAAGGTTGCGTCGAACTCCCCCGCGGCGACCTTGGCCAGCCGAGTCTCGACATTGCCGCGGATCGGCGCGACCAGAAGGTCGGGCCGAAGCCGCCGGATCTGCGCGGCCCTCCGTGGCGATGAGGTACCGATCCGAGCACCGCGCGGGAGCGCCTCGATCGACGCCGCTCCGATCAACCGGTCGCGAGCATCGGCGCGTTCCATCACTGCCGCGATTATAAGGGTGTCGGGCCGCTCGCTTTCGACATCCTTCATCGAATGAACCGAAAAGTCGGTCTCTCCGGCCAGCAAGGCGAGGTCCAATTCCTTGGTCCACAGCGCCTTGCCGCCGATGTCGGCCAGCGGCCGGCTCTGCTCGCGGTCGCCGCTGGTCCGAACAGGCAGGATCTGGACAAACCCCGCTGCCCACCCATGCGCCGCTTCCAGCGCGGCGGCGACCTGGTGCGCTTGCGCCAGCGCAAGCGGCGACCCGCGCGTTCCAAGGATCAGGGGACGGTCCATGCCTCGCCCCTAGCCGACACGCCCGGCGTAGGGCAAAGGGCGCGTGCCATGCTGATCCTTGGAATTGAATCATCGTGCGACGACAGCGCGGTCGCCTTGGTGACCAGCGACCGGCGTATCCTCGCCCAGGCGGTCGTCGGCCAAACTGCCGCGCACCAGCCGTTCGGCGGCGTTGTTCCGGAAATCGCCGCGCGCGCCCATGTCGAAATCTTGCCGACACTGATCCGCCAGGTGCTTGCCCAAGCCCAAATCGGTGTGGATGAAGTTGACGCGATCGCCGCGACTGCCGGCCCCGGCCTGATTGGCGGGGTGATGGTCGGGCTTTTGGCGGGCAAGGGCCTCGCTTTGGCCACGGGCAAGCCCTTGATCGCGGTCAATCACCTGGAAGGCCATGCGCTTTCACCGCGCCTCGCCGATCCCGGCCTCGATTTTCCCTATCTGCTGCTGCTGGTGTCCGGCGGGCATTGCCAATTGCTGGAAGTGCGCGGGGTCGGCGACTATCGCCGCCTGGCAACGACCATCGACGACGCGGCTGGCGAAGCGTTCGACAAGGCCTCGAAACTGCTTGGCTTGCCCTATCCCGGTGGGCCGGCGATCGAGGCGCTAGCCCGCGAGGGTGACCCCAAGGCCGTCCCGCTCCCCCGTCCATTGCTCGGCTCACCCGAACCCCATTTCTCCTTTGCCGGTCTCAAGAGCGCGGTCCAGCGCGCGGTTGCGTCGGGTACGCACAAACCCGCCGATATCGCCGCCTCGTTCCAACAAGCGGTGGTCGATTGCCTGGTCGATCGCACCTCCCGGGCGCTGGATCAGAGCGAAGCGCCGACTCTGGTTGTCGCCGGCGGCGTCGCAGCAAACGCGCCGGTACGCGAAGCCTTGGCGTCACTCGCGGCCCGCGAGAAGCGCGCCTTTTCCGTACCGCCGGGCTGGCTGTGCACCGATAATGCGGCAATGATCGGCTGGGCCGGCGCCGAGCGCTTCGCCGCCGGGCTGATCGACGGTCTCGATGCGCCGGCGAGGGCACGTTGGCCGCTCGACGCCGGGGCCGAAGCGGTGCGTGGGGCGGGGGTCAAGGCATGATATTGGACAGACTAGGCGTGATCGGCGGCGGGGCGTGGGGCACCGCGCTCGCCCAGGTCGCGGCGTTCGGCGGACGCGACACCCTGCTATGGGCGCTTGAGCCGGAGGTCGTGCAGTCCGTCAACACGCGCCACGAAAACGCGGTATTCCTACCCGGCCTGCCGCTCGACCCCGCGATCCGCGCGACCTCTGATCTCGCCGAGCTCGATACGTGCGACGCCTGGCTGGTGGTCACGCCCGCCCAGCATATGCGCAAGGTCCTTTCCGCCGCGCCCCCCTGCTTCAAGCCGCTGATCCTCTGTTCGAAGGGCATCGAGGAAGCGAGCGGCGAGCTTCTCCATGATGTTGCCCAGGCCATTTGCCCGTCGGCTTCGGTCGCGGTGCTGTCGGGGCCGACCTTCGCTCATGAAGTCGCCGCCGGGCTTCCGACCGCGGTCACGGTCGCATCCGAAGATGCCGCGGTCGCCGAAGCGATCAGCGATCGCATCGCGCTGCCCCAATTCCGCATCTATCTCAGCGACGACGTTCCCGGGGCGGAGGTCGGCGGCGCGGTCAAGAACGTGCTGGCGATCGCCTGCGGCGTGGTCGAGGGCAAGGGCCTCGGCCAGAATGCCCGCGCGGCGGTAATCGCGCGCGGCTTCGCCGAAATGACCCGGTTCGCCTTTACCTACGGCGCGCGGCTGGAAACGCTCGCTGGACTGTCGGGCCTCGGCGACCTCGTACTGACCTGCAATTCGACCAGCTCGCGCAATTTCTCTCTGGGCAAGAGCATCGGCGAAGGCCGCGCCGCGTCGGATCTGATGGCGGATCGTCGCACGGTGGCCGAAGGCGCGTTTACCGCCCCCGTCCTTCGCCGCCTCGCTGACGAGCGCGGCGTCGACATGCCGCTGGTCACCGCTGTCGACGATCTGTTGAGCGGCAGGGCCAGCGTCGACTTTATCCTCGAACAATTCATCGCCCGTCCGGCCCGTGCCCAGTACGGATAGCCTCCAGGCGGGCCTCGCCGCGCGTCAGGCAGCGTTGCACATGCTCGATGCTGTATTGCGGACCGGGGTGACCTTAGACGCCGCCGCCGCGCGGGGCCCGCGCCTTCCGCCAAACGACCAGGCGCTGGCCCTGGCGATCGCCGGCGAGGTGTTGCGCCGCCTGCCCGATCTCGACGACCTCATCGACAGTGCGACCCAACGCCCGCTTCCCGACGACGCCAAGGCGCGAATGGTGCTGCGCCTCGCATTGGCCCAGAAGATCGGCCTCGACACACCCGACCACGCGCTTGTTGCCACCGCCTTGCCGCTGGTTGCCGGTGGTCCGCGCCGTCTGGTTCACGGAGTGCTCGGCACCTTGCTCCGCCGGGGTGTACCCAAGCTCGAGGCGCCGCGCCTGCCCGACCTCGTCGAAGCGCGCTGGCGTGCCGCATGGGGCGAGGATGTGGTGCTGGCCGCGCGTCGCGCCATCGCCCAGCGCCCGCCGCTCGACCTCAGTTTTGCTTTCGACGATGCCGCCCAAGCCTATGCCGAAGCGCACGGCGGCAAATCGCTCGCCCCGCGTCACGTCCGCCTAGTCAATGCCGGCTCGGTCGCCGATCTCGCCGGTTTTGGCACCGGCGCCTGGTGGGTCCAGG
>DATHFE010000087.1:0-13985 GCA_035318245.1 Sphingomicrobium sp. | reverse complement strand
ACTTGGCGAAGGGCGCATGCGGAGCCTGGATGAAAGCCAAGGGATATGCGGCGTGAGCGGCGCGGCTTCTGAGTTCCTCCCCGGGACGGGGAGGGGGACCATTCGCCGAAGGGCGAATGGTGGAGGGGGTGCGTCGCTGCGCAAGCCTGTCGTTTACGCCGCTCGAAAGTTGCGGCGTACGATGAGTCCACCGGAAGCGCTGCTTTGGCAGGAGCTTCGGGCGAACAAATTGGGGTTCAAGGTTCGTCGGCAGCACCCGATCGGCCCTTATGTGGCGGACTTCTATGTTCGAGAAACCAGGCTTGTCATCGAGGTGGACGGGAGTCCGCATGATTTCGGCGACCAGCCCGATCGGGACATGCGGCGCGACAGGTACATGGGCGAGCAGGGCTATCGTGTACTTCGGATAGCTTCCGCCGACGTGATGATGGATCTTGAACCCATTTTGAAATTGATCGTGGAGCGCGTGACGAGCCCCCTCCACCAGCTTGCAGCTGGTCCCCCTCCCCGTGCCGGGGAGGAATTATGACCGCCGACTTCCTGCTCGAGCTTTTGTCGGAGGAAATTCCGGCGCGGATGCAGGCCAAGGCGCGCAACGATTTGGCGCGGATGTTCGCCGAAGAATTGGACCGCGCGGGCCTCGAGAGCGAGGGCATCGAGACGTTCGCGACGCCGCGGCGGCTGGCGCTGATCGCGCGCGGATTGCCGCTCGAAACGACGGCGGTCAGCGAGGAATTGAAAGGCCCGCGGAGCAATGCGCCGGGCCAGGCGATCGAGGGGTTTCTCAAGAAGACCGGGCTGGCGCGAAAAGACTTGGTCGAGCGCGACGGGGTCTATTTCGCGCAAATCGACAAGCCGGGGCAAGCGACCAGCGCGGTGCTCGCTGAAGCGATTGAGCGGATTGTGGCGACATTCCCCTGGCCCAAATCGATGCGTTGGGGCGCGGCGTCTACCAGCACATCATCGCTGCGTTGGGTGCGGCCGCTGCACGGCATTGTCGCCTTGCTTGGCGAGGACATTGTCCCGGCCGCGATCGACGGCATCGAAGCGGGCGCGGCGACGCTCGGCCATCGCTTCCATCATCCCGGCACGATCACTATCGGCGGCGCGCATGACTATGTCGAGAAGCTCCGCGCCTGCCATGTCATCGTCGATCCGGAGGAGCGTGAGGGCATCATCCGCGACGGTTCGCGCGAGGCCGCTACGGCTGCTGGGCTAGCGTTGGTCGAGGATCAGGGGCTGGTGGTCGAGAATGCCGGGCTGACCGAATGGCCGGTGCCGCTGCTCGGGCAATTCGACGCTGATTTCCTCGACGTGCCGCGCGAAGTGATCGTGCTGACGATGCGCACCAACCAGAAATACTTCGCCTGCGCGGACAAAAGCGGGGCGCTGGCGCCGGCGTTCGTGTGCGTCGCCAACATTTCCGCGAACGACGGCGGCACGGCGATCGTCGAGGGCAACCGGCGGGTGCTGGCCGCGCGGCTCGCCGACGCGCGCTTCTTCTGGGAGCAGGACCTCAAGGTTCCGCTCGAGGAGCAGGCCAAAAAGCTCAGCGACATCATCTTCCACGAAAAGCTCGGGACTGTCGCCGACAAGGTCGAGCGGGTCGCGAAGCTAGCGCGCTGGCTGGTCGAGGAGGGCGTGGTCAAAGGCGCCGATCCGGACCTGGCCGAACGCGCCGCGCGGCTGGCCAAGGCCGACCTGGTCGCCGGCATGGTCGGCGAATTTCCCGAATTGCAGGGCGTCATCGGCGGCTACCTCGCCGCCGCGCAAGGCGAGCCGCCCGAAGTAGCCGCCGCGATCCGCGATCACTACAAGCCGGTCGGGCAGGGCGACGAGGTGCCGACTGCGCCGGTGACGGTTGCGGTGAGTTTGGCGGATAAGTTCGACAGCTTGATCTGCTTTTTCGCGATCGAAGAGCGCCCTTCGGGATCTAAAGATCCCTTCGCGCTCCGCAGGTCGGGGCTGGGCGCAATCGCACTGACTATCGACAACAGCCTGAGGATTACCATCGGTCGAATGGTTACGGCGTGGACCGAGATGTTTGACCCAGATGGAAATGGACCGGCCAACCTCACGTCCCAACTGCAGTCCTTCTTCGCCGATCGCCTGAAGGTTCAACAGCGCGAAGCCGGTGTTTGGCACGACTTGATTGACGCGGTGTTTGCGTTGGGCGGGGAGGATGACCTTGTCCGGTTGCTGGCGCGCGTGAATGCGCTGCAGGCGTTCGTCGAGACGGAGGAGGGGGCGGACCTCCTCGCTGGTTACAAGCGCGCGGCGAATATCCTCAAGAAGGAAAAGTGGGAAGCGGCTGCTGCCGGCGGAGCCGATGTCCTGCCCGATGAAGCCGCATTGGCCAGCGCGCTTGATAGCTCCGCGCCGCGCGTTAAGGCCGCGATCGAAAAGGAAGACTTCACCCCTGCAATGGCCGCGCTCGCTGCGCTGCGTACCCCGATCGACACGTTCTTCGACAAGGTCACCGTCAACGATCCCGACGCCGGCGTTCGCGCGCGGCGCCTCAACCTGCTCGCACGCTTCCGCGACGCGGTGCACCAGGTCGCGGATTTCTCCAAGATCGAGGGCTGAGAGCGACCATCCGGGGGATGGTCGTGGTTAGGCCTCGCTAAACCGCCGGATCGTCGCTGCGACGGTCCGCTTCGCGGCGGTCGCCGACACGCCGTTCCTCTCCCGGATGGAAATCCTCCGCCGGCGGGTTCTTGATCGCGGCGGCGCGCAGGCTATCCTGTTCGCGCCATTCTTTCTCGCGGGTTTCCCACTCGGCGGCGCGTTCGCTCTGCGCCTGCTCGAGCGCTTCGCGGCGCGTGACTTCCTCGCGGTAGCGGGTTTTCCACTTGCGACCGCCGCCGGAAAACAGGAAGCCGCCGATCAGGAAGCCGAGAACGAAGATCAGGGCGACGATCGCCCATTGGTCGGAAGTGAAGTTCATCATGGCGCGCATCCCCTTCGATTGTTCGAAGACTAAAGCGCGGAACGGGCCGTTGCGTTCCCGATCCTAACGATGCGGAGAGCCGAGAACACTCGCCGCCCGCCCCCGGAGGGAAGCGGACGGCGAGGCCCCCGGAGGGAGCTTTCGCGATCGCCTTCCCTTGGAAGACGGCCGCAATGCGTTAGCCGTTGATGAAGCTGTCTTTGATCGAGCAGGCTGCCGGGCCGAGAATGACGATGAACAGGGTCGGCAGAATGAACAGGATCAAAGGCACGGTCATGATCGCCGGAAGCCGCGCGGCCTTTTCTTCGGCGCGCATCATGCGGTCGTTGCGGAATTCCGCGGACAGCACGCGCAGCGCCGAGGCCAAGGGCGTTCCGTATTTCTCGGTCTGGATCATAGTCGTGACGACGCCGCGCACCGCTTCCAAATCGACGCGCGTGGCGAAATTCTCGAACGCCTGGCGGCGCTCGTTGAGGAATCCCAGCTCGATCGCGGTCAGGCCGAATTCGTCCCCCAATTCCGGATAGGCCTTGCCCAATTCCTTGGCGACGCGGTTGAACGCGGCGTCGACGGTGAGGCCGGCCTCGGCGCAGATAACGAGCAGGTCGAGAGCGTCGGGCAGGCCCTTGCGGACCGCGTGGCTGCGCTTGTTGACCTTGTTCTTGAGCCAGATGTCCGGCGCTTTGTAGCTCAGCACAAGGGTAACGGCGACGAGCGCATAGCGCTTGAACGGGCCCCAGAGCGGGAAGGCATCGAACACATAGACCGAAAGCACCGCGGCGATGCCGAGGACGACCGGCAGGACGAACTTGGCGAAGATGATGAAGAAAGCGAGATCCTTGGTGCGGATACCGGCCTGCATCAGCTTGATCTGCGTCTTCTTGATCTGGTCGTCCTGCAGCATCTTGAAGCTGCTGAGGATGCCCCGCACGCGATCGGCCGCCTGGTTGCGGTTGGTGATGTTCTTGCGCTTGTTGGTCGACGCGACGATGCCCGCCTTCAACTGTTCGCGGCGCTCGTTGAGCGCTTTGACGCGGCGGGCCATCGGATCCTTGACCGTGGTCGCGGCGTAGATCGCGGTCAGCACGGCAAAGGTCGCGACCGCTGCAAGCAAGGTCGCAACCCAGATGACGTCGACGCCGAGAAGAGTGGGGCCAGGAGCCTGCATCACATGTTTCCCGTTAGATCTCGAAGTTGACCATTTTGGCCATGATGAACACGCCGATCGACATCCAGCACAGTCCGCCCAATCCGGCGACGATCAACCGCTGGTCGACGAAGAAATTGGCCATGTAGAGCGGGTTGATCATCCACACGAGGATGAACACGATGAACGGCAGCGAGCCGACGATGTAGGCCGACGCCTTGGATTCCGAGCTCATCGCGCGGATCTTCAATTTCATTTGGCTGCGCTTGCGCAGCACGTCGGCGAGGTTCGACAGCGTTTCGGCGAGATTGCCGCCGGTCTCGCGCTGAATCGCCAGCGTGATGACGAAGAACTGGAACTCGGCGGTGCCGAGGCGGTCGGCGGTTTCCTGCAGCGCGACCTCCATCGTCCGGCCGATCTTCATCTTGTCAGACACCGCGCGGAACTCGATCCCGACCGGGCCGGGGAGTTCGCTGGCGACGATTTGAAGCGTTTCGGTGATCGGCAAGCCTGACCGCAGGCCGCGAACCATCAGCTCGATCGCGTCGGGGAAGTTCGAGGTAAACTTGTTGACGCGGCGCTTGATCAGCTTGCCGATGAAGAAGTGCGGAAAGCCGATGCCGATGAACAGGCCGATGAACGTGGCCAGCAGGATCGGCGCGCCCTTCATCATCAAGAGCGCTGCGACTCCTACGACGATGCCAGCGCAGGTCAGGGCATATTTGCCCAATGTCCACGTCTTGCCCGTCTGCTCCAAGCGCTTGCGCAGCAGCGCCGGCTTGGGGATCAGAGTCATGGCAAAGCTTTCGATGCTGCCCTGCCGGGCCGCCATCAGCTTGCGAATCTGGGCCTGCGCGTTGGCCGCGAGGATGCTTTCGGTATGCCGTTCCTTGAGCATTTCGATGCGGCGCTTGGCGGCCTTGCCGACCGACGGCCCGCGGAACGCCTGGTACAAAGTGAACAGGACGCCGACAAAGCCGATCGCAATGATGATGGTCAACATCGACATCGTCTGTCCAATCCCTCTTCACATATTGGTGAGCGGCGCACTCGGTGCCGCCCGCCGCAACTTGTTACGCAGCAGCCTTGTTGGGCTTGCTGAGCATCGACTTGAAATTGCCCATCAACGACTTGGCCGCGGCCGTCTTGGATTCCGGCGCGACGCCTTCTTCGGTGGCATGGCTCAGCACCATGTTCGACAAGGTGTTGAACGGCGCACTCATCTTGCCGCCGGCGACTTCGGCCATCGGCTTGCCGAGCTTGGCCGATTGCGCGGCGAGCTTGCCGTCATCGCCGAACACGATGTCGATCGAGCGTTCGATCGACTGTTCGAAGTCCTTGCGGCTGATCTCAAGCGCTCCGCCCGAGGGCACGCGGTTGGCGACGACGATGACCTTGGTCTGCGGCGCGTTTGACTTGAGCCACGCCAGGATGCGGATCGTGTCACGGGTCGCGGCCAGCGTCAGTTCAGCGACGACCACGGCGACATGCGCGTCGTGAACGAGGTGCGGATACTGGATCAGCATATGCCGCGGCAGGTCGAGCACGGTCGATTCGAACGCGTTGCGCATTTCCTCCTGGAGCTGGAAGAAGGCGGTTCCGTCGGTCATCAGCGGTGTGTTGATCGGCGCTTCGGCCGACAGCACCGACAGGCGCTCGTTGGCGCGAACCATCGCGCGTTCGATAAACAGTCCGTCGATGCGGCTCGGATTTTCGATCGCGTCGGTCAGGCCGCGGCCGGGCTCGAGGTCGAGCGCCAGAGCACCGGTGCCGAAATGCACGTCGAGGTCGAGCAATGCGGTCGTGCGATGCGCTTTCTCGCCGAGCAGCCAGGCGAGCGAAGTCGCCAGGGTCGACGCCCCGACACCGCCGCGAACCCCAACCACCGCCGCCATGACGTGCGGCTTGTCGGCGGCGGCTTCGCCGCGTGGGCCCGACAGGATCGTCTGGGCATTGGCGAAGGTATCGCGCAGCTGATCGACGTTGAACGGCTTCAGCAGATAATCGTGGATGCCGCTGGCGACGAGGTCGCGATAGAGGCGGACATCGTTGACCTGGCCGGCTGCGATGACGATCGTGCCGGGCTCGCAGACTTCGGCGAGCGCGTTGATGTCATTGAGCGGATCGGCCGATTCCGACAGGTCGACGAACAGGATGTTGGGGCTGGCCGAGACGGACAGCGACTGCACCGCGTTGCGCAAACCGCCCTTGTTGACCTTTTCCGGCGACCAGCCGTGCTCGACGGCGATTGGCCGAAGCATGTCGGCGGTCGCATCGTCGCAGACGAAGGCGGTAAACGGGTCACGCAAACCTGCGCGAGGATGGGAAGGAGCGTTCATTCTACTAGTCCTTCTTCTTCGTGCTGATGTCCTTGAGACCGCCTTGCCCGGTCGGCGTGGCGTTACGGTAGGACTGGACCGCCTTGGTCGACGTCCGGGTGTCACCGACGCCGCTGTCGTCGCGGCCATGGATCAGGTCTTCAGGGTTAGCGACCATCGACGCCAGATTGCTGTTCACCGCGCAGCCCAGGTTGGACATGCTGTGGTTGGCAAAATTGGGCTGCGAGGGTTCGCTCCAATTGGGGCAATTGGGCACCGCGGCTCGAGTGCGGGTGACGACCACGCGAACCATGCCTGGCCCAACCGCGCCAGCGGTAACCGGAGCGCCATTGCTGAGCAGCAGGCCATAGCGGCCGGCGGCCTGAGCGACATCGGCTCGCGCCGCGTCGGCATAGGGGCCGTCGACATAGACCGAGTCGCCGTAGCCGAGTTCAAGCGAACGGAACCAGCCGTCGAGCCGGGCCCTTTCTACGGACGGAAGAGAGCCATCGGGAGCGGCCGCGTCGAACACATATTCCGAGCGGGTCAGAACCGGCACATTGACCGCCGACATGCCGCGCGACGGCTCGTCGTAGGGCACATGGCTGCATCCGGCCAGCGTCGTGGCGAGAAGCACCAAGCCAAGTTTGCAACGCATCATCGCATCCTTCCTCTGAAGCTGGCGGATCACAGTTTGAACCCCGGGTTGGCCGCGACCGGCGCCGCGGCGGTGGGGGTGCCGACAACCGAAGCGGCTGGCGGGCCCGAACGGCCGACGTATGACTGGTTTTCGATCACGCGCTGGACGTCGGTCGGCGCGCGATAACCGTCGGTCGGCAGCGCGAGCTGGCCCGAGGTTGGTCGCACCAGATATGGTGTAACGATGATCACCAGTTCGGTTTCCGCGCGGCGATATTTGGTCGAACGGAACAGCATCCCAAGGATCGGCAAGTCGCCGAGGAACGGCGCCTTCTCGATCGAGTTGGTGTTCGAATTTCGCAGCAAGCCGGCGAGCATAAAGCTTTGGCCCGAGCCCAATTCCACCGTGGTTTCGGCACGGCGCGTGGTCAGCGCCGGCACTTCGTAGCCGTTGAGCTTGATGCTGCCTTCGTTCGACAGTTCCGAAACCTCGGGGCGGACGCGCATCGAGATGCGGCCGTCAGCGAGGACGATCGGAGTGAAGGCGAGGCCGACACCATATTGCTTATATTCGATGGTCACCGCGCCCAGCGACTGGGAGATCGGGATCGGGAATTCGCCGCCCGCGAGGAAGCTGGCGGTTTCGCCCGACAAAGCGGTCAGGTTCGGCTCGGCGAGGATCGTCACCAGGCCGTCGTTTTCGGCGAGGTCGAGCGTGCCGAGCACGTCGAGGCCAAGGATCTTGGTCGCGAGGGCGAGCGTGGTGCCGCCGGTCAGGACGTTGAAGCCGGTGCCGGTAGCCGGTGTGGTGCCGCTGCCGGCAGTCCCGAAGGAACCTGGATTGCCGCGGCCGAGCCCGAACAACGTGCCACCGCTTGCGTCGTGAGTTAGCAGATTGACGCCAACCTGCTTGACCAGCGAGCGGCTGACCTCGGCGATCTTGACCTTCAGCGTAACTTGAAGCGGGACCGCCGACCGTAGCCGGCTGACGACCTGCGTGCCTTCGCCGACATAGGCCTGGACCAGCCGTGAGGCTTCCTCGACATCGGTCGGGGACGCAACCGTTCCGGTGAGCAGCACGAGGCCGTTCATCGGGGTCGCCTGGATAGCCGCTTCCGGCATCGCCAAGCGGAGCATCTCGTCAACCGAGCCGACATTGGTGCCCACGCGGACATTGGCCGCATAGACTACCCGGCCCGATTTGTCGGTCGCATAGATCGTGGTTTCACCGCGCCCCTTGCCGAAGACATAGAGCTGGCGAGACGAACGAACCTGGACATCGGCGATGCTTTCGTTGGCGACGAACAGGTCGCTCATCGGCGCCGACAGCCGGACAAGTGTCCCGGTGCCTTGCGAAAGGTTCAGGGTTTCCGATGGCCGCGCCGTCACCGGCTGGGCCAGGGCCGGGCTGGCACCGCTAACGGTGCCGAGGCCCAGGGCCAGCGCAGCGAGGGCAGTGCCCAGGCGAGCGTGGCGTCGAACGGACAGGCTGGTCATCTTAACGTGCTCCCACAGGAACGATGGTGACGGTGTTGCCACGGGCAACCCGCACAACCGGACCGCTGGCGACCGGCACGGCGGCCGGGGCCGACGAGCCGCGCCCCATCAGCGCATTGGCGAAATTGGTGAGCGGGTCAGAGGATGATCCCTGGCTGCTCGTCTGGGCAGGGACGCTCCGGCGCTGGAAGCGCGAAACGTCACCACCGGTGGTGTAGGTCGTGTTGGTGTCGATCGGACGGTTGGCGATCGCCAGCAGCATCCGGCGCTCTTCGCCAGCGTTTGCGGCCAGCGGCAGCTTAACTTCGCCCGAAGCGACGGCGCGCTCGAGCTCGGCGGTGTTGTCGGCGATCGAGCGCAGCGCCAGCGACAGCTGGCCCAGGCTCTGCGCCACAGCGATCTTCTCGGCGATCCGCGGAGTGGTTTCCAGCGTGATGTTGGAGAAGGTCTTGACCAAAGTCTTGCCGTCCTCATCCTTGCTGTCGGTGCGCTGGTCGGTGGCGAGCACGCGCATGTTGCGGACGATGGTTTCGGAAACCCTCAACGGCGGGCCGTCGCCGCCGCCCTGGACGGCCTGGGTGAGGACGATGTCGACTCGGTCACCCGGGAAGACGAAGCCGGCGACGCCGCTTGAAGCTGAAACGGGCACCGTCACGGCGCGCATGCCTGGGCCGAGCGCCGCGGCGAGGAAGCCGCGATCTTTCGGTCCGACCAGCGAACCGTGAGTCAGCGGCTGGCCAGCGGTCACCGGGTTGCGAACCACCGTGCCAAGCAGCTTGGCGATGTCGCTGTCAGGCGAGCCCTCCGTGTAATAGGCGTTCTGGACCAGTTCCTTGGGCCATGCCTGATAGGCCAGGCTCTCGGCATCGATGATCGTGCCGATTGGGAGCGCCTTACGCGCCACCAGGACCTTCGGGCCCATTGGCACGGCAGGTGCGGCAGCAGCTTCGGCTGCGCCGGCTCCAGTGAACATGTTCTTGGCCATGACTGCGGTAACTACCGCGATGACCAGCGCTCCGATCAGCAGCGCGACTTTCTTGACGTCCATGGCGCGATCGCCTCCCCTAGAGGTGTCCCTCAATCACCTGACACTTCAGGCAAAATGGTTAAGAAAGCGTTGGGCGAGTATCCAAAGACCGCCGAACGCGATGGCTACGCCGTACGGAATCTCCGGACGGCCGGGCTTTTTTCGAAATCGATGCACGCCGAGCACAGCCAACGTCAGGACTCCGCCGGCGATCGACATCAGCACGAGAAATTTGATCGTCGAAAAGGGCGAAAACCATAAGGCCAGTGCGCCGGCGAGCTTGACGTCGCCTCCGCCCATCACCCCTGCGTAGAAGGCGACGGCGAGCAATAGGAACACTGTGAGTGCGATGCCGACCTGGATCGCCGCGTCGGGCCACAAGGGCAGCCCGATCGACCACCAATAGGCCGGGGCAAGCAAGGCCACCGCGGCATTGAGCCGATTCGAAATAGTGAATGTGCGCATGTCGATGACCGCCGCGACAAGCAGCAGCAGCACCAGCGTTCCGAGCAGCAAATCGGTGAATCCAGCGTTTATCATCGCGCCAGACCTAGACGGCGCGGCTTTCCAAACCGTAACCAACGAAAAATATGAGTGACTGCGACATCCTAATCGTCGGCGGCGGGATCGCCGGAGCGAGCGTCGGCGCGCGTCTTGTCGGCGGCGCTGCCGTGACCTTGATCGAGACCGAGGACATCTGCGGTCGCCATTCGACCGGGCGATCCGCGGCGTTCTGGGAAGCCAGCCTTGGCGCCGGCCCGGCAAGAAAACTCAGCTTTGCATCGAAGCCGATGTTCGATGCCGGTTGGCCGGGATCTGAAACGCCCTTGCTGCGCCGACGCGGGACGGTCCACCTGACGGGAGCGCATGGCGACGGGCTTGAGGGAGCCGAAGAATTGACCGGCGAGAATGCGCTCAGCCATCTCGATCGCGCCGAGCTCGATCGGATGATCCCGGGACTTCGCGAGCAATGGACCGGCGCCTGGTATGAGGCAAGCTGCGCGGATATCGAAGTCGCCGCTTTCCATGCCGCGTGCCTCGCAGCGATTCGCCGAGGTGGCGGGACGGTTCGGACCGACGCCGCGCTGCGTTCGGCAAGGCGGTCAGGCGACGGGTGGGAGGTTGAAACCGCGGCGGGGCCGGTTCGCGCGCGCCTGTTGATCAACGCCGCGGGTGCCTGGGCCGACGATGTCGCGGCACGCTGCGGAGTCTCCAAACTGGCGCTTCAGCCGATGCGGCGGACCGTGGTCCAGTTGCGCGTCGGGCGCTCCGGTCTTCGCGACCTCCCGCTGGTCACCGACCTCCACAATAGTTTCTATTTCAAGGGCGAGGGTGATCGCAGCGTCTGGGTCAGCCCGCTCGATGAGACGCCCGTCGACCCGTACGATGCAGCGCCCGAAGAAATTGACGTAGCGATCGCGATCGACCGGTTCGAGCGCGCGATTGATTGGCCGGTCGAGGCGGTTGAGCGAAAATGGGCGGGACTTCGAACGTTCACGCCGGACCGGCTGATGGCCTTCGGTTTCGATTCCCTTGTGCCCGGATTCTTCTGGTGCGCGGGGCAGGGCGGCATGGGCATCCAGACCGCACCGGCGGCATCCTTGCTCTGCACCACGCTAATTCGCGGAGAGCCGCTGCCGCTGGAGCTTGGCGGGGTGGATCCGGCCTCGTTCAGCCCGGCGCGATTCGCCTAGCGGACCTTCTGCGCGTCGGCGGCGACGCAGGCGAGCTCATCGACCCGGTCATTATCGGCGTGGCCGCTGTGGCCCTTGACCCAGTGCCATTCGATTCGGTGTGGCTCGGCGGCGTCGAGCAGCGCCTGCCACAGGTCGGCGTTCTTGACCGGCTTCCTGTCGGCGGTACGCCAGCCGTTGCGGCGCCAGCCGTGGATCCACTTGGTGATTCCATCGCGCACGTAAGAGCTGTCGGTCGTCAGCCTGATCCGGCAGGGGCGTTTCAGCGCCTTCAGCGCTTCGATCGCGGCGAGTAACTCCATGCGGTTGTTGGTCGTCAGCGGCTCGCCGCCCGACAGCTCGCGCTCGCGCGCGCCCATGCGAATCAATGCCGCCCAGCCGCCCGGTCCGGGGTTGCCGCGACACGCGCCGTCGGTGAAAATCTCAACGACCGGTAATTCGGGCGTGGGGCTCAGGCGACGAGCTCGCGCGGCAGTTTGAAGGTCTGACCCTCGGGCTGATGCTCGGTTTCTTCCTCCCGCACCGCGAATCGCTCGGCGAGCGCGTCGATCACTTCGCGGACCAGCACTTCGGGGGCCGACGCGCCGGCAGTCACGCCGAGGATTTCCGGCTGGCCGAGCCAATCCCAGTCGATGTCGGTGGCGCGCTGGATCAGCCGTGCCGGAACGCCAAGCCGCTCGGCGACCTCGGCGAGGCGCAGCGAGTTGCTGCTGTTGGGCGCACCGATGACCAGCATCCGCTGGCAGCGCTTGGCAATCGCCTTGACCGCATTCTGGCGGTTGGTCGTGGCGTAGCAAATGTCCTCGCCGCGCGGTGCGCGGATGGCAGGGAAGCGCTCCGTCAAAGCGGTGACGATCGCAGCGGTGTCGTCCACCGACAATGTCGTCTGCGTCAGGAACGACAAATTCTCGGTGTCGGCGACCTTCAAACTAGCGACATCCTCCAGCGTCTCGACCAGCGTCATCGAGCCCTCGGGAACCTGGCCGAAGGTGCCGATCACTTCGGGATGGCCTTCGTGACCGATGAAGATGATGTGGCGCCCGGCCTCGATCAGCCTTTGCGCCTGGCGATGGACCTTGGAGACCAGGGGGCAGGTGGCGTCGAGAAAGTCGAGACCGCGCCGGCTCGCGGCGGCCGGCACCGATTTGGGCACGCCGTGGGCCGAAAAGACCACCGGCCGACCGTCGGGAACCTCGTCAAGTTCGTCGACGAACACCGCGCCCATCGCCTTCAGCCGGTCGACGACGAAGCGGTTGTGGACGATTTCATGGCGGACATAGACCGGCGCCCCATGGATCTCGATCGCGCGCTCGACGATGGTAATGGCGCGGTCGACCCCGGCGCAGAAGCCGCGCGGCGCCGCAATCAGCACATGCAGGGGAGGCCGTGACGCTGACGAAAGGGGGTCGTTGTTCATCGGCGGCGATGTAAGCGATTGCTTGCAGCGTTGAAAGCCGCTTCCTATGGAGTGGCGCTTGCCGCCCCGGAAGGAACACCGCCCTGTGAAGCTTCGTATCACTTCAATCGTCCTGCTCGCCCTCACGTCGGCCTGCGCCAAAAGCGGCGATATCATCGAAGGGCAGGGCGTCCTCGCCGTCCGCACCGCTTGTCCGCAGGTGGCCATTCCCGCCGCGACCGGAGACATCACCCTGTTCGACCCGGCCGGGCGCAGCGACGCGGCGGCGATCGATGTTTCGGCGGCGATGACCAATGTCCGGGCGACCTGCACGGACGACGGCGCCTTCGTCGTTTCGACCGCGAGTTTCGACGTGGTCGCGACGCGGCGCGATGCGGGTGCGGCCCGCCAGGTGGTCCTGCCGTACTTCGATGTCGCGATGCAGGGCGGCAGCACGGTCGTCGCCAAGCGCGTCGGCCGGGTCGCGCTCGATTTCGCCGCCGGCAGCATAAGGGCACAGACGTCGGGTCAGGCGACGGTGCGGATCGCCCGCGCTTCGGCGACCCTGCCAAGCGATGTCCAGCGGCAGCTGACCCGCCGCCGCAAGCCCGGCGATGCCGACGCGGCGATCGACCCGATGACCGATCCGACCGTTCGCGATGCGGTCACCCGGGCGACCTTCGAGCATCTGGTCGGCTTCCAGCTGACCACGCCCCAGCTGCAGTACAACGCCACGCGCTGAGGGATTTGCCTTGGGGTGCGTTGACACTGGCGGGGCGCCACGCCAAGGCTCGCCGTGTCATCCGGAGCTATCAAGCGAAGGAAAAGACCGCGCGGGAGAGTTTCCAGGTTTTCGCCTGGGACGCCGAAGGAGCAACCGCCCCCGGAATCTCTCAGGCACACGGGACCGCGCGGGCCTGACAGTCTGGAAAGTGTGCTCGCGCATGCGGGTACCGCCGAAGGGGTAACCCAGGGAATATCCCGGGGGAAAGCTCTCAGGTCGCAGCGACAGAAGGGGGCTCGCGTAAAGGTTCGGCCGCTGGCCGGATGCACCGCGGGCCTGAATTTCTGAAGGAGCGCGACATGGGCGACATGACCGAAAACCAGGACGTCCAGACCCTGCCGCTCGATGCGTGGCACCGGGCGCAGGGCGCGCGGATGGTCCCGTTCGCCGGTTATGAAATGCCCGTCCAATATGAAGGCATCATCGCTGAGCACCTCTGGACTCGCGGCAGCGCCGGGCTGTTCGACGTCAGCCACATGGGCCAGCTGACCGTGCACGGGGGGAACACCGACGCCGCGCTCGAGACTTTGCTC
>DATHFE010000086.1:0-15156 GCA_035318245.1 Sphingomicrobium sp. | reverse complement strand
ACCGTGGCCATCTGTAACGGCAACCGCACGATCCTGCTCGGCACCTATAATTACATGGGCATGACGTTCGACGCGGACGTCGTCGCGGCAGGCAAGAAGGCGCTCGACGAATTCGGCTCGGGCACCACCGGCAGCCGCGTGCTCAACGGCACCTACCAAGGCCACAAGGAGTGCGAGGCCGCGCTTCGCGAATTTTACGCGATGGACCATGCGATGGTCTTTTCGACTGGCTATCAGGCCAATCTCGGGATCATTTCGACGCTTGCCGGCAAGGATGATTATGTCATCCTCGACGTCGACAGCCACGCCTCGATCTACGATGGCTGCGCGCTCGGCAACGCCCAGATCGTGGCCTTTCGTCACAATGATGTCGACGCACTCGAGAAAAGGCTCAAGCGCCTGCCGCAAGAGACCGGTAAGTTGGTCGTCCTCGAAGGCGTTTATTCGATGCTCGGCGACGTCGCCCCGCTGAAAGAGATGGTCGCGGTATCGAAGGCGGCCGGTGCGATGGTGCTTGTCGACGAAGCCCATTCGATGGGCTTCATCGGCGAGAACGGTCGCGGCGTCGCCGAGGCGCAGGGTGTTATTGACGATGTCGACTTTATCATCGGCACCTTTTCCAAGTCGGTCGGCACGGTCGGTGGTTTCTGCGTGTCCAACCATCCCAAGTTCGAAATCTTGCGCCTTGTGTGCCGCCCCTACGTGTTCACAGCGTCCTTGCCGCCGAGCGTGGTCGCCACTGCCACGACCTCGATCCGCAAGCTGATGCACGGCGGGAACAAGCGAGCGCATTTGATCGAAAATTCCAAGCGCCTGCACGGCGGGCTCAAGGAACTTGGCTTCACGCTCGGCACCGACCAGCCGCAATCGGCGATCATCGCGGTGATCATGCCCGATCTCGAGACCGGCGCGGCGATGTGGCAAGCGTTGCTCAACGAGGGCCTTTACGTCAATCTCGCCCGTCCCCCGGCGACGCCGGCCGGAATGACCCTGTTGCGTTGCTCGCTGTGCGCAGAGCATTCAACCGAGCAAGTTGCCGAAATTCTGGGCAAGTTCGCCATTGCCGGACGTGCGACCGGTTGCATCGCTTGATAACCTACGGGGTTTCATCCGACGATTCTGAGGCGTAAGCTGACGCCATGACGGCAACCGGGGAGGATTATCGCTTCGATTGGCGTGGCGCCGGTGCGGCCGCGGGCGCCTTGATTGCGACCCTATTCCTGCTCGGCCTGGTGTTCCTTGTGGCGATGTCCAACAACGCCCGCGACACTGCGCTCGAAGGGGAGCGCCATTCCTACGACGTGACCCTGCTGAGCCGGACTGTCGATGCGACCATCTCGCGTTCAGAGGCCGCGCTCGGCCGTTTCGTGCTCGACGAGAAGGTCGAATCCAGCGGCAACATATATTCCAACCAGTGGCGCCTCGCCGGGCACCAGATCCAGCAGCTCGATAAGATGGTGAGCCGCGATTCCGCCCAGAGCAAGCGGGTCGACGAACTCGAGATGATCTACAAGCGTCGTGGCGAAGAGCTTGCAGCCGCCGCGCGCGCCGCTGTCGCCAAACGCGGCTCAGGCGGCACCAGCCTTTATTATGCTGCGGCCTTGTCGCCCACCGGCCCGCAACTCCGCAACAAATTGGCCGAGATCGCCGAGAGCGAGCGCGCAGCGTTGAAAGAAAAAATGGCGCAGACCGAGATTTTCTCGGCCAAATCCGACCGCTTGAGCGACTATTTAAGCTGGCTCGGGATGCTGGTCGGCTTCGGCGCGATCTTTCTCGGCTACGTCGCGGTTCAAGCTTTGCGTCAGAATGCCGCGGCGCGGCGCGAAGCGGAAAGCGAAGGCGAACGCGCCGAGGCCCTCGAGGAGGCCGTCGCCGAAGCGACGCGCGAACTGCGTACGGCCAATGATGCGCTTAAAGCCGAGGCGGAGGAACGCATGGCCGCCGAGGCCCAACTCCGCCAAGTGCAGAAGATGGAGGCCGTCGGTCAGTTGACCGGCGGAATCGCGCATGATTTCAACAATATGCTGGCGGTCGTCGTCGGCGGGATCGACCTTGCCCGGCGGCGCCTTAATGGCCCGCGCCGTGAGGTCATGACCCACCTCACCAACGCGATGGAGGGTGCCACCCGCGCCGCCGCATTGACCCGCCGCTTGCTGTCGTTCGCAAGGTCCGAGCCCCTGCTGCCCGAGCGGGTCGATTCTTCGGAATTGGTTACTTCAATGTCCGACTTGCTCGATCGGACCTTGGGCGAGCGGATCACAGTCGAACTGGCGATTGCGCCCGACACCTGGCCGATTTTCGTCGATTCCCACCAGCTGGAAAACGCCATCGTTAACCTCGCGGTCAATGCCCGCGATGCGATGGACGGGACGGGTACGATGCGCATCGCCACAGCCAACGTCACCCTCGCCGCCAACGAAGTCGGCGACATCCGTGGTGGAGACTATGTCCGCTTCGCGGTCACCGACACCGGCTGCGGCATGCCGCCCGAAGTGCAAGAGCGCGCCTTCGAGCCCTTTTTCACGACCAAGCCGGTTGGCAAGGGCACCGGGCTCGGCCTCAGCCAGATTTTCGGTTTCGCCCACCAGTCGGACGGGGAAGTCGGCATCGAAAGCGAAGTCGGCAGTGGCACCACCGTATCAATCTACCTGCCGCGCACCGACGCCGCGGCCAATGTCCGGATTCATCCCGCCGCTCAACGAGGGGAAAACGAAACCGTCGTCCCCGGTGCGCGCATCCTGCTGGTCGAAGACGATCCGAGGGTTCGTGCGGCGACCGTCGATGCGCTGGAAGACCTCGACTATGAGCCGGTGTCCTGTTCGAGCGGCGCCGAGGCGCTGCGCCTATTCGAGGAGCAGGAGTTCGACCTCGTCATCAGCGACGTGATCATGCCTGAGATGACCGGACCCGAACTGGTCCGCGAGTTGAAGGCGCGCCGCGCCGACACCGCCATCCTGTTCGTCACGGGATATGTGGGTGAGGGCGAGACCGACGATCTGGTCGGTTACGAGCTGCTTCGCAAACCGTTCACTGTTGGCGCTTTGGCTTCGTCCGTGGCCTCGGCGCTTGGCCGGCGCGCTAGCGAACCGCCCCGGAGCGGAGCAGCTTCGGCACGAGGGTGATCGCCGCGAGCATCGGCCACCGGCGCTGCCACGGCTTGATCGCGATCTTTGTGCCGGCGTGGCGGTTGATCTTCCACGCGATGTAATCGACGCCGCCGGCGAACGTCGCGCTGGCCTTGGCCAGCCGCAATGCGGTGAGCAATTTGCCCTCGATCCGCCGCCGCGCCCAACCCCCGCCGGCGCGCTTGGTGTTGCCGGCGGCGATTGCCCGAATTGCGGGCTCGGTGAAGCGGCGATAGCGATCAGGGTCGAAATCGACGAACTTGCCGCTCCGTCCCCTGCGTTCGGCCCGCAACTCGGCGGAATAGGTCAGCTTGAACGCTCCGCGCCACAGGTCGAGGGGATCGTCGGAGTCGGGAACATTCAAGATTGCCGACGCCAGCAAGGTCGGCGCCGCGCGCGCCACAGCTGCGATCGCCTTTTTCCGGGCAGTTTGGTTCGCCGACCACACCAGCCGCGACGGCTGCGCGAAGCGCGCCCAGACCGACACATTGCGGGTTTCCGGGCCGTTGAGACGATGAAAGTCTGACTCGCTGAGCACAGCATATTTGGCCGCGAGGCCGCCTGCTTCGAAGGGGAAGACGTTGGGCGGGATCAGGCGGTTGGCGACCCTAAGCCAGCGCCGGGCATAGGCAGAGCGATAGTCTGAAACGATGAGGTAAAAATCGAGCATCAGCCCGTCGAACTGCGTTTCGCGCAGGCACGAGCCGTAGAACAACACCGCGCGCGACGCCTTGCCGTGCGCCTTTGCGATCGCTTTTGCGAGGGCTGTGACGCGAGGGTCGACGGGGAGCGAAAGCTCCTCGGCGACGAGGGATTCGAGCTTTCCCGTCATGGGCCGCTCAGGCGGCGAGGCGGACGAACGACAGCGGCGAAGCGGGCCGCAGGAAGATCGGCTGGCCGATCTCGGCGCGGAACATCTCGCCATCGAGGATCACGTCCGAACGGTCGCCTTCGATGCTGATCTCGTCGGCTTCTTCCATATGTATCCCGTTGAGCTTCGAACGGCCCAACAGTCCGGCAAGGCTCACGGCGATAAACCGCAGCACGGTGCTCGAGCGATGCTCGACGGCGAGCATTTTGAGCGCGCCCGTGCCTCGCCCGCCAAAATCGCCCTGGAGCAGCAATTTCTCGAGGGTCGTGACGAGCAGCACGGAGAATCGCCCCGAGATATGGCCGTCGCGGCGGACCGAGATCCGCAGCGGGCTCGGCTTGGGAGGCATGTGCCGGCCGCCGATCTTGAAGAACTGCCTGAGCATCACGGCGATCGCGGTCAGCACGTGGCTCATGTCGTTGGGCAATCCCAGCGGATAGATCTTGTTGCGGCAATAGAGCATCGTATCGGCGAGGCCGGCGCCACCGAGGAACATGCCGATCACCGGAATTGATTCGCCGCTGCCGTGGCTGAGCGCGATCAGCTCACGCGGCACAAGATGCGGCGCGAGGTCGCCTTGGGCGAAATGAAGCAACTGCTCCAGCGCCGCAACCGGATCGCCCCGCGCCCCAAGATCGAGCGCAATGAGGTTGGTTTTGCCATTGGGCAGCACTGCAACCGGCGGCGGAGCGTCGCCGAAATGGCGGCCGTTGGTAAGTTCGGTCAGTGTCGCCTGAACCGTCCCGTCGCCGCCATTGATGACCAGCATGATCGGTTCGACCCGGGCGATGGTCTTCAGCGCATCGCCGATCTGTTCGGCTTCCTCGACCTCATAATGGAAGATGTCGGGATGCTCGGCGCAGAACGCGCGGATGCGCGGCAATTGGGCAAGGTTGCCCGTCGATTTCGGATTCGAAATGAGGGCGATCCGCCTCGACATCAGCTGCCGCGAACGAGCGAAAGGCCGCGCAGATATTGCAATTGGACGCCGACATGCCGCGGCTGGCCGCCAACCTGGATCGCGGTCTTACGGAACGATGGTCGCAAATTGGTGATCGTCAGGTGCGGATTGTTTGAAAAGCCGCCGCCGTCACTGGCGTCCTTGTCGCCATTGCCATTGAGATCGTGGTGAACCGCGACAGCGTAAACGCCGGGCTTGGGCACAGCGATGCAGATGTCGAGCGGCGATGAACTTGTCACCGGCACTTTGACTTTGCGCAGCTTGCGGCCCTTTTCGAGATAGCCATCCTGGTCGTAAAGCGCGAGCTTGACCGTGCCCGAAGCGCGCTTGAACCCGCTGACGTGGACCTGCACCGATGGCTTGCCCGCGACGCATGCCGGAGCATCGCGGCCTACGACGGCCGCGGACGCCGGCGCACACAGCACCAAGGCGGCGACAGACAACAGGCAGAAGCGAGTTTTCGACATGATTTTACCGGCCAGACCGCTATAGACACTCTGGACGGTGGGTTCCGCGAAGGCGCCCCCGTCCGTTATCGCTTGTCGGGTCGCTTTGCGGCGAAATCATGGTGTTGGAGCGACGAAACCGTGCGCAATTTGTCGCTCATCGATCGGTACATAGCGCGCTCCATCGCCATCCCCCTGCTCGGCACGCTGGTGCTCGCGGCGATGCTGCTGGTTCTCGAGAAAATGTTGCGACTGTTCGATTTCGTCGTCACCGCCGGCGGCCCGGTTTCCGTCGTGTGGCGGATGCTGGCCAATCTGCTGCCTGAATATTTCTCCCTCGGCATCCCGATCGGCCTGTTGCTCGGGATCCTGTTGGCGTTCCGCAAGCTGGCATTGTCATCGGAGCTTGACGCGCTGCGGGGGATTGGGATCGGTTTCGGCCGGCTGCTGCGCGTTCCCTATTTTTATGCGATCGTGCTGATGCTGCTCAATTTCATCATCGTCGGCTACGTCGAGCCCTACGCACGCTACCGCTATGAAGGTCTCCGCTTCGACCTCCGATCGGGCGCCTTGGGCGCAGCAATAAAGGTCGGCGAATTTAACGAATTGGGCAAGCGGCTGACCCTGCGGATCGATCGCAGCGAAGCCCGCGGAACGCGGCTCATGGGCATTTTCGTCCAGGTCGACGACCGCTCCGGAACCTCGATCGCTGCAACCGCCCAAGCGGGCCGTTTCCTCGCCACCGACGATCCCGACACCATCCTGTTCCGCCTCAACAACGGCAGGCTGATCCAGGAATCGGCCAAATTCTCGTCGCCACGGACGCTGGCGTTCGACAGCTATGATCTGCCGATCAAGCTTCCCCGGGTCGACCGCTTCCGTCAGCGCGGCGACAATAATCCCGAACTGACCCTGATCGAGGTCGCGCGGGCCGCGTATGGCGGCGGCGGAACGCTCAAATCCCGCCTCGCGGCGCAGGCCAACCTGCACATGAGGCTGGTCGAAGTGCTGATGATGCTTTTGCTGCCGATGCTCGCGGTCGCCCTGGCGGTCCCGCCCAAGCGAAGCTCGTCGTCGCTCGGCATCTTCATGGCGATCGTGATGGTGGTCACCTATCACAAGATCAACCAATATGCCGAGCAGGCCGGCGCCCAGGGACGCATCGAACCAGTGGTCGCCTTGTGGGTGCCGTTCCTGCTGTTCGTTGCGCTGATCGTGTGGATGTACCGGACGATCGCCTACAAGCCCGGCGGGCAGCCAATCGGTGCGCTCGAACGGGCCTTTGCCCATATCGGCAGAGCGATCCGTTCGCTGCTTCCGCAATTCGGCAGCGAGGCCGGCGCGTGATCAACCTGCAATTCTTTCCTTCGCGTCAGATCGCTTTTTACACCGTAAAATTGTTCCTGACGCGAAGCCTAGCGGTGCTTGTCGCACTGGTACTGGTGCTGATGACGCTCGATTTGCTAGGAGAATCGGGCAAGATTCTCGCCGTCCCGGGCAATACTGACGCCGATTTGTGGCATTACGTTTCGCTTCGCCTGCCTTTGCTGATCTCGCGCTTCATGCCCTTCTCGGTGCTATTGGGTACGCTGATCGCCTTTGCCGGTCTCAACCAGCACAGCGAGATCATCTCGATGAAGGCGGCGGGGATCTCCGCGCACCAGATTCTCGCTCCGCTGATCGTCGCCAGTCTTGGCGTCGCCGCGATCGCTTTTGTCTTCAACGAAACGGTGGTGGTGAACGCTGCGCGCACGGTCAACGCGTGGAGCGACAATGATTATGAGAAGGTGCCACCTGAATCCGGGGTACTGAGCAATGTCTGGCTGTTGGTTGGGGACGATCTCGTGCGCGCTCGCTTTGTCGGCGGCAGCGGCGCCAAGGCCGAGATCGGTCAATTGACGATCTATGAGCGCGAAACCGGCGCCCTCAAACGGATTATCGAGGCCCGTCGCGCCGAACCCGTGCCGGGCGCGTGGCGGCTGCAGGACGTGCGGATTTACGACAGTGGCATGAACCTCGTCAGCCGCGTGCCGGAAATGACCGCACTCCCGGGCGTCGAACCGGCGCGTTTCACGCTGGCCAAGGTCGATCCCGAGGAACGCGGTTTTTTCGCGCTGAAATCCACCATCGGAGAAATGGCGCGGGCCGGCCGCCCGACCGCCGCCGCCGAAGCCGGCCTGTGGCATAAATTGTCGTCGCCACTATCGACCGTGCTGATGCCCTTGCTCGCCGCGATCGCAGCCTTTGGGCTGGCGCGATCAGGCAATGTGCTGATCCGCGCGGTGATCGGCATGGCGCTTGGCTTCGCATATTTTGTCGCAGATAATTTCAGCCTGGCGATGGGTAACGTCGGCGCTTACTCGCCGCTGATGGCCGCGTGGGGGCCATTCCTCCTGTTCCTGCTGATCGGCGAGACCGTCCTGATCCGGAGCGAGGAATAGCCTCTGCTACCGCTGTGCGGTGCTCGCCGCGAGTCGCCCGACAAGCCCCGCCAGCCCGCGATGGTTCGACTGGAAATAAGGGGAATCACCCTCAAGCGCCGCCGACAGGCGGCGATGCGCCTCGCCCAGCGCATGATAGGGCAGGCCCGGCAGGAGATGATGGAGGGCATGGTAGCGCAGGCCGACCGGCGCCCACAATGCCGGCAGGGTGGCAGGCGGCGGGACGTTGACGCTGTCGAGATATTGGGCGGTGACGCTCATTGGCTCGCCGTCATTCTCCCACAAATGCGCCACCAGGGTGCGGACCTGATTGAGGAACATGACCCCCGAGGTCACAGCCAAGAAGATGAGCACGGCCTTGATCGGCAATATGCCGGTCACAGTCAGTGCGATCAGCGAAATTGCCCAGATGCTTGCCGCGGCTTCCTGCAGCGCCCAGTCGCGCGCGAATTCGCCCTCGGGCGCCGGCCGGCGAAATCGCGGGTTGATCTGCAACCCCGAATAGCGCCCGACGACCCGCTTGCGGAGCTTGCCCGACAAGAGCGACAAGGGTGCGAGAACGGCAAAGCGGAACAAAAGCCCAACCGGCGCCAGGATCGCGACGACCAGGAATAAAGGCAAGGTCCACGACTTCATAAGCGCGAGCGGCAGATATTCCGGGTCCTCGACCGTGCCATAATAGGTCTTGGCATGATGCTGGTTGTGGACGCCTTCGTACATGAACGAAGGGATCAGCAGCGGAATGCCAATCAGCAAATTCCAAATGAGCCGGAAACCGCGGATCGAGCCCTTCTTGATGTGGGTCAGTTCGTGGATGAAGCTGCCCGCCCGATAAAGAGCGAGAACCGCCACCAGGCCCGCGAGCAAGGCGAAGGGCGCTGAAGTCACAGTCATCGCAAGGAACAGCGCACCATACCCCAACAGCGACGAGGCCAGCAGGTCCGCCCAATAAATCGCTGGGCGCGGAACATTGAGGTCACGCGTCAGATTCGCGGCGGCACGCAGCATGCCCTTGTCGTCGGCTCCGCCCTGGCGTGGCAAAGGCGTATTGACCGAAGGACGGTCAGCAGCGGTGCCGCGCTCGAGGGTGATGGGCTGGTTCATAAATGTGTCAACGCGATTACAGCAGATAATGGCGCCATCGTGGCGGCGCTAGGGCCGGCCCTCCGCAATTGGACTTGCGAAGCCTCTCCTGGCCTGTAACGCATTACCGATGAGCACACCTGTCATTCGCCCCGTCGTATCCAAGGCTGACCGCAAGGCGTTCGTCGATTTCGCGTGGGACGTTTACCGGAACGATCCTGCCTGGGTGCCGCCCCTAAAAGGCGAGGTCCATGGCCTGATCGACCCCAAGAAGAATCCCTGGTTTGGCCACGCGCGCGCGGCTCTGTGGCTGGCGGAACGCGACGGCAAAATCGTCGGACGGATCAGCGCGCAGGTTGATCAGCTTGTGCTCGAATATATGGGGGCCGGCCTTGGCCAATGGGGCATGTTCGAAGCGCTCGATGGCGAAGCCGCGGCCCTGCTGATCGCGACCGCCGAGGATTGGCTGCGCGAGCAAGGCATGGCGCGGGCTATGGGGCCGATCAGCCTGTCGATCTGGGATGAGCCCGGCCTCCTGATCAAGGGATTCGATCAGCCGCCGACGGTAATGATGGGCCATCATCGCCCCGAATATGGCGCGTGGATCGAAGCCGCCGGCTACGCCAAGGCCAAGGACCTGTTCACCTACGAACTCGATATCCGCCCCGACATGGGGCCGCTGATGGCGCGGCTGGTCAATTCGACCGAGCGCAACCCGAAGATTCGCATTCGGCGTGTCAACAAGTCGCGTTTCGACAGCGAGGCGCGAATCATCCTCAACCTCCTCAACGACGCGTGGTCGCATAATTGGGGGTTCGTGCCCTTGACCGAGGCCGAGATCGCCTACGCCGGCAAGAAATTGAAGCCGATCATCTATGAAGATCTCGTGCGCATCGCCGAGCTCGATGGCGAGCCGGTCGCGTTCATGATTACCATCCCCGACATCAATGCGCTGACCGCAGACCTCAATGGCGAGCTGTTCCCGTTCGGCTGGGCCAAATTGCTGTGGCGCCTGAGGAAGCCGCGCACCGCCCGGGTCCGCGTGCCGCTGATGGGGGTCGCATCGAAACTCCACGGCACCCGCCTCGCCAGCCAGCTGGCCTTCACCATGATCGAGCATATTCGCCGCGCCTGCGTCGGCGAATATGGAGTGACGCACGGGGAGTTTGGCTGGGTGCTCGAGGATAATCAGGGCATGCTGTCGATCGCCCAGCTGCCCGGCGCCGAGGTCAACAAGGTCTACCGGATTTACGAGAAGCAACTTTAGCGAGCGCGTAGGCGCGTTCGCTTCAAGTTGCTTCGCTTTAAGCGAGCTCGATCCACGTCGGCGCGTGATCGCTGGCTTTTTCTTCGCCGCGCGCCCAGCGGTCGACGCCTGCCCCGCGCAGCCGGTCGGCCGCGAGCGGGTCGCACAAGAGATGATCGATGCGGAAACCGGCGTCACGCTGCCACGCGCCGGCGGTGTAGTCCCAGAACGTGTACATTGGCTCGCCGGAATGGAGCGCGCGCAACGCATCGGTCCATCCTTGATGAACTAGGGTGCGGAACGCTGCGCGGCTTTCGGGCTGCATCAACGCGTCATGCTGCATCGCCCGGACCGAGAAGACGTCGAAGTCTGTCGGTATCACGTTGTAATCGCCGGCCAAGACGGTCGGCCGCTCGGCGCGCAACAACTCCACCGCATGCTCGGCGAGCCTCTCCATCCATTTCAATTTATAAGCGAACTTCTCCGTTCCGACCGGATTCCCGTTGGGTAGATAGATTGATCCGACGATGAATCCGTGCGCGACCGCCTCAATGTAACGACTGTGGCTGTCGTCAGGATCGCCGGGAAGGCCGACCCGAACCAGTTCCGGTACCGCGCCCTTGGCCAGGATCGCGACCCCGTTGAAACCCTTTTGGCCGTGCCACACCGCGCCATAACCTGTCGCCTCGATGTCGGCGACCGGCAGCGATTCGTCCGCGCACTTCAATTCCTGCAGACAGACGACATCGGGCTGCTCCCGCTGCAGCCATTCGACCAGCCGCGGCAGGCGCGCGCGAATTCCATTCAAATTATACGTCGCTAGCTTCATCCATCCGGCTTAGCCGCTCAGTTTTCCTGCTTACAGCGGAAATAATGCATAGCCGCGCTGGCAAATCCGATCGACGCACTCGCGATATTCATCAAAGCACGCATCGCCCTCCCGGACGACGCCAAGTTGGGGATCCGGCCGGCCGCCTTGAGGCACAAGCGCCAACGGTACCGCCGCGGGCGTCAGTTGAGCACCTTGTCCCGCGGCGAGCGTCACAAGTAGACCGCAAAGCGGGCCGCGCCCCGACGGCCGGTTAAGCAGAGCCAATCGATATTGACCCTCGCTGATCGTCACCAGGTAAATGGCGCCCGACAGGTTGGGGAAGGAAACGAATCCCTGCTGCTCATATTGGCTATCGAGCCGTGCGGTCTCGCTAAAGATAAGATGCCCTGCGGCGTCGTCCCAGCCGATCGCTGTCAGATACGCGTAAATTGACCCCGGCTCGCTGAATGACGGGCGCAGCGTCAGATACGACCCTTCCAGCCATTGCACCGCGGGGCGTGCGTAGGCGCCCATCGACTCCGGAGCCAATGCGCTCGCCGGGCTTTCGGGAGCGTTGCGGCGGGCGCCGCGCAAATTGGCGCCGAGCGCATCCTCTAGTCGAACCACCGTCGCCAGCGTGAAGGGCCGGCGCCCGGACAATGCCTTTTCGAGCGTCGACAAGCTGACCCTTGCCTCGTCTGCCAGCCATTGGCGCGACCGGTGGCGCCGCGCCAGTTCCTCGCGGACCAGCAGCGCTACCGCCTCACTGCCTTCGATCTCATTATCGCCGTGCATGCCCGGATCCCCTAGCCCGGACATCTCCGCACATTTCCGCACATTTCGTCAACACCCGCCCAAAAAGAAAACAAGGATTGCGCACATTTGAAGGAGTTTCCCGTGGTGCGGCGCGGGTCGAAGGCCCAAAACACAGGCTCTCCGGAGATGGACCGGAGCTTATTGGGGACGGGCGATGCTCAGCACGCGAGTCATGACTGGGCTTTGGGGATTGGCGTTGGTCAACGCGGTTCTGTTGTTCATCCAGGTCTCCACGAACCTCGCGCTGCGGCTTATCTAGGGTTTGAGCCCTCTCTCCCCAGCTAGACGCTGAAACTCGATCCACAGCCGCAGCCCGAGGCCGCATTGGGGTTGGTGACCTTGAATGCCGCGCCGCCGAGGTCCTCGACATAATCGACCGCAGACCCGCGGACGAGATCGAGGCTGACCGGGTCGACGACCAAGGTCACGCCGTCGGTGCTGGCGACCGCGTCGCCCTCTTCGACCGCGTCGGCCAGGGCGAAGCGATAGGTGAAACCGGCGCAGCCGCCGCCGTCGACGGCGAGGCGCAGCATGGCCGGTTTAGACTGCCGCAAGGCAATCGCCGCGACGCGCTTGGCGGCGTTGGGAGTCAGAATGATATCGGGTTCGCTCACAAGAGCGATGTAGGAGGCTGCCCCCTCAGGGACAAGCTTATCAGCGCTGCGGGCCACCCAAAGCGATCTGGTCCATCGAAGCGCCGCCGGACTTGTGCTGGATCGCGACGAGATAGTCGGTCGACTTCATGAATGGGATCGGGTTGACCGCGCGACCGTCGATGCGGACTTCGTAATGGAGGTGATTGCCGGTCGAGCGACCAGTCGAACCCATGCGCGCAATCAAATCGCCGCGCTTCACGCGCTGGCCGGCCTGAACCAGAATCTGCGACAAGTGGCCGTAACGGGTGGTGATGCCGCGGCCGTGGTCGAGCTCGACGAGGTTGCCGTAGCCGCCGTTGTTCCATCCGGAACGCAGCACGGTGGCATCGGCGGTAGCGTAGATTGAGGTTCCGTATGAGCCAGACAGGTCGATCCCAGGATGCATCGCGCGGCGGCCCATGAACGGGTCGGCGCGCTCGCCGAAGCCCGAAGTAAAGACGGCGGTCTTGACCGGCTTGTCCGAGGGGACCGCGATCGCGCCATCCTGCAACTGGTCGAGCTTCTTCCAACTCATGAACAATTGCTTGAAGGTCGGGTCGGCACGAGTCACCGGCTGGTACGGGCCGCCGACAGCTTCGTTGTCGAAGCGTGCGGGGGTCAGGCCAAGCTTCTTCAGTTCGGCGGCAGTGACCTTATAGCGAGCCTCGAAGGCGCGGGCGGTCGCGTCGACTTGCTTTAGTTGAGTGGCTTCGGCGCGGGCCAGCGGGCCATCGAGATCGCCCGGAAGGATCGCGATTTTGGTTATCTCCGGAAGCGCCGAGGCGTCGATCTCTTCACCCGCAATCATCGCCGCGAGAATGGCCTGGCGCTGCTCGATCTGGCGCGCGCGCATTTCGGTCGCGGCGGCGAGGCCGGCGAGATCCTTGGGCATCGAGATCGCGCTGTCCCCCATTGCGAGGCGGGCGGCGGCAAAACCCGACCAGCCGACCAATGCCATCAGCAGGAAAAAGAACAGCGCCTGGATCGGCGCTGAAAGACGAATACGGCGGAGGTGTGCTCCATCATGGACAAACAGATCGCGGTCGCGAAACAAGCTCGGCGTCGCGCTAAATATGTTGCTCATCCTGATACGCTCCAGACTTCCCTGACAGCAGGCACAAGCGTGCGCTGCCGCTTTATTTCTTATCAGTTCAGGAGCTCCCCAGCCCCTCGCCACATGTCCGATTGCCCACCGGGCGACTGGCGAAGGTGAAACTGACCCGGGTTGGTTAACAAATTCAACCTCCGGCGCGCCCTCTTGGGACGAACCGTCCGGTCGTTGCGGTGAACCGAGCAACTCTCTTGCCTTAGATCAACAGCGGGATCGCGAAAAATCGCCATTAAACAGAATGTAAACGCGCGAATCTGCCATAAATTGGCATCTCCAACTCTTCGCTTGCATGTCCGCCGGGCCTCTCTAGACAGGCCAGCGGGCCACGCCGTCCCAACGCGGCGCGTGCTCTCTGTGAGGAGAGTTTATGGTTAACAGTGCAATGGCGCGTCCCGCGCGTCCATATTTCTCGTCCGGCCCCTGTGCCAAGCCGCCCGGATGGGACCCCAAACAGCTCGATATTCGCGTCCTCGGACGGTCGCATCGCTCTTCGCTCGGCAAGGCGAGGCTCGCCGAAGCGATCGACCGCACCCATGCCTTGCTCGGCTTGCCGCAGGACTATCAGCTGGGAATCGTTCCGGCGTCCGACACCGGCGCGATGGAGATGGCGATGTGGTCGCTGCTCGGCTCGCGGCCTGTGACGATGCTCGCCTGGGAAAGCTTCGGTGCCGGCTGGGTGACCGACGTCGTCAAGCAACTCAAGCTCGATGCCGACGTCCGCTCCGCGGGCTATGGCGCGCTTCCCAACCTCAACGCGATCGACCCGGCCAGCGATGTCGTGTTCACCTGGAACGGCACGACCAGCGGCGTGCGCGTTCCCAATGCCGACTGGATTGCCGACGACCGCACCGGCCTTACAATCTGCGATGCGACTTCCGCGGCCTTCGCCCAGACCATCGATTGGAAAAAGGTCGATATCGGCACCTTCAGTTGGCAGAAGGCCCTGGGCGGCGAAGGCGGCCACGGGATGATCGTCCTGTCGCCCCGCGCGGTTGAGCGGCTCGAAAGCAGCTCGCCACGCCCTCTGCCCAAGATTTTCCGCCTGACCAAGTCCGGCAAGCTGATCGACGGCATTTTTCGGGGCGAAACGATCAACACCCCGTCGATGCTCGCGGTCGAGGATTGGCTCTTCGCGCTTGGTTGGGCAGAGAGCGCTGGCGGCCTTCCGGCCCTGATCGCCCGCGCCGACGCCAACGCTGCGGCCTTGTCGCGCTGGGTCGATGGCGCCGGCTGGATCGAGCATCTCGCCGCCGACCCAGCCAACCGCTCGAATACGTCGGTGTGCCTGCAATTCACCGACCGCTCCGATGGCGAGGCCAACGCCAAGCGCGCCAAGGCCATCGCCAAATTGCTCGAGGCGGAGGACGTCGCCTACGACATCAGCTCGTACCGCGACGCCCCGCCGGGCCTTCGCATCTGGTGCGGCGCGACGGTCGATACCGGCGACATAGAAGCGCTCGGGCCGTGGCTCGATTGGGCGTGGGAGCAGACCAAATGAACCAACCCAAAGTCCTTATTTCCGACAAGATGGACCCCAAAGCGGCGGCGATCTTCCGCGATCGCCGGATCCACGTCGATGAAATCTCCGGCCAGTCGCCCGACGAGTTGAA
>DATHFE010000085.1:0-9712 GCA_035318245.1 Sphingomicrobium sp. | reverse complement strand
GCCGCGCGCGGTCCGGAGCGCAACCAGCCGCGGCCCTTGTCATGCTGGCGGACCGCTTCGGCCGAAAAGGCCAGCAGCCCGAGCACGCCCCAGCCGAAGGCATGGGCCAGCCACACGACGCACGACAAGGGGATAAAAATCGCCGCGCGGAGCTTGGTCTGGTTGAGGCGGCCAAGCCGCAGCCAAAGGCCGAAGGCGAGGAAGGCGAAGGCCATCGACAAAGCGAAATTGACGAAACCGAACAGGAATGGGTAGCCGGTAGCGAACGGCAGCGCGAACATCACCGTCGGCGGCAGGCGATGATGCACCTCGCGCGCGACCCACAGCATCCCCGCGACGGTCATCGCCGGGATCGCCATGACGATCAGTTTGACGCCCAATTCCAGGCCGAAGATCTTGGCCATCGGCACGATCAGCAAGTCGACGCCAAGATTGCCAACCAGGGCCCAATGAAAGTCGAAATAGCGCTGGAGCGTCGGCGACGAAGCCAAATCCAGCTCGACCCGATAGCGGCCCATATGGCCGATCAGATCGGTGATCGGCGGGATCGGCGGATAGAGGAACGGCACCGCGGCCAGCAGGATCATCGCCGCGACGAACGGCCGCCCTTCCCACCACGGACGCGGACCCGGCGGCGCGGGCGGAGCGGCGGGAGGGATCAAGCGCCGTCGCGCCGGCCGAGCAGCCGCAGCCTCAGCGCGTTCAATTTGATAAAGCCCTCGGCATCGCGCTGGTCATAGGCCCCGGCATCGTCCTCGAACGTCACCACACGTTCGGAATAGAGGCTGTTCGGCGATTTGCGCCCGGTGATGTGAACGCCGCCCTTGTAGAGCTTCATCCGCACGGTGCCGTCGACCTTGGCCTGGCTATGGTCGATGGCCACCTGAAGCATCTCGCGCTCGGGGCTGAACCACAGCCCGTTATAGATCAGCTCTGCATAGCGCGGCATCAATTCGTCCTTGAGGTGCGCGGCGCCGCGGTCGAGCGTCAGTTGCTCGACTGCCCGGTGGGCGGCATGAAGGATCGTCCCGCCCGGCGTTTCGTACATGCCGCGGCTCTTCATCCCGACGAAGCGGTTCTCGACAAGGTCGAGCCGGCCGATGCCATGTTTCTTGCCGAGCGCGTTCAGCGCGGCGAGCAGGGCCGCCGGCGAAAGTGCCTGGCCGTTGACCGCGACCGCATCACCTCGCCTGAACTCGATGGTGATTTCTTCGGGCTTGTCGGGGGCAGTGACGAGATCGTCGGTGCGCGAATAGACGTAGTCGGGGACTTCGTCCCACGGATCCTCGAGTACCTTGCCTTCGGAGCTGGTGTGCAGGAGGTTGGCATCGGTCGAAAACGGGCTTTCCCCGCGCTTGTCCTTGGGCACCGGAATTTGGTGCTTTTCGGCGAAGTCGATCAGCGCGGTGCGACTGGTCAAATCCCATTCACGCCACGGGGCGATGACCTTGATGTCGGGCGCGAGGGCATAATAGCCAAGCTCGAACCGCACCTGGTCGTTGCCCTTGCCGGTCGCGCCGTGGCTAACGGCGTCGGCGCCGACCTGTCTTGCGATCTCGACCTGGCGCTTGGCGATCAGCGGCCGCGCGATTGAGGTGCCGAGCAGATACAGCCCTTCGTAAAGCGCGTTTGCGCGCATCATCGGAAAAACGTAGTCGGCGACGAATTCTTCCTTGAGGTCGTCGATGAAGATGTGTTCGGGCTTGACCCCCATCATCACCGCTTTGGCCCGCGCCGGCTCCAACTCCTCGCCCTGGCCAAGGTCTGCGGTGAAGGTCACCACTTCGCAGCCATAGGTCTGCTGCAGCCACTTCAGGATAACGCTCGTGTCGAGCCCGCCCGAAAATGCGAGCACGACGCGTTTCACCTTGTCTGACATGCTTCGCGTCCCCGTTCGTCCATCAGCGCGCGGCCCTTGCCACAGGGGTGGCGCCCCCTTCAACCGCACTTCCGTTCAACCGCGATACAGCAAACGCGGGTTAACGGCATCGAACTCGTTTCTAAGGGAGTCTCGTCATGCGAAGCATATTGCTCGGCTCGGTCGCCGCCGCCGCCACATTGGCGACAGCCGCTGTCGTCATCGCTCAGCCCGCGCCGGTGGTGCCCGTTGTCCAACCGGCCCCGGCGGCAAGCCCAATACGTCTGCTGCAGGCCCAAACCCGCAACGGAGTGGTCGAAAAAGTGCGCACGCATTTTGCGCAGCTCGACACCGACCGCGACGGCAATCTGACCAAGGCCGAGGCCGAAGCCGGGCGTGCCGCCTGGAAGGGTCACCGGGGCAAATGGGCCGGGCGCGGCGCGCAGAGCGCGCGGCCAATGATCGACCGCGGCGCGATGTTCGATCGAATGGATACCAATCGCGACGGATCGATCAGTCGCGACGAATTCGCAAGGAACGGACATATTCCCGGAACCCGCGAGGGCCCAACGAACATTGTCATCCATCGCGATGACGGGGCTCCGGGCGGTAAATTCGCTCATCGCGGGATGGGCATGGGCGGCCGGATGTTCGAACAGGCCGACGCCAATCATGACTCACGCGTGTCGCTGCAGGAAGCAACAGACGCGGCGCTTAGGCATTTCGACACCGCCGACCTTAATCGCGATGGAACTCTGACGCCGGAAGAGCGTCAACAGATGCACATGAAGATGAGAGAAATGCACCGCGCGGGCCGGGCGGGCTAAGCCCCTTTCGCTCGCAGAATGGGCAGTCGGGGCTCGGCGGGGAACCGCCGGGCCCCGTTTGACAGCAAGCGCGAATTGCACCTTGTCGGACCCGTCGCTTGATGGTCAAACCTGCGCTTGAATTATTTCCGAGCATCGGAGTTTAACATGACATTGTCCCGCCGCCTTCCCGTCGCCCTGATACTCGCCACGCTGCCGCTGGGAATGGCGCGCGCCGACGAAGGAATGTGGACGTTTGACGCCTTCCCCACCGCACAGATGCGCGCCGCTTATGGCTGGGCGCCAGACCAGGCTTGGCTCGACAAGGTGCGCGCATCGGCGGTTCGACTGACCGGCGGTTGCTCGGCCAGCTTCGTCTCGGATACCGGCCTGATCCTCACCAACCATCATTGCGTCGCCCCCTGCGCCGAGCAGAATTCGACCGCCGAGAAGAATATCCTGAAAACCGGCTTTACGGCCGCCAGCCGCGCCGAGGAGAAGATGTGCGCCGGCCAGCAGGCGGAAGTGGTGACCGCGATCACCGACGTCACACCGCAGGTCAAGGCGGCGATCGGCAGCCTGACCGGCGCGGCGGCGGTGAAGGCCCGCGACGGCCGAATCGCCGAGATCGAAAAGTCGGGCTGTCCGGACACCGGCAAGACCCGCTGCCAGGTCGTCTCGCTCTATGGCGGCGGCCAGTACAAACTCTACAATTATCGCAAATATTCGGACGTGCGGCTGGTTTGGGCGCCGGAGGCGCAGGCACCGCAATTCGGCGGCGACCCGGACAATTTCAATTTTCCGCGCTACTCGCTCGATGCCAGTTTCTTGCGCGCCTATGAGGAGGGCAAGCCGGTGTCGACGCCGCAGCATTTGACCTGGACTGCGCGCACTCCGGTCGACGGCGAGGCGACGTTCGTCGTCGGCAACCCCGGATCGACCCAGCGACTGTTCACGTCCGACCAGCTCGCCTTCCAGCGGGAGGTTGCTTTGCCGATCACGCTGGCGACCTATTCGGAGCTCCGCGGCCGATTGATCTCGGCGATGGAATCCTCACCCGAGAAGGAGCGCGAGGCGTTCGAGACGCTTGGCGGCATAGAGAATAGTCTGAAGGTCTATATCGGCCGGGTACAGGCTCTCAACGACCCAGCCTTCACCGGGAAGCTGGCGGCCGCTGAAGCCGATTTGAAGGCGAAGAGCGCAGGCAATGCGGCGATCGGCAATCCCTGGGCCGACGTCGCCAAGGCGATGCGCTCCTATCGCGATTTCTACGTCGCCGACCGCTACTCGCTGCCGCAAGGCGACCTGTTCGGCTACGCCATCACTCTGGTCCGGGCCGCGGCGGAGCGGACCAAGCCCAATAATGACCGCTTTACCGGTTACTCCGATTCCGCCTTGCCGCTTGTCCAGAAGCGCCTGCTCGACGAGCGGCCGATCTATCCGTGGCTCGACGCGCTGACCATGGAATGGTCGCTGTCGAAGGCGCGCGAATATCTCGGAGCCGACGATCCTCAGACCAAGCTGCTGCTCGGCAAGGAATCGCCGGAGGCGCTGGCGGCGCGGCTCGTCGCGGGCACCAAGCTCTCCGACCCGGCGGTGCGCAAGGCCTTATGGGACGGCGGCCAGACGGCGATCCTAGCCTCAACTGACCCGATGATCGTCTATGCGCGCTCGATCGATGCCAACGATCGGGCGATCCAGAGGCGGTTCGACGAGACCGTCGACGCGCCGCTGACCGCGGCCCAGGCCAAGCTGTCCGATGCCCGCTTCGCCGCGTACGGGTCCAGCCTCTATCCCGACGCCACCTTCACGCTCAGGGTCAGCTACGGCAAGGTCGCCGGTTGGCTCGAGCGCGGCCAAATGGTGCCGTTCCGGACGACGATGGGCGGTACCTTCGAGCGGGCTACCGGAGCCTTCCCGTTCGACCTGCCGACCGCCTTCATCGCGAACCGGGCAAGGATCAACCCTAATACGACCTATGACTTCGTCACCACCAACGACATCATCGGCGGCAATTCGGGCTCGCCGGTGATCGACAAATCGGGCGCGGTGATCGGCGCCGCGTTCGACGGCAACATCCACAGCCTCGGCGGCAATTACGGTTATGACGGCAGCATCAACCGCACGGTCGTCGTCTCGACCGCGGCAGTCGATGAAGCGCTGAAGCACATTTACCCGGCGCCGGCGCTGCTCGCCGAGCTCCACCGGAAATAGCGGACGGATACTGGGCGGGCCTAGCTCGCCCGGTATTTGGCTTCGGCTTCGGCCATGTAATCGCGGGTGATCGGCAGTGCGCGGCGGTCGCGGCTATACTGCACCTGATAGACGCAGCCACCGCCATTCTCGAACATCACGATTCCACCGGCGAGGTAGAATTCCCACAGGCGGTAGAAGCGTTCGTC
Organism: Sphingomicrobium sp.; assembly: GCA_035318245.1. GTDB lineage: Bacteria > Pseudomonadota > Alphaproteobacteria > Sphingomonadales > Sphingomonadaceae > Sphingomicrobium. The sequence goes on along the minus strand of DATHFE010000085.1, from coordinate 4,646 downwards.
GTACATCGCCTCGATCTTGTCGCGGGCGGCGCGCGTCCGTTCCAGCCAGGCCCGCAGCGTGTAAGCATAATGCAGGCGCAGCGTTTCAACGTCATTGGCGATCAGCCGCACCGCCTCGCTCCCCTGGAGCATCTGCGACAGCGCCGGCAGATGATAGCCGGGGAAGATATATTTGTCGGTGAACGGGTCGGGCGGGCTTGGCCGGCCGAGCTTGCCGATGGTGTGGAGCAGCATCACCCCGTCTTCGGTCAGCAATTCATGGCACTTGGCGAAGAATTCTTCATAGTGCGCGGCGCCGACATGCTCGAACATGCCGACCGAGACGATGCGGTCGAACCGCCCCTTGACGCTGCGATAATCGATCAGCTCGAAGCGGACATGGTCGGACACTCCAGCATCCGCGGCTCGCTGTCGGGCGACCTTCAATTGCTCTTCGGACAGAGTCACGCCGGTGACGTCGACGCCGGCAACCTTGTGCAGGTAGAGCGCAGTGCCGCCCCACCCGCAGCCGATGTCGAGGACCTTATGGCCCGGCTTCAAATGCAGTTTGGCGGCGATGTGGGCTTTCTTGTCGGCCTGCGCCTGCTCCAGGCTGTTGGCCGGATCGGTGAAGTAAGCGCAGCTATATTGAAGGTCGTCGTCGAGGAAGAGGCGGTAGAGGTCGTTGCCGATGTCGTAATGGTGGGCGACGTTCTGGCGCGCCTTGCCCGGCTTGTTGCGCCGCCACATCGCGGCGATGACCTTCTTGCCGCGCTGCATCGCCTTGCGGCCGCTGGCGCCGTCTTCCCAGCGATTCTGCCCGGTGACCATCGTCAGCAGGCCGAGGATATCGCCGTCTTCGATCGTCAGCCGTCCATCCATGAACGCCTCGCCGAAGCCGAGGCGCGGGTTGCGGACGATCTCGAACGGAACCCTTCGGTCGTGCAGTCGGATGGTGATGTTTTCCCCGCCGCCCGGCCCGTAAGCGGCGCGGCTTCCGTTGGGGTAAATCACCGTCAGGCTTCCGCGCTTGAGCAGTTGCCCGATTAGCCTGCCGATCAACGCCACCTTAAGTCCTTCTCATGGGTTAGAGCGCACCGATGGCCTGTTGCGGCGGCGCGTGCAAGCCGTCAGGCGGCGGCTTCGGCGTCCCGTTCGGCCCGGCTCTTCTTGTGCGCCGCCGTCTTCAGCTGGCCACAAGCAGCGTCGATATCGCGGCCCCTTGGGGTTCGCACGGGAGCCGAAATTCCTGCTTCGAACACGATGTTCGAAAAGCTTCGGATCCGCTCGGGCGTCGAACATTCGTAGGGTGCACCGGGCCACGGGTTGAACGGGATCAGATTGACCTTGGCCGGCAGATCGTAGCGGCGGATCAGGCGGACCAGCTCGCGCGCGTCGGCGTCGCTGTCGTTCTTGTCCTTGAGCATGACATATTCGAACGTGATCCGCCGGGCGTTGTTGGCACCAGGGTAGGCCGCGCATGCCTCCAGCAATTGCTCGATGCCATATTTGCGGTTGATCGGGACGATCTCGTCGCGGACCTCCTTGGTCACCGCGTGAAGGCTGACCGCCAGATTTACGCCGATTTCCTCACCTGCGCGCGCCATCATCGGCACCACGCCACTGGTTGACAGCGTGATCCGCCGCTTGGACAGGCCGAGTCCGTCGCCGTCCATGACGATCTTCAGCGCGTCGCGGACATTCTCGAAATTGTAGAGCGGCTCGCCCATCCCCATCATCACGATGTTGGTCAGCATCCGCCCTTCGGCGCTGTAGGTGCTGCGGCTCTGCGGCTCGCCTTCCTTGGGCCACTCACCCAAGGCATCGCGCGCCAGCATGACCTGTCCGACGATCTCCTCGGGCTCCAGATTGCGCACCAGCCGCATCGTACCGGTGTGGCAGAAGGTGCAATTCAATGTGCAGCCGACCTGGCTCGACACGCACAAAGTCCCGCGATCGGCGTCGGGGATGAACACCATTTCATAGTCCTGACCGTCATGGGTCCGAAGCAGCCATTTGCGTGTCCCGTCGGTCGACAATTGGGCCTCAACCACCTCAGGCCGCGATATGATGAAGCGCTCGGCGAGCCACGGCTGCTGCGCCTTGGCGATGTCGCTCATCTGGGCGATGTCGCCGACGCCGCGATTGTAGATCCAGTGCCACAATTGCTTGGCGCGCAACTTGGCCTGCTTGGGCTCCAGCCCAGCCTCGGTCAGCGCCTCGCGGATCGCCCCTTTGGTCAGCCCGACCAGCTCGATCTTGCCGTCGGCGCGGGGCACGCGAACGCGCTTGACCGGAACGGGGTCGATCGGGCCGGGAATCGGCATCAATTGGGTATCGGCGCTCATGGCAAGCGCGTGCACTTAGTCGCGATTGGCGCTTTTTACCAGTGAGCTAGCGCATCCCACGGCGGCTGCGTCGATCGCGCTTGGCGCGCCGGCCAGCAGGTAGCGATCAATGAAGCGACGGCCGCTGGCATCGCGCGCTTCGACCCGCATGCCGCTTGCGACCCGCGCCGCAGCGATAATCGCCGCTTCCTGAGTTGGGCCAATGCTCCACGCACGAGGCCCGCGCCCAACCAACTGGAAAGGCTGGTCGCCAATCGACAGGATCACACTCGATCCGGGACGGGCAATGCGGCTCAACCGAACGTGAAATTCGCCGTGCCTCGGCCCGAACGCATCGAAGGCGAAGGTGGCACGCGCCTGCTCGGCGCCCTTGGGCGCATCGTGAAGCGAACGCGCGGCGGCCTGGCAGTGGCGCCCGTCCTGACTTTGAAGCGCCGCCCATTGACCCCGCGCGAGCAGCACACGCTGGGCGGCGTCGACTGGAGCCGTCAACGTCGCCAACGCTACCAACGCCGCCAACAGCCTCACAGTTTATCCTCGCCCGACCGCCAGGTTCCCGAGTGCACCGATGGCGATCGCCACGCCATAGGGAATCCCCCCCTTGGGGCGAAGGACCGCGATGCGCTCGCGCCATTCCTGGCTCCACTTCATGGTCCGCAGGACGATCACGAAGATCGCCACCAAACCCCCCGCGATCATCACTGCAACGATCATCCGGCCCGCACCCGCAAGGTCGAACCACAGGCCGGTCGCGGCGAAGAGCTTGACGTCGCCGCCGCCCATCTTGCCGTACGCAAATAACGGCGTTCCCACTGCCAACAGCGCCGCGAACACCGCGACATTCTGCCACAATTGCGCGACCGGTCCGGCCTGCATGACCGCGACGAACGCCGCGACGATGATCGCCGCGCAGATCCAATTGGAAATCCTGAGGCGCCAAAGGTCCTCCATCGCCGCAAGGACCAGCAGGACGGCAAACAGTCCCGCCAACCATGATGGAGCTATCAGCGCGAGATTCATTGCGCGGCCTGGACCGCGGCGAGATTGTCGGCTGCGCGGTTGTACCAGGCGGTCCGCGTCTCAATGGCCTGGGCGAAGGCGGCGATCGCGCGGCCTCGCTCGCCCCTCATCGCAGCGGCAACACCGGCGTCGTTGAGCCGCGCCGACCAGGCTTGATCGTTTTCGCCTGGCCCGCGCTGAGGCAGCCTATCCTTCAGCGCGTCGCGCGCCAGTTCGAGATTATTGGCGATGCGCGGTGACTTCGGATCGCGCTGCGCCGCTTGCTCAAACTTGGCTAATGCCTCGGTCCACTGGCCCCGCAGCAGCAACGACCAGCCCTGGTTATTGGTAATTTCGCCGCGCTCGGAAGCAATCGCCTCGGCGCGCGCATAGGCCGCATCTGCGGTCGCCCAGTCATTCATTCGGTCGGCTGCAACGCCGCGCGCATTCCACGCACGCCATGAGGGCGCTTTCGCCGTCGCATGGTCGAGAAACCCGATGGCGCGCAGCGAATTGCCGAGTTTTAGCGCGGAAATGCCTGCGCGTTCAGCCAGAAACCCATTGTCGGGATGTGCCGCGAACAAGGCCGCATAACCGGCGAGCGCGCGGACGTTGTCGCCCGAAACAAAGGCAAGATCGGCGAGCAGGCGGTCGACTGGCTCGCCTGCGGCGCCGGCCTTTACCGCTGCAGCAATCATCTCTCGTGCCTGGTCGAGCCGCCCGGCGGTAAGTGCATGCGATGCTTCAGCCAGAGCGGCCGGCGGGGGAGCAGGCGCGCTCGGCGGGGTCGCCGCGGCGAGCGCAGCGGCCAGCAGCAAGATCATCCTCGCGAAGCCCGCAAATTGCCATCCACGGCGGCATCGCGACCGAGCATGATGGTCATCGACCCGGTCTCAGAGCGCTGATGGCGCAGCGCGAAGCCAAATTGGTTGGCCAGGCGGACCGCGGTTGCCCGACGGCTCGCCGGATAGAATATGGTGCTCGCCCCCATCACGCGTGGCGCGTCGCCAATTTCAATCCGGCTCCAGCCGCGGGTCGTTAAATAGGTCCGCGTCCGCGCCGCCAGGCCGCGGCTGCGCGCGGCGTTGAGCAGAATTACGCTCGCTTGGCGTGGAAGCGGACGGAACCCGATCGTCGCACTGCGCGAGCTGCGATCGACCAGCTGGGCGCGCCATTGCGGCGCGGCAGTGGTCACCAATGCGACCTCGCCAAGCGAAAGTCGCTCGAGCCGCGGCCCGGGCTGCACAGGTGCAATCCTCACAGGAACGGCGGGGCGCGGCGGAGCAAGGGCGACGGTGACCGAGCGCGCGGCAACGGGAG
>DATHFE010000084.1:0-2592 GCA_035318245.1 Sphingomicrobium sp. | reverse complement strand
TTCGCCCGCGAGCATGGCTTCACCACCACCTTGTTCGGACGCAAGACGCATTTCCCCAACATCCGCGCCGGCAATCCGAATCACCGCGCCGGAGCCGAGCGCGCGGCGATCAACGCGCCGCTGCAGGGGACCAGCGCCGATTTGATCAAGCGGGCGATGGCGCGGATGGACGGGGCGCTGGAGGCGGCCGGCCTCGAAGGCGTGAGAATGCTGCTCCAGGTCCATGACGAACTGGTGTTCGAAGTGCCCGAAGGCCGCGAGGAAGACGCCGCTGCGGTGGTGCGCGAGGTCATGGCGGGCGCGGCCTAGCCGGCGATCACGCTCGACGTGCCGCTGGACGTCGAGGTCGGATATGGCGAGCATTGGGGCGCGGCGCATTGACCGAGCGGGGGGCAACAGCACCGACCGCCGATCTCGCCGCGCTGGCGCGGGGCGGGCGGATCAATTTCATGGGCTTCGTGCTGCGCCTCGCCGCGCGGCTGCCGTTCCTGTTCATCGCCGGACGGATGTACGGCGCCTCGTCGCTGGGGCGCTTCGCTTATGCGGTGCTGATCGTCGAATTCGCCGCGCAGATCGCGACCCTGGGGCTGAAGCGCGGGCTCGCCCAGCAGCTGGCCCAGACCGACAAGCCGCATAGCCATGTCGTGTGGGATGCGCTGCTGGTGGCGTGGCTTGGGTCGGTTCTGTTGATGATCATGCTGGCGATGCTTCCGCAGGTGATGTTCCCTAACAGCCAGATTCACGGGCTCGAATGGCTGCTACCGGTAACGATCATCGCTTTGTCGACATCCGACATCACGCTTGCCGCCTTGGCCTATCGCCATGACGTCGGCTCGACGGTTCGCGCGCGGGCGGTGGTCGAACCGTGGACGATCAGCATCGCCGCGTTCGGATGGTGGTTCATCTCGCCGAGGGACGGGCTGATCATCGCTTATGTGCTGTCGATGATCGGCGCGGTGCTGGCGTCGATGATCCCGTTCCTGAGAAGTTACGGCCTGCCGCGCGGCTGGGGCCCCGACCCGGCCGGGCTGTGGCGGATGGCGCGGCGCAACTTGCCGGTCGCCGCCGCCGACGCGGTCGAATGGGGCTCGCGGAGGATCGACATGGCGGTGCTCGGCGCATTGTCGCCGTCGCCGACGATCGTTGGAATCTATTACGTAGCGCAGCAGGTCGCGTCGCTGCCATCGAAACTGAAGACCAGCTTCGACCCGATCCTCGGCCCGGTAATTTCGCGCAACATCGCGACCGGCAATAAGCTGGCGGTCGCCAAGCAGGTCCGCCAGGTCGGCTTCTGGGTGATCGCCGCGCAGGCCGCGGTGGCGCTGGCCCTGGGAATCCCCGGCGAGGGGGTGATGGGGCTGGTCGGCCACGAGTTCGTCGCCGGAACCGCGGCGCTCGCCTTCCTGCTCGGCGCCGAAGTCGTCGCCTCGACCGCGACAGTCAGCGAAGCCGCGCTGATCTATGTCGCGCGCCACCGCAACATGTACATCAGCCTAGCAATGATCGCGCTCCAGGCAATATTGTCGGTGATCCTGATCCTTGTCATGCAACGGCTCCACTGGCCGGTCGGGTGGCAGGCGACCGGGCCGGCGCTGGCGCTGGTCCTCGCGCTGGCCTTCGCCGCGGTGCTGAAATCGCGGTTGCTGTCGAAGCTGCTGGGAGCGCCGGTTTCGGCCTGGCGCTGGCCGCTGGTGTGGGCTGCCGCCGCTGCGGTGATCACCGGCGAGGTGTTCATCCTATTGCCGGAATGGGCAGAATTGCTGTTCGGCATTCCGGCAATCCTCGGGGCGTTCGGGCTGGTCTTGTGGAAATACGGCTTCGGCCCCGAAGACCGCGAATTGTTCAAGATGCGCAAGGAAGAGATCGAGGAACTCAGCCTGCCTGATCCAAGTACGAGCGCGGACGCCCCCCGCTAAAATTCAATGCCGGAAGTGACGCATTCCGGTGAAGACCATGGCAATCCCGGCCTCGTCGGCGGCGGCGATGACTTCGTTGTCGCGGATCGATCCGCCGGGCTGGATCACCGCTGTCGCGCCAGCTTCGACCGCCGCCAATAGGCCGTCGGCGAAGGGGAAGAAGGCGTCGGACGCGACCGCCGAGCCGATCGTCCTCGGTTCGCTCCAGCCGTGGGTTTCGGCCACCTCGATCGCTTTGGCGGCGGCGATGCGCGCGCTGTCGCGGCGGTTCATCTGGCCGGCGCCAATCCCCGCGGTAACGCCGTCTTTGGCGTAAACGATGGCGTTGGATTTGACGTGCTTAGCCACGGTCCAGGCAAACAGGCAGTCTGCGATTTCCCGTTCGGTCGGCGCTCGTTTCGTTACGATTTTTAGATCGTCGCGGTTGATGCGGCCGTTGTCGCGGTCCTGGACCAGCAGGCCGCCGGCGATCACCGCCAGCGACTGCCCGCCGCGCGCAGGATCGGGAAGCTCGCCGGTCAGCAGCAGGCGGAGGTTCTTTTTCTTCGCGAAGATGGCGCGGGCGTCGTCGTCGGCATCGGGGGCGACGACGACTTCGGTGAAGATTTGCGCGATCGCTTCGGCAGTCGCGGCGTCCAAGGGGCGATTGGCGGCGACGATGCCGCCGAACGCCGAG
>DATHFE010000083.1:0-10538 GCA_035318245.1 Sphingomicrobium sp. | reverse complement strand
CGCGGTCGCCTGGCTTGGGCTTAATGACCCGCAGTCCGCGCTCAATGTGCTGCGCATGCTCGAAGCCCACACCAAGGCCGTCGAGGGCTTCGAAATCGTCCCCAGCGACTCGCTCGCGCTGGTCCTGCAGCATATCCCAGGGACGCGCTCGCCACTTACCGGGCAGCACCGCTGGCACGCCTTGGTCGAGGCGACGGCGTCGAGCGATCGTGACGAGGCACCCGCTGTTCTGCTTGAGCGCTTGCTAGCGCCAGCGCTCGAAAGCCGGCTGATCGAGGATGCGGTGATCGCTGCGAGCGAGGCGCAGGCCGACGCCTTGTGGCGGATCCGCGATTCGATCTCGGAGGCCGAGCGCGCAAGCGGCCCCGCGACCCAGCACGACATTTCGGTGCCGGTGACCGACATGCCGCACTTCATGGTCGAGGCCGCGCGCGAAGTCGAAGCGGCCTTCCCCGGCGCCCAGGCCTCGGCGTTCGGTCATTTGGGCGACGGTAACGTCCATTTCCATGTCCGCGCCGGAAGCCGTGCCGCCGACGACTGGTACGACCGCGAGGCGCCCGCCGTGACGCGCTTCGTCGACGACCTCGTCACCGCCGCCGGCGGTTCGATTTCGGCCGAGCACGGCATCGGGCAGACGAAGAAGGACGAACTCGAGCGGCTGTCCTCGCCGTCGCGGTTGTTCGCGCTGAGGGCGATCAAGCATGGGTTCGACCCGCAAGGGCTGATGAACCCCGGCAAATTGATCGGATAATGGCGCGCCCGGCAGGATTCGAACCTGCGACCTCAAGCTTAGAAGGCTCGTGCTCTATCCAACTGAGCTACGGGCGCGTGCGTGGATTATTAGCGGCAAAGGCGCGGCGCGCACAGCGGTCAGGCGACGGCTTCCAGCAGCCCTTCGAACAACCGTCTGCCGTCGGTTCCGCCATGCGCCGGCTCGAAGGCGCGTTCCGGGTGTGGCATCAGGCCGAGAACATTGCCCGCGCCATTGACGATCCCGGCGATCTGGCGTGCCGATCCGTTGACCGACTCGGCATAGCGGAACGCGATCCGGCCTTGGCCTTCAAGGCGGTCAAGCGTGACGCTGTCCGCTTGATAATTGCCGTCATGGTGCGCCACCGGAAAGGCGATTTCTTCGCCTGAGCGGTAGGCGGACGTGAAAATGCTCTGGCTGTTCTCGACGGTCAGCGGGACCGAGCGGCAGATGAACGACAGTCCGGCGTTTCGCATCAGTGCACCCGGCAGCAGCCCGGCCTCGGTCAAGACCTGGAAGCCGTTGCAAACGCCGAGCACCGGCACGCCGCGGCCGGCGGCTTCGACCACCGCCTGCATCACCGGCGAGCGCGCCGCCATCGCGCCCGAGCGGAGATAATCGCCGTAGGAAAAACCGCCCGGAATGCCGATCAGTCCGACGCCATCGGGAAGTTCGGTGTCGCGGTGCCAGACCATCGCCGGCGCGCGCCCGGTGACTGCCTCGATCGCCACGGCGAGATCGCGGTCGCAATTGGATCCGGGAAAGACGATGACCGCGCTCTTCATGTCAGGCCACGACCTGCTCGATGCGGAAATTTTCGATCACGGTGTTGGCGAGCAATTTGCGGCACATCGCCTCGATATCGGCCTCGCTGGTGCCGTCGGCCAAGTCCAATTCGATCAATTTACCGGCGCGGACGTCGCTGATTCCGCCGAATCCGAGCCCCTCGAGCGCGTGGTGGATCGCCTTTCCCTGCGGGTCGAGTACACCGGGCTTCAGGGTTACGAAAACACGCGCCTTCATGACTTTCCTCGCCCAAATCCGCCGATGGCGCCCCTATGACGGCGGGCGATTGCCGCGGCAAGCTTTACCATCTGTTTACCTAAGCGGGCGCAACCTCGTGGCCGGCCGGAATGTGGAACCCCGGCAAAAAGAGGAAATGGACCAGCATGACCGGGCTCTCACTCGTTATGTTTGTCGCCCTGATCGCATTTGGTCAGCGCTATTTCGGTTGGAGCGACCCCAATGGGAAGGTCCAGCTGGCGCTGTTCACGACATTCGTTCTGGGCGTGATCTGCGGCTACAAGACCAAGGGGTAATCTCGCTCTTGTCACGCCGCCCCTCCGGTCTATGACCCGCGGGGGCCACTGGTGCGCCCACGGAAAGGCGCGAGACGATGGGCGACTGGTGCATCGGCGTGCTCGGCGGATCGGGCCTTTATGACTTGCCCGAATTCGAAGACGCGCAATGGATCGCGGTCGACACGCCGTGGGGGCCGCCATCGGATGAAATCCGCATTGGGCGGATCGCGGGACGCAAATTCGCCTTCCTTCCGCGGCACGGGCGCGGCCACCGCATTGCGCCGGGTCATCTCAATTATCGCGCCAACATCGACGCGCTGAAGCGGGCGGGGGCGACCGACATTCTGGCGGTGTCGGCGGTAGGGTCGCTGAGTGAGGAACTTGCGCCGGGGATGTTTGTCGCGGTCGATCAATTCATCGATCGTACGCGCGGACGGGTCAGCAGCTTCTTCGGCGAAGGGATCGTCGCCCATGTTTCGATGGCCGATCCAGTGTGCGGGCGGCTGACCAGGCTGGCGGTCCTGGCGGTTGAAAGCACCGGGGCGAGAGTGGACCGCGGGGCGACCTATCTGGCCATGGAGGGGCCGCAATTTTCGACCCGCGCCGAGAGCAATCTTTATCGTTCGTGGGGCTGCGACGTGATCGGCATGACCGCGATGCCCGAGGCGAAGTTGGCGAGGGAGGCCGAGTTGCCTTACGCGCTAATGGCCATGGTCACCGATTACGACTGCTGGCGCGAGGGCGAGGCAGCGGTCGAGGTCGAAGCGGTGATCGCTCAATTGCAGGCCAATGCGGCGACTGCCGGGCGGATGCTGGTCGAACTGGCGAAAGCGTTGCCGCAGGAGCGCGAGGCATCGCCGATCGACACGGTGCTCGACCTGTCGATCGTCACGCCGCCCGAAGCGCGCGATCCGGCTGCGATGGCCAGGCTCGACGCGGTCTGCCGGCGGGTGCTTCAGGCGTAGAGGCGAGCGATCCGATCCGGGCTGACGCCGAGCCGCCATAGCGACAGGCAGGTGAGGTTGCGCAACGTGCGCCGCGCCCAGCCGTCGCGCCGCCAGCGATCGGCCGAAGTCAGAGCATCGCCGCCGAGCATTACCGGGCGGGTAAGGCGGCGGAGCAGGTCGACATCCTCCATCAGGATGAGAGGGCGAAATCCGCCTGCGGCGTCATATTCCGCTCGCGTCACGAGCAGGCCCTGGTCGCCATAGGGCAGGCCGGCGATACGGGTGCGAAGGGCGACGGCTTGTTCGATCAGCCGCGCCTGCCACGCTTGGTCGTCCAGCTTGAGCTGGAAGCAGGCTGGGCCATTCGAATTCTCGAGGTGTTGCTTTGCCAGGGCGTGCCAGCCCGGTGCAAGGTGCGTGTCTGCGTGCACGAACAGCAAGGCATCACCGTTCGCCGCGGCCGCCCCCTTCGCCAGTTGCAGGCCTCGGCCACGTTCGCTGGTAACGATTTTCGCGCCCGCTGCCTCGGCGATTGCCTGCGTTTGATCGGTCGAACCGCCATCGGCGACAATGATTTCATCGGCCCCGTTTAGGGAAGCGAGGCAGGAAGCGAGACCGTCGGCGGCATCCAGCGTGGGAACGACGGCGCTGATCCTCATCGCGAGCAGCTTGCTCCGCCGAGCACGCAGAATCGTGCGCAATGCGGGTGATTGAGCGCGACGGTCTTGCGCGCCTCGGCGAGGGTGTCGCCCAGCAGGAATTGCGCGTCGTACGGAATTAGAGTGCAGGCCGCGACTTCCGCTGCCGGCTGGCCCTTGCGGTGGACGATCATCCGGCTAGACGAACACATCACCGCCTCGGGCGTGAGGCCGAGCACGTCCCAGCAACCCTCGCTGATCTCGGCAATGTCGGCGGCGGCGTTCATTTCCGGGAACAGCACCAGCGCCATCGGGTCATGCACATCCAGCGCGATCCCACACTGTTCAAAAAGCCTGTCATAACCCTCACGCGAAGTCGCTTCGCCTTCGCCAGGCAGCAACCGGCCCGCGACAGCAAGCGGGACGTTGTTAGCGGCCAGCCATTTGAGGCCATCGGTCGCGCGACCCCAGCTGTTCGGCCCGCGCTCCTGCTCGTGCACCGTCTTTGTGTGATGGTCGATGCTGACGCGGATGGTAAGCTTGCCTGGGAAGCGTGCGGCTAGAGCCAGAATCGCGCCTTCATGGCGCCTCATCGGCCGCATCGCGTTCGATAGCACCAGAGCGCGGTGGCCGCGGCCCAGCGCGCTTTCGAGCATCGCAATGATCTCGGGGTTCATGAACGGCTCGCCGCCGGTGAATCCGATCTCGGTCGGCGCATCGAGCTCGTCCAGGAAACGATCGACCTCGGCCAGCGTCAGGTACGACAGAGCGTCGTTGGTCGGCGAGCTTTCAATGTAGCAGCTGGCGCACGCCAAATTGCACAAGGTGCCGGTGTTAAACCACAGGGTCGTGAGCGTCCCCAAAGTGACCGTGGCGCGCGGCTCACCCTTGGCGGTCCATTCGGGGTCGCGGAACTTGGCCGGCGAAAGTGGCGCCGCCTCGGGATCGATGAACGGTGACGGCGGGTCGGCTAATGCCATAGCTGCTTAAGTCGTTGGTCCCGCCCGCAATTCCAGCGGTAGAATTTATAGCGCACCGGATTCTTCTTGTAATAATCCTGATGATATTCCTCGGCGGGCGTGAAGCGCGAGTCCGGAAGGACTGCAACGGCGGTCTTCTGGCCGAGACGCTTCGATGCTGCGGCGAGCGCCGCCTCGGCAATCTTTCGCTCGGCCGGATTGTCTACGAAGATCGCCGGCCGGTAGCTATCGCCCCGGTCGCAGAATTGGCCGCCGCCATCGACCGCGTCGATTGTCGGCAGGAAGCGCTGGACGAGCTGGGCGTAACTGATCCGCCTGGAATCATAGGTCACCCGAACCGCTTCGTAGGCGCCGGTGCCGCCGGCTGAAACCTGCCTGTAGGTTAAATTTGGAACGCGGCCGCCGGCGAAGCCCGAAACAGTCGAAACGACCCCGGGAATATGGTCGAAGTCGCTTTCGGTGCACCAGAAGCAGCCACCGGCGAACACCGCCGTGGCCTGGCCCGGCACGGCCGGGGCCGGGGCGGGCGTCTTGGATTGGCAGGCGGTCGCCGCGGCGACGGTGATCAGCGCGGCAAGCGCAATACGAACAGGCTGAAACATAAGAAACTCCTAGAACACCCTGCCTCAGGCGGGAATGAAAGTCATCGCCACGCCGTTCATGCAGTAACGCTTGCCGGTCGGCGGCGGGCCATCGTCGAACACGTGGCCGAGATGCCCGCCGCAGCGGCGGCAATGGACCTCGGTGCGGGCGAAGATCAGCCCGCGGTCGGGGCGGGTGCGGACGGCGCCCTTGATCGGCGTGAAGAAGCTTGGCCAGCCGGTGCCGCTGTCAAACTTGGCCGACGAATTATAGACCGGCAATTTGCAGCCGGCGCAGGCATAAATGCCCTTGCGAAATTCATGATCGAGCGGGCTCGACCCGGAACGCTCGGTGTTGTGATTGCGCAGCACATCATATTGTGCCGGGGTCAGCCGCGCTTTCCATTGGGCCGGGGTGAGATTAATCTCAAAATGTTCGGTAGTCTCCGCGTCGGCCTTGCCGCGGCAGTTTGCCAGCAAGAGCGCGCCGATGCCGCCGCCAAGTGCGGTGCTAAGAAATCCGCGCTTGCTCATATTATACTCCATGCCCATCACCTTTTTCGATTGTATCCGTCAGTTCGCCGCGAACAGGGAAAAGGTTACGAACGAGCGATTGGCACGGGTGAACGACGATAATGCGCGTTGGGGCGCGTGGCTGGCCGAAGCCCAGCGCGGCGACCGCGACGCTTACCGGCGCTTTCTTGAAGGCGTGACGCCGTTCGTCCGCGCGCTGGCGAGGCGCCGCTCGCGTGATGATGACCAGGCCGAGGACGTCGTCCAGGACACGCTGATCACGCTTCACCGCATCCGCCACACTTATACGCCAGGGCGTCCGGTCAAGCCGTGGATCGCGGCGATCGTCACGCGCCGGGCGATCGACGCCGCGCGGCGCGAGACGCGCATCGCCGGAACAGAGGTCGATGCGCCACTGGCTTATGAAACCTTTGCCGACCCCGCACCGAACCAAGAGGAAAGCGGCGAGGCGCAGCATCTGCTCGAGCGGATGCTGCCGTCCCTGTCGCCCAAGGAGAAGGAAGCGATCGAATTGGTCAAATTGCGCGAAATGTCCCTCGCCGACGCTTCCGAGCATTCGGGGCAGTCGGTCGCTGCGCTGAAGGTCAACGTCCACCGCGCGATCGCCCGGATGCGTCGGTTGGCGGCCGAACGGGGCTGGCGATGACGCGGCCGCCAACCGATGCGCTGATCGAGGCGCTGGCGGACCGCGCCGTGCCGGTGCGCCCATTGGCCGCGCCGGAATGGCGGGCGACCATTGCGATCGCGCTGGTAGCCGCGACTAGCGCACTGCTCATCACGGCATTCGGCGATCTTTCGCAATTGCTCGCCCGTTATGCGGGGCGTCACAATGTGATGATGGTCGAGATGGCGGCGATGGCACTGACCGCGGCGCTGGCCATCGCCGGGGCATTCGCGATGTCGGTCCCCGGCGGATCGCGCCGCTGGCTGCTTGCGCCGCTACCCAGCGCCCTCGTGTGGATCGCGATTGCCGGCGCTGGCTGTCTCGGCGTCGCTCGACCCTCCGGTCACGAGCGGGGCATGGATTGCCTGCTGTTCATTCTCGCCGCCAGCGCATTGATCGGGGCGCCGCTCGTCTGGCGCCTGTCCCGCGCGCACCCGCTCGATCCCCTTCCGGTCGCGGCGCTTGCCGGCTTGGGCAGCGCGGCGGCGGGAGCATTCCTGCTGCAATTCTTCCACCCATTCGCGGTCACCGCCTTGGATTTCGCTGTGCATGTGCTGGCCGTGCTGCTGGTCATTGCGATCTTTGCGCGCGCCAGCCGCAAGATTTTGGCGCCGACGCCATGAGCCGCACCCGGATCATCGTCGTCGTGGCAATTGTCGCGGCAATCGCGGCATTTTTCCTGTTGGGTGGGAGCCAATGGCTGACGCTCGACTCGCTCAAGGCAGCGCGCAGCGGGCTGCAACATGCGGTCGAGGCCAATCCGGTCGGAACAGCCGCCTCCTTCGTGGGCGTCTATATACTCGTGGTGGCGCTCTCGCTCCCAGGTGCGGCGATCATGACGTTGGCGGCGGGCGCCTTGTTTGGGCTGGCCAAAGGCATCGCACTGGCCAGCGTCGCATCCACGATCGGCGCGACCCTGGCGATGCTTGCGGCGCGCTTCGTCGCGCGCGATTGGGTGCGCAAGCGCTTCCCGCGCGCGGTCGAGGCGGTCGACAGGGGGATCGCCAAGGACGGCGCGGTCTATCTTCTTTCGCTGCGGCTCGCGCCGGTGTTCCCCTTCTTCCTGGTCAATCTGGCGATGGGTCTGACGGCGATGCCGGTTGCCCGCTATGTGCTGGTGACCTGGGCCGGAGCGCTTCCGGGGACGATCGCCTACACCTTCGCCGGAACCCAGCTAGCGCGAATCGCGCGGCCGAGCGACGTGCTGTCGCCGGGGCTGCTCCTTGCCTTTCTGGGGCTCGCGCTGGTGCCATTGCTCGGCAAATGGATCGCGAACGGCGTCCAGCGGCGCCGCGCGATCGGCAAGTTTCGCCGACCGAAGAGATTCGATGCGAACCTGATCGTCATCGGCGCGGGCTCGGGCGGTTTGGTGGCGAGCCTGGTCGCGGCGCAATTGAAGGCCAAGGTCGTCTTGATCGAGCGCGCCGAAATGGGTGGCGATTGCCTCAACACCGGCTGCGTGCCGTCGAAATCGCTGATCCGGGCGGCGCGTTCGGTTGCCGAAATTCGCAAGTCTTCGTCATTTGGGGTCACCAGCGACGAGCCGTCGGTCGATTTCGCGGCGGTCATGCAGCGACTCAACGAAACCATCGCAGCAATTGCGCCCAACGACAGTGTCGAGCGCTTCCAGGGTTTGGGTGTCGATGTGCGGATTGGCGAAGCGCGGCTGGTCGATCCGTGGTCAGTTTCCATTGACGGCGGCGAGCCGATCCGCGCGCCGGAAATCATTATCGCGACCGGCGCCGCCCCAGTCGTTCCGCCCATCCCGGGGCTGGCGGAGACCAATTTCGCGACCAGCGAGACTCTTTGGGCGAAACTGTCCGCGATGGACCGCGTACCAGAGCGTGTCGCGGTGCTTGGTGCTGGGCCGATTGGGTGCGAGCTGGGGCAGGCTCTGCAGCGCCTGGGGAGCCAAGTGACGATCGTCGCGATGAGCGAGCAGGTGCTCGAGCGCGAGGACAAGGACGCGGCGGACATCGTCGCCAAGGCGCTCGAAGAGGATGGCGTGACGCTCAAGCTTGGGTCCGCTGTCGAGCGGGTCGAGGGCGGCGAGCTCTGCCTTGCAAGCAAACGCGTGCCCTTCGACCTGCTAATTGTTGCGGTGGGGCGCAAGCCGCGACTCACGGATTTTGGGCTCGACGCCTTCGCCTATCAATCGATGCCGCATATCCGCTTCGTCGGAGACGCGGCGGGGGGCGAGCAATTTACCCATTTCGCCGGCCACAGCGGAGCCATCGCGGCAATCAACGCGCTGATTGGACGGTTCGGAAAGCTAAAATACGACACCCTCATCCCCCGCGTCACTTACACCTCGCCGGAAGTGGCGTCGGTCGGGCTGACCGAAGCGCAGGCCAATGAGCAGAAGCGTGAGGTCGAGGTCTTCGCTTATCCGCTAGCCGAGACCGATCGCGCGGTGATCGATGGGGTCGGCGCGGGACTGGTCAAATTGGTCGCGGCCAAGGGCAAGGACCGCGTGCTCGGCGCAACCATCGTTGGGCCCAATGCCGGAGACCTGATCGTGCCGTGGATCCTGGCGATCAAGAAGGGCGTGGGACTAAAGGCCATGCAGTCGCTGATCTACCCCTATCCGACGATGTCCGAAGCCGGGCGCGCCGCGGCGGGCGAATGGCGTAAAGCCCATTCGTCCGCGCGCGTTCTGCGGTTGGCGGAACGCTGGAACGCATGGCGGCGCGGCTGACCCGCATCCTCGTCTTCGCCAGGGAACCAATCGCGGGACGGGCCAAAACTAGGCTGATCCCCGCGCTCGGCGAAGAAGGCGCGGCGCGGCTGGCGAGGATCATGCTCGGCCATGCCTTGATCGAAGCGGCCGCGGCGAACCTTGGCCCGGTCGAACTGGTCGGCGACCCGCATCCGGACGAGTGGGAAGCAGCAGTTACGGGGGTGGCCACCTCAGCGCAGGTCGGTGCCGGCCTTGGCGAGCGGATGGGCAATGCGGTCGAGCGAGCGCTGATCCATGACGAACGAGTGATTGTTACCGGAACCGACTGCCCGGGCCTCGACGCCACGCGGATCGCAGAAGCGGCAGGGGCGCTCGGCTCTCACGACGTAGCGATCATCCCCGCCACCGATGGCGGTTATGTGCTGATCGGCTTCGCGCGGTTCGATCCGGCGATTTTTGCCGGCGTGGAGTGGGGCGGGGACGGCGTTCTCGCCGCGACTCTCGCCAACATCCAGGCGCTCGGCTGGACCGTGTGGCAGGGCGAACCGCTGGCCGACATCGACGAGCCCGAAGACCTCAAACATGCGCCCGCCACTTGGCTTGTCGACGCGGGCCGCTAAGGCGGGTCGATGACCGAGCTTCCGCCTTATGCCGACCTGCTGAAATTGCGCATCGAGGAGCGCGACGACGGTCCCTTGTTCGTCATGCCGTTCCATGACGATGTCGTTGGCCGCCCCGGCTTCCTCCACGGCGGGGCGATCGCCGGGCTGCTCGAATTCGCCGCTTTCACCACGCTCAAACGCGCACTCGGCGACCCTGACGTGGCGATGAAGCCGATTACGGTAACGGTCGACTACATGCGCGGCGGGACGGACCGCGAAACCTTTGCCGGTGCCGCGATCGAGCGGCTGGGTGCGCGCATCGCCAATGTCGAGGCTTATGCCTGGCAGAAGGACCGAGCCGAGCCGATCGCGGCCGCGCGGCTCAATTTCCTACTGGTTCGGCCTTAGTAGCCGCTCAATTCGGCCACGCGATTAGCGTGGTAACGCGAATCACCGAATAGTGTCGAAAGCACCGCTTCGCGCTTCATGTAGAGGCCGATGTCATGCTCGTCGGTCATGCCGATGCCGCCGTGCATCTGGACGCCTTCCTGGACGGCCAGCGCGGCGGTGCGCGCGGCCTTGGCCTTGGCCACGCTGGTCATCAACTCGGCGCGCGGGTCGCCCGCATCGAGCAATTGCGCGGCCTTGAGGGCGGCGGCGCGAGCGATCTCGATCTCGCCATAGAGGTGCGCGGCGCGGTGCTGGAGCGCCTGGAATTCGCCGATCAACTTGCCGAATTGCTTGCGCTGCTTGAGGTAATCGACGGTCATGTCCGAAGCGCCGGCGGCGACTCCGACCAGTTCGGCGGCGGCGCCGGCGCGGCCGGCGTTGAGCGCGCGAGACAAGGGAGCCCAGCCGCC
>DATHFE010000082.1:0-3854 GCA_035318245.1 Sphingomicrobium sp. | reverse complement strand
GTTGCCCAAAGCGCCCCGATGCGTGGTCATAAACTCCGGTGTCACTCGATTTGCTGAGATCGGGCTGGCCGCGACGGTGATGAGTTGGCAGAATGGGTGCATGCCCGTTTCCACCGTTGCTATGCTCACCGCAGGCGGCCTCGCGCCCTGCCTCTCCTCCGCCGTTGGCGGGCTGATCGAGCGGTACACCAAGGTCGCGCCGGATGTGCGGATCATCGCCTACCGCAACGGCTACGCCGGCCTGCTTACCGGCGATAGCGTGGAAGTGACCGGCGAGGTGCGAGCGGCCGCGGGACGACTACACGCGTTCGGGGGCAGCCCAATCGGGAACAGCCGCGTGAGGCTCACCAACGTCGAGGACTGCGTCAGGCGTGGCCTCGTCCAGCCCGGGCAGGACCCACTCCACGTGGCCGCCGACCAGCTGCGCCGCGACGGTGTTGACGTCCTCCACACAATCGGCGGCGACGATACAAACCTCAACGCCGCCGAGCTTGTGACTTATTTGCGCAGCAACGGCTATCAGTTCACCGTCGTCGGGCTCCCCAAAACCATCGACAACGACATGGTGCCGGTCCGGCAGTCGCTCGGCGCGTGGACTGCCGCCGAGCAGGGCGGCGTCTACGCCCGCAACATCATCGCCGAGCATTCGTCGAACCCGCGCATGCTCATCGTTCACGAGGTGATGGGCCGCAACTGTGGGTGGCTCACCGCGGCCACGGCCTTTGCGCACCACCAGTGGGTGCGGAGCGCGCCGTTCGCCGAGTGGCTAGAGAACTCCGCCGCCCGCTGGGACGTCCACGCCGTCTTCGTACCGGAGCGCCCATTCGACATCGCCGAGGAGGCCAGGCGGCTGCGGTCGATCATGGACGAGCAGGACTGCGTCAACCTCTTCATCTCCGAGGGCGCCGGCGTCCAGGAGATCGTCGCGGCGATGGAGGCGGCGGGCGAGGACGTGCCGCGCGACCCATTCGGCCACGTCCAACTCGACAAGATCAACCCGGGCCAGTGGTTCGCCGGGCAGTTCGCCGCCGCGCTGGCCGCGGAGAAAGTGCTGGTCCAGAAGAGCGGGTACTTCGCGCGTTCGGCCGCCGCGAACGACGCCGACCTCGCGCTGATCCGGGACAGCACGACGTACGCGGTGGACGCGGCGCTGCGGGGTGAGTCCGGGGTGGTGGGCCAGGACGAGGACCGGGGTGACCAATTGCGAGTGATCGAGTTCGAACGGATCGCGGGCGGCAAAGCGTTCGACGCGTCGGTGCCGTGGTTCGTCGAGCTGCTGCACGACCTGGGCCAAGCCTGATTGGCTCGGCGACCCAAAGCAGACATTGGCTGACAGAAAGCCACAGCCATGGCACAGCCGATACGGGTCGGGCCGATTTCGGAGGGTAGAGCATGATCGAACCGGTCCGGCCGATATCCGGCGGCGACATCGAGCAGGCGCGTAGCAGGATCGCGGGGACGGTGCTGCGCACGCCGCTGGTGAAGCTGGACCTCGGCGGCGGCGCGCCGGACATCCGCCTGAAGCTCGAGAATCTGCAGCCGACCAATGCCTATAAGATCCGCGGCGCGGCGAATGCGGTGGCGAACCTGTCCGATGCCGAGCGTGCGCGCGGCGTGTGGACAATCAGCGCCGGCAATGCCGGGCAGGGGGTCGCTTATGCGGCGCGGCAATTCGGCATTCCCTGCACTGTGGTGGCGATCGAGACGGCGCCGCAAACCAAGCTCGAGCGGATGCGGGCGCTCGGCGCGACCATCGTTCCGGTGACCTACGATGAGGCGTGGAAAGCCGCGGAAAGCCATGAATATGCGGGGCTCGACGGCACATTCATTCACCCGTTCGACAATCATGATTTCATCGCCGGGCACGGCACCATGGGCCTGGAGATCTTGGAGGACGCGCCCGACGTGCGCACCGTCATCGCCGCGATCGGCGGCGGTGGGCTGATCAGCGGCGTGGGCAGCGCCATCAAATCCGCGCGTCCGGATGTCGCCGTCATCGGCGCGGAGCCCGATACCGCCGCACCCTATGCTTATTCGCTTAAGGAAGGCGGCCCGCGCAAATTCCCCGACTGGCAGGCGTCGTTCGTCGATGGTGCCGGCGGCAAAAGCGTGACCGAGCGGATGTGGCAACGGATGCGGCCGGTCACCGACGGCACGATCACGGTCTCGCTGCAGCAGGTCGGCGAGGCGATGCGCCTGATCGCCGAGAAGACGCGGACGATCGCGGAAGGCGCGGGCGCGCTGTCGCTCGCCGCCGCGCTCACCGGCGAGGCCGGGGAGGGCCCGATCGTCTGCGTGGTTTCAGGCGGCAATATCGACCTGACGACGTTCGCGGAGATTGTTGCCAGTTAGGTCGCCGGCAGCAACCGCTGCTCGCCGGCGAGGCGGATCAGGGCGGCCTGGAGCTTCTCGAACGCCCGGACTTCGATCTGGCGGATGCGTTCGCGGCTTACGGCGTAGACTTGCGACAATTCCTCGAGCGTCTTGGGCTCGTCGCTCAGGCGCCGCTCGGTGAGGATGAACTTTTCGCGGTCGTTCAAGGCATCCATGGCCTCGACCAGCAGGTCGTGGCGGACGCGCCGTTCCTCATCGTCGGCCAATTGTTCGTCTTGCAGCGGGCCATTATCGACCAGGAAGTCCTGCCACTGGCCTTCGCCGTCGGTGTCGCGCAGCGGGGCGTTGAGGCTAGTGTCGCCGCCCATTGCCATGCGGCGGTTCATCGACACGACTTCGGCTTCGGTGACGCCAAGATCGGTGGCAATCTTGGTGACGTGCTCGGCCTTGAGGTCGCCTTCTTCGAACGCGTCGATCTGGTTCTTCATCCGGCGAAGGTTGAAGAACAGCTTTTTCTGCGCCGCGGTGGTGCCCATTTTGACCAGGCTCCACGAGCGCAGGATGAACTCCTGGATTGAGGCGCGGATCCACCACATCGCATAGGTGGCAAGGCGGAAGCCGCGCTCGGGCTCGAACTTCTTGACGCCCTGCATCAGGCCGATGTTGCCTTCGGAAATCAGCTCGCTGACTGGCAGGCCATAGCCGCGATAGCCCATCGCGATCTTGGCGACGAGGCGCAGGTGCGAATTGACCAATTTGGCCGCCGCTTCGGTGTCCTGATGCTCGGTCCAGCGCTTGGCGAGCATATATTCTTCCTCGGGCGCGAGGATCGGGAATTTCTTGATTTCGCTCAAATAGCGATTGAGTCCGGCTTCCCCGCTCGACGCGGGGATCGATAGCGCCCCGGTGCGCTTGCGGGTCGGTTGCATTGCCATGTTCTGCTCTTCTCCCTTGCGGGCTCGGGCCGAATTTCGTCCCTAACCGCTCTAATCCTATACACCAAGCGCGCTGAACAGTTCCTGCATGTCGGCTGGAAGGGCGCTTTCGAACGACAAAACCTGTTTCGTTACGGGGTGGACGAAGGTTACGCGCGCCGAGTGCAATGCCTGGCGGGCGAACCCCAATTCCTTCAGCAGGGCGCGATGGCCCTTGGCGATCCGCCCGTAGACCGGATCGCCGAGCAATGGATGGCCGATCGAGGCCATGTGCACCCGCACCTGATGGGTCCGCCCAGTCTCCAATTTGCATTCGACCAGCGCGGCATCCCTTAGAGGGGAAATGCGGCGCCAATGTGTGATTGCGTGCTTGCCCTGGCCTTCACCGGTCACCGCGATCTTCTTGCGGTCGCCGGACGAGCGGGCGAGGGGGGCGTCGATCGTCCCGCTTGCCGCCATCGGCAACCCCGAAACGATCGCCAGGTAGCGGCGGTCGATCGAATGCTTGGCGAATTGCCGCGCCAGCCCTTCGTGGGTGACGTCATTCTTGGCCACCAGCATCAGCCCCGACGTGTCCTTGTCGAT
>DATHFE010000081.1:0-4415 GCA_035318245.1 Sphingomicrobium sp. | reverse complement strand
GAAGGACACGCCGCTCATCGCCACCCCCGCGACTCGCCCTCGCCAAGAGCAGGTCCAGCGCGGCTTTTCAAGAGGTCAAGCGCGATCGAGTTTGCGGCCCAGAGCGATCAGCGCGGTGATTACCAGCGGCACCAGGACGATCGACAATACGATCTTCGACAGCATCTGTCCGGCGATCAGTTCGGCGATCGGGCGGACGCCATAAAATGCGACGGTGATGAAGATCAACGTGTCGACAATCTGGCTCAGAACGCTGGCGATCGCGGCGCGGATTGCAACGAGGGTTCTGCCGTGGCTGGCGAGCTTCGAGAAGATCAAGACGTTCAAGGTCATCGATACGCCGTAGGCGATGACGCCCGCGGCCATCAGCCGCCAGCTTTGGCCGAGGATGATCGGAAACGCCTCCTGCGCGGGAGGATACATGCCCTCGTCGGTTGGCAGTTGGATGACGATGTAGGTCAGGATGATCGCGGTGATCAGCGGAATGAAGCCGAAGCGCACCATCCGGTTGGCGGTGGCGCGGCCGTGCAGTTCCGCGACCGCGCTCGACAGCGCGACCAGCAGCAGGAAGGCGAAGATGCCGGCCTCGACCGCGAGCGGTCCCAGCGCGACTTGCTTGGCGCCAAGCACGCCGGCGAGCACGGTCATGCCGCCATATAAAGTGGTGAAGACGAATAAGGAGCGCGGGATGCGTGTTTCGTCAGACACGACAGCGGCTGCGGCAGCGAGTTCGGTTGTCATGGCGGCGAGGGGTAGCGGCTTTGGACGGGGCGGCAAGCGAAACTTGCCGCCAAGTTGACCGCCGCCACGCGTCGCGGCTAGGCGGTTTTGGGTGACCTCCCCAAGCCTTGATATCGTTGCCATTGGCGATGCCATCGTCGACGTCATCGCAACCTGCGACGACGCGTTCCTGACGCGGCACAATCTGCCCAAAGGGTCGATGCAATTGCTCGACGTCGCCGAGGCCGACGCGCTCTATGCGGCGATGGGCACGGCGCGGGAGATCAGCGGCGGGTCCGCGGCCAATTCCATGGCTGGAATTTCCGCGCTGGGCGGCAAAGCGGCCTTTGTCGGCCAGATCGCTGTCGACCAGCTGGGCGATATTTTTACCCACGACATGCGCGCATTGGGCGTGCAGTTCGACACACCGCCATTGGTCGGCGGACTGCCGACCGGGCGCTGCCTAATCCTCGTCACCGAAGATGGCCAGCGGACGATGAACACGTCGCCGGGCGCGTCGCACCAATTGAGCGCGGATGTGCTCGACGAGGCGCTGATCGCGTCGGCGGCGATCCTCTATCTCGAAGGCTATTTGTGGGGTCCCGAATTGCCGCGCGCGGCGATGCAGCAAGCGGTGCGG
Organism: Sphingomicrobium sp.; assembly: GCA_035318245.1. Taxonomy (GTDB): domain Bacteria; phylum Pseudomonadota; class Alphaproteobacteria; order Sphingomonadales; family Sphingomonadaceae; genus Sphingomicrobium. The sequence goes on along the minus strand of DATHFE010000081.1, from coordinate 3,055 downwards.
ATTGCGCATGAGGCGGGGCGGCAGGTGGCGTTCACGCTGAGTGAAAGCGTGTGCATCGCCGGGCGCAGAGAAGGCTTCGCTGCGATGATCGACAGCGGAGGAATAGACTTGCTGTTCGCCAATGAAGATGAGGCGTTGCAGCTGACCGGGGCAGGGGATTTGCGCGCTGCGCTGGACGAATTGTCGGCCAAGGTCGGGACGGTTGTCGTCACACGCGGCGCCGCTGGCGCGCTGGCAGTTGAGAAGGGTGAGCGGGCGCAGGTCCCGGCGTTCCAGGTTAAGAAAGTCGTCGATACTACCGGCGCGGGCGATCTGTTCGCCGCCGGTTTCCTGGCCGCGCGGTGCAAGGGCCATGACTTGCAGCAGCAATTATGGACCGGAGCGATCGCGGCCGGCGAGGTCATCTCCCATTTCGGGGCGCGGCCCGAGGCCGATCTGAAGGAGCTGGTACGGCTATGAAACGGCTCGCGGTTTATTGCGGTTCGGCGCCGGGCAACGATCCGGCGTTCGCCGACATGGCGCGGGCGATGGCCGCGGCGATGATCGAGCAGGACATCGAACTGGTCTATGGCGGCGGGCGGCTGGGCTTGATGGGGATCGTCGCGGACGCCGTCCTCGATGCGGGCGGAAAGGTTTATGGCGTGATCCCCAGCGCGCTGATCGACCTGGAAGTCGGGCATCCCAACCTGACCGAAATGCACGTCGTCACGACGATGCATGAGCGCAAAGCCAAGATGACCGAGCTGACCGAGGCGTTCGTCGCGCTTCCCGGAGGGATCGGGACCTTGGACGAATTGTTCGAGGCGTGGACGTGGAATGCGCTGGGTTTTCACGCCAAGCCGTTCGCCTTGCTCAACGTCAATGGCTTCTGGAACGACCTCGACGAGTTCATGGACAAGGTCGTTGCGTCCGGCTTTCTGTCGAGCGCGCGGCGCGAGCAATTGTTGATGGCCCATTCGCCTGAGGAAGCGATCAAATTGCTGGACGCGGCCATTGCCGGCGCGGCACAAGGGATGGTCTGGTAAGCGTCTGATAAGCCCGGGGGAGGGGCGATTTCATGAACCAAAAACTGCTCGGGATTGCCGGGATCCTTGTGATTCTCGGGCTTGCGGCGTTGCTCTCCTCGAACCGCAAGGCGATCCGGCTGCGGGTGGTTGGCGCGGCATTCGCGTTGCAGGCAGGGCTTGCGGTGCTGGTGCTTTATACCCCCTGGGGCCGCGCCGGAATCCAGTCGCTGTCGTTCGGCGTCGCCAATTTGCTCGGCTATGCCACCAAGGGCACCGAATTCCTGTTCGGGCCGAGCGAAAACAATCCGCTCGCCCACACCTTCGCCATCGCCGCCTTGCCGGTGATCATCTTCTTCGCGTCTCTTGTCGCGATCCTCTACTACCTCGGGATCATGCAGCGGATCGTCCGCTGGGTCGGCGGGGCGATCGGCTGGGTGACGGGGATCAGCCGGGTCGAATCCTTAAGCGCGGCAGCCAACATTTTCGTCGGGCAATCGGAATCGCCATTGGTCATCCGGCCGTATCTGGCGGCGCTGACGCCTGCGCAATTGTTCACCGTAATGACGGTCGGAATGGCGGGAGTCGCGGGGACGATCCTGGCCGCCTATGCCGCGCTGCTCGGCGCGCAATATCTGCCCTTCCTGCTCGCGGCGGCGTTCATGTCGGCTCCGGGCGGAATCCTGATGGCCAAGATCATCATGCCCGACGAGCCGCCCGAGGACGAGCTGCCATTGGAAGGCGGAGTGGCCGATGATCAGGTCGACGTCGCCGAGACATTCGAGGAGGGCGCACAGCCGGCCAACGTCATCATGGCCGCCGCGCAGGGCGCCCAGACCGGCGTCAAACTGGCGGTCGCGGTCGGAGCGATGGTGCTGGCGTTTGTCGCCCTGGTCGCGCTCGCCAACGGGCTGCTTGGCGGGATCGGCGGCTGGTTCGGCCTGCCGGGCCTCAGCTTCCAGCAAATCGTCGGCTACATCTTCGCGCCGATCATGTTTTTGATCGGGGTGCCGTGGAACGAGTCCGGCGTTGCCGGCGGCCTGTTCGGGACCAAGATCGTCCTCAACGAATTCGTCGCGTTCATCGATTTGGGCAATGCCGCGGGGCCGGCCGCAGCGCTCAGCGACCGCAGCCGCGCGATCGTCACCTTTGCGCTGTGCGGCTTCGCCAATTTCAGCTCGATCGCGATCCAGCTGGCGGTGACCGGGGGATTGGCGCCCAACCAGCGGCCGATGATCGCCAAGCTCGGCATCCGTGCGCTGATCGCGGGCAGCCTCGCCAATTTGATGAGCGCGGCACTGGCCGGATTGCTGATTCCGGCTTAAATCGCCCCCATGAGCACCATCACCGCCGACGCTATCGCATCCGTTTCGCTAACCGAGGCCGACCGCGACCCCGAGGGTTTTTCGAAGAAGCTAGGCAAGAGCTTCGAGGAATATGGCTTCGCGATCATCGCCGACCATGGGATTCCGAACGCGCTGATCCATGACGCCGAGGAGAAAGCAAAAGCCTTCTTCGCGCTGCCCGAGGAGGTGAAGCGCAAATATGCGATTGCCGGCGGTGGCGGGGCGCGCGGTTACACGCCGTTCGGGATCGAGACCGCCAAGGGCGCGACATCGCACGATCTGAAGGAATTCTGGCACGTCGGGCGGGAGCTTCCGCCGGGGCATCGGTTCCGCGAAACGATGGCCGACAATGTCTGGCCGGACGAAGTGCCGGGCTTCAAGGAGACGTTTCTCAAGCTCTACTACACGTTCGACCAGGCGGGGCTGAAGATCCTCGCCGCGATCGCGCGCCACCTCGGCCTCAAGCCCGATTATTTCGACGCGACGGTCGAAAACGGCAATTCGATCCTGCGCATGCTGCATTATCCGCCGCAGGACGCCAACGTCGGCAGCCATATCCGCGCCGGCGCGCATGAGGACATCAACACCATCACCTTGCTGCTCGGCGCGGAGGAAGCCGGACTAGAATTGCTGACGCAGGACGGCCGCTGGATCCCGGTGTCACCCAAGCCGGGCGAAGTCGTGGTCAACATCGGCGACATGCTG
>DATHFE010000080.1:0-6592 GCA_035318245.1 Sphingomicrobium sp. | reverse complement strand
GCCATGACCACCACCGCGGCGCCGTAAGCGCGGCACTTGCGCGCAAGCTCGAGGAACGGGCCCTCGCCTTCCTTCATGCTGATCGAATTGACGATCGGCTTGCCCGAAACGCATTTCAGCCCCGCTTCGATCACGCTCCATTTCGAGCTGTCGACCATCACAGGCACGCGCGCGATGTCGGGCTCGGCGGCGATGCGTTTCAGGAAAATGGTCATCGCCTCTTCGCTGTCGAGCAGGCCTTCGTCCATGTTGACGTCGATGATCTGCGCGCCATTCTCGACCTGGTTGCGCGCGACCTCGACCGCGGCGTCATAATCGCCGGCCATGATCAATTTCTTGAATTTGGCCGAGCCGGTGACGTTGGTCCGCTCGCCGATGTTGACGAAGCGCGCGGCGGCGCCCTGCGCGTCGTTCATGCCGCGAGGATCATCGGCTCGAGGCCGGCGAGAACCGTGCGGGTTGAGCCAGCGGGGATCTTGCGCGGAGGTTTTCCGGCGGCCGCGCCAGCGATCGCGGCGATGTGCGCCGGCGTGGTGCCGCAGCAACCGCCGACAATGTTGACCAGGCCGTCGTCGATCCATTCAGCGACCTGCGCGGCGGTCTCCGCGGCAGCCTCGTCATATTCGCCGAGGTCGTTGGGCAGTCCGGCGTTGGGATAGGCCATCACCAGCGTGTCGGCCTGAGCCGACAGCGCTGCGAGGTGCGGGCGAAGCTGCGCCGCGCCGAACGAGCAATTGAGGCCGATCGTGACCGGTCGGGCATGGCGGACCGAGGCCCAGAATGCTTCGACCGTATGGCCCGAGAGGTTGCGGCCCGAAAGGTCGGTGAGGGTCATCGAAATCATCAGCGGCAGCGGCCGCGCGAGGGCCGCCTCGGCCTCAAGCACGGCCAAGATCCCGGCCTTGGCATTCAGCGTGTCGAAGATCGTTTCGATCAGGATGAAATCGGCGCCGCCCTCGGCGAGCGCTTCGACCTGCTCGCGATAGACCGCCTTCATCGTGTCGAAATCGACCTCGCGGAAAGCCGGGTCGTCGACACGCGGCGACAGAGATAGAGTCTTGTTGGTCGGTCCGATCGCCCCCGCGACCCAGCGCGGCTTGCCGTCTTCTACTGTGCGGCAGTCGGCGACCTTTCGCACGATCCGCGCCGCGGCGAGGTTCATTTCGCGGACCAGTTCTTCCGCGCCATAATCCGCCTGGCTGATACGGTTGGCGTTGAAGCTGTTGGTGGCGAGAATGTCGGCGCCCGCTTCGGCGAAGCTGTCGACGATCCCCTCGATCAGGTCAGGCCGGGTCAGGCACAGCAGGTCGTTATTGCCCTTCTGGTCCTTGGCGAGGGTGTAGTCACCGCGATAATCGGCTTCCGCCAGCCGCGCGCACTGAATTAGCGTCCCGAACGCCCCGTCCTTGATCAGGATGCGTTGTGCCGCCGCCGCGCGAAGGTCGGCCGCCGCGCTCATGCTACCGCCCTCATGCCGAGCAAGTGGCAGATCGCGTAGGCCAGCTCGGCGCGGTTGAGCGTGTAGAAGTGGAAATGGCGCACGCCGCCGGCATAAAGCTGGCCGCACAGCTCGGCCGCAACCGTGGCAGCTACGAGCTGACGCGCCGACGGGAGATCGTCCAGCCCCTCGAACAGGTGGCCGACCCAATCAGGAACCGCCGTGCCGTTCATTGCCGCCATCCGGCTCACCGCCGCAAAATTGGTGACCGGCATGATGCCGGGCAGGATTTCGATATCGATCCCCGCCGCCGCGACCTTGTCGCGGTAGCGAAAGAAGCATTCCGGATCGAAGAAGAATTGGGTCGTCGCCCGGTCGGCGCCGGCGTCGATCTTGCGCTTGAGATTGTCGAGATCGGCGGCGACGCTCGGCGATTCGGGGTGGCATTCGGGAAAAGCCGCGACCGAAATTTCAAACGGCGCCACACGCTTGAGGCCCGCGACCAGCTCCGCCGCGTTGCGGTAGCCGCCCGGATGCGGCTCGAATTTGGCCCCGCGCTCGGGCGGATCGCCGCGGATCGCCACGATATGGCGCACTCCGACTTCCCAATAGGACCGCGCGATCGCATCGACCTCTTCCCGCGTCGCGCTGACGCAGGTGAGGTGCGCGGCAGCCGGAATGCTCGTCTCGCGCACGATTCGCGCCACTGTGGCATGGGTCCGCTCGCGGGTGGAGCCGCCGGCGCCATAGGTCACCGAGACGAAGCGCGGCGCCAAAGGCTCGAGCGTCTTGACCGAATCCCACAGCGTCCCCTCCATCTTCTCCGTCTTGGGCGGGAAGAATTCGAAGCTGACCGCGATGTCACCGCGCGCCTCCGCGAACAACGGCGTGCAATCGCGGCCCTTGATGTCCAGGCGGTTCATGCCGCCTTCCGATCAACTTCGGCATTGGGCGCCTTGACCCCGCGCCACAAGGTCACGGTCAGCTCGCCTCCGGCAAGATGCTCGACGTGGTCTGCGGCGAGTCCGGCCGCGTCGAACCAGCCAATCATCGCCTCATCGGCGAACCCGAGGCGCATGTGCGCATCGCGGGTCCGCAATTCCTCGCGCTCATGGGCCGCGAAATCGACCACCAGCAGTCGCCCGCCCGGCACAAGGATTCGCGCCGCCTCGGCGATCGCCGCCTGAGGCGACTGGGCATAGTGCAGAACCTGGTGGATGATCACGCTGTCGGCGCTGTGGTCGTCCAGCGGTAGAGCATACATGTCGCCCTGCCTCAAACCCGCCGAGCCGATTCCGACCGCTTCCAGCTTTGCCCGCGCCAGTCGCAGCATTTCCGACGAGCGGTCGATGCCGATCGCGCCGGCGGATTGTGAGGCGAATAATTCGATCATCCGCCCGGTGCCGGTGCCGATATCGACCAGACGGCCGATCGGCCGATCTTTGAGGGCACGGTCGATGGCCCGCTCGACCTCGCTTTCGGCGACGTGGAGCGAGCGAATCACGTCCCACACCTCGGCGTGGCTGGCGAAATAGCGCGCGGCGGAATCGGCGCGGTCGGCGCGAACCGCCTCGAGCTTGGCTGAATCTCTCTCAAGCACCTCCGCGCTGGCCGGATCGACCGATTGATCGATCATCTTCAGCAAAAGACCCGAGCGATCGGGGTCGGCCAGGGTCAGAAATACCCAACTGCCTTCCTTGCGGCGCTCGACGATCCCGGCGTCGCCCAGAATCTTGACGTGGCGCGAAACCCGCGGCTGGCTTTGCTCGAGTACCTGGGCGAGCTCGCCTACCGACAATTCCATTGCCCTCAGCAAGGCAAGGATGCGCAGCCGCGTCGGGTCGGCCAGGGCCTGGAACAAGTTCGCGATTGGCAGCATTAAGGTCACGATATCAGGATATAAAGAAATCTTTATATCCGTCAATCGCAGGACGGCGGACGGCAAAAAAGCGTCCGATCGGAAGGATGGCGAAATAATGTCGATTGCGTGACGGGTTCAGCGAATGTAAATCCCCGCGCTGGCCTGACCGATTCTAACGGCAGGCCGAGCTTGGTGCTCGCCCTCAAAAAGCGGCACGTCTGAAGGAATGGAACGATCATGAAGAAAGTTGCACTGACCGTTGCGGTCCTCGCGCTCGGCCTGGCCGCGTGCGGTACCAAGACTGAGAACGCCGTTGAGAACACTGCCGTTGAGAACGCTGCTGAAGCCGACCTCAACGCCGCCGTCGACAATTCGGCCGACGCCGCCAACGCTGCCGACAACGCTCTCGACAACGCCGCCAATTCGGTTTCGAATGCCGCGGGCAATGTCGACAACGCTGCAGCCAACGTTGCCAACGCAGCCACCAACTAAGTTCGCTTAGTATCACGCTCTCAAGGGGGCATGAGCGAAGGGCCGTCCGCAGAAATGCGGGCGGCCCTTTTGCTTGGCCTCGGGAGTTGAGCCGCAAATGACCCGTCTCGCTTCCCTCGCCGCCTTGCTGCTGCTCAGCGCCTGCCGCGACGACCGCCCGCCGGCGCCAACTGCCGAGGAAGCGGCGCGGCTCAACGAGACCGAGGCGATGCTCAACAATGTGGCTGAGACGCAAGAAGGGCCGGAAGCTCGCGCCCCCGGCCCTTCCAATTCGAACTGAGCGTCCGAACGATCGCCAGTTGCGGGCAGTCTGGGGGACTGCCCGCCCGTGGCGATGACCTCGCTTAGAAGTCCATCCCGCCCATTCCGCCCATTCCGCCGCCGCCCATCGGCATCGACGGCTTGTCGTCGGGAAGTTCGCTCACCGCCGCTTCGGTGGTGATGAGAAGGCCCGCGACCGAGGCCGCATCCTGCAAAGCGGTGCGAACGACCTTGGTCGGGTCGATCACGCCGGCGTTGACGAGGTTTTCATAGACTTCGGTCTGGGCGTTGAAGCCCATATTCTGGTCCTTGCCCTCGAGCAGCTTGCCCGAGATCACCGCACCGTCGTGACCGGCGTTCTGCGCGATCTGGCGGACCGGCGAATAGAGCGCCTTGCGGACGATATCGATCCCGCGGGTCTGGTCGTCATTGACGCCCTTGAGGCCTTCGAGGGCCTTGGTGGCGTAGAGCAATGCGACGCCGCCGCCCGGGACGATGCCTTCCTCAACCGCGGCGCGGGTCGCATGGAGGGCGTCATCGACGCGATCCTTGCGTTCCTTGACCTCGACCTCGGTCGAACCGCCGACCTTGATCACCGCGACACCGCCGGCGAGCTTGGCAAGGCGCTCCTGGAGCTTCTCCTTGTCATAGTCGCTGTTGGTGGTCTCGATCTGCTGGCGGATCGCTTCGGTGCGCGCCTTGATCGCGTCGTGCGAGCCGGCGCCATCGACGATCGTCGTGTCGTCCTTGTCGATCGTCACGCGCTTGGCGGTGCCGAGCATCGCGGTGGTGACGTTCTCCAGCTTGATGCCGAGATCCTCGGAGATCATCTCGCCGCCGGTCAGGATTGCGATATCCTCGAGCATCGCCTTGCGGCGATCGCCGAAGCCCGGAGCCTTGACTGCGGCGACCTTGAGGCCACCACGCAGCTTGTTGACCACCAGGGTGGCCAGAGCCTCGCCTTCGATGTCCTCGGCGATGATCAGCAGCGGGCGGGCCGACTGGACGACCGCTTCCAGGATCGGAAGCATCGCCTGCAGGTTCGACAGCTTCTTCTCATGGATCAGGATGAACGGATCGGTCAGCTCGACCTGCATCTTTTCCGGATTGGTGATGAAGTATGGCGAGAGGTACCCTCGGTCAAACTGCATGCCTTCGACGACATCCAGCTCGAACTCGAGGCCCTTGGCTTCCTCGACGGTGATCACGCCTTCCTTGCCGACCTTGTCCATCGCTTCGGCGATCTTCTCGCCGACGATGGTGTCGCCGTTGGCGGCGATGCTGCCGACCTGGGCGATCTCGGTAGATCCCTTGACCGGCTTCGAACGCTTCTTGAGGTCCTCGACGACCGTCGCAACGGCAAGATCGATGCCGCGCTTCAAATCCATCGGGTTCATGCCCGCCGAAACCGACTTCATGCCTTCGCGAACGATCGCCTGAGCGAGCACGGTCGCGGTAGTGGTGCCGTCACCGGCGATGTCGTTGGTCTTCGACGCAACTTCGCGCAGCATCTGCGCGCCCATATTCTCGAACTTGTCCTTGAGCTCGATTTCCTTGGCGACGGTGACGCCGTCCTTGGTGATGCGCGGCGCACCATAGCTCTTGTCGATGACGACGTTGCGGCCCTTGGGCCCCAAGGTCACCTTAACCGCATCGGCGAGGATATCCACGCCCCTGAGAATCCGCTCGCGCGCATCGCGCGAAAATTTGACGTCCTTGGCTGCCATGTTGGCTACCCTTTCATAATCTGGAAGTAGAGAAAGTTCACGATACGTCAGGGCCGGAATCGGCCCCGGCGCATGATCAGGCGACCACCCCGAGGATGTCGCTTTCCTTCATGATGATGAGGTCTTCGCCATCGACCTTGACCTCGGTGCCCGACCATTTGCCGAACAGGATGCGGTCGCCGGACTTGACGTCCAGCGGCGTCACCTTGCCGTCGTCGTTGCGGGTGCCGGTGCCGACGGAGATGACTTCGCCTTCCTGCGGCTTTTCCTTTGCGCTGTCGGGAATGATGATCCCGCCAGTGGTCTTTTCCTCTGCCTCGATCCGACGGACGAGGACGCGGTCATGAAGCGGCCTGAAACCCATGTGTGAAAGCCCTTATGTGCTGACTGTGTTGAACAATCCGTTAGCACTCGCGCGTGGCGAGTGCCAACGATGCAGCGCATATGGGAGCCGATGTCCTACCCGTCAATGGCGACCAGGCCCAATCTCTCGCGCCTAGTCCAGCGCGTCACCATCAGCACAGCAACGATCGCCAGGCCGAGCGCGAGCCCGGTCCAGATGCCGACCCCGCCCCAGCCTGCACGGAAGGCCAGCCACACGCCGACGCCGATGCCGATCAGCCAGTAGCCGACGAATGTGAAGATCATCGGCACGCGGGTATCGTGGAGACCGCGCAGCATGCCCGCTCCGACGACCTGCGCGCCATCGACGATCTGGAAGATCGCCGCGACTCCCAGGAACGACACGCCGAGCGCGATGACATTGGCGTTGGCAGCGCTGTCCCTGAGGAACAAGGTCATCAGCTCACGCGG
>DATHFE010000079.1:0-2206 GCA_035318245.1 Sphingomicrobium sp. | reverse complement strand
GAGGTCCCCGCCGCGGCGTGAACGTTCGTCACTTTCTCAACCTCGCCGACGCCGGCGGGGAAGCCATTGCGGCGATTCTCAACGACGCACAGGATCGCAAAAGCGCGACATCACCCGCGCCGTGTCGGCGATCGTCTCGCCGCGGCCGAGCTGGCTGGCGCCCGCTTCGAGCACTACGCTGGTCCCGCCGAGCTGCTGCATCGCCAGCGCGAAGCTCAACCGCGTGCGGGTCGACGGCTTTTCAAAGATCATCCCCAGCACATACCCGTCGAGCGGGCGGTCGGCGTCGGCGCGGCCCTTGGGCCAGCCGGCGCGCGCGCTTTTGCGATCCTGTGCGTCGTTGAGAATCGCCGCAATGGCTTCCCCGCCGGCGTCGGCGAGGTTGAGAAAGTGACGAACGTTCACGCCGCGGCGGGGACCTCGTAATCGGCAGCCGCCGCCGACAATGCGTCGACGAACTCGCGGATGTGGCTTTCCTCGATGACCAACGGCGGCAATACACGGAAGACATTGTCGCCGGCCGCGACCGTCAGCAGTCCACGCGTCCGCAAATAACCGACGAAGGCGCGGCTGTCGGTCCTCATCTTGATCCCCAGCATCAGCCCCATGCCGCGAACGCTGTCGAACAATTGGTCGTGGTTGGGGATCATCTGCTCGAGCGCGGCGCGGAGGCGCTCGCCCATCGTCCGAACATGCTCGAGAAACTCGGGCGCAGCGACCACATCGAGCACCGCCATTCCCGCCGCCATCGCCAGCGGGTTGCCGCCGAAGGTCGATCCGTGCGTGCCGATCACCATCCCCGACGCCGCCTTTTCGGTGGCGAGACATGCCCCCATCGGGAAACCGCCGCCGATCGCCTTCGCCGTCGCGAGGATATCGGGCGTGATTCCATAATGTTCGTGGGCGTAAAGCTTGCCTGTCCGGCCGACCCCGCACTGCACCTCGTCGAGCACCAGCATGAGATCATGCTCGTCGGCCAAGGCCCTCAATCCGCGCATGAACTCCTGGCTCGCCGGGCGGATGCCGCCTTCGCCCTGAATCGGTTCGACCAGGAAGCCGGCGGTATGCTCGTTGATGGCCGCTTTGGCGGCCTCGAGGTCATCGAAATCGACCACAGTGAACCCCGGCAACAGCGGCGCGAAACCGTCGCGGAGCTTTTCCTGGTTGGTCGCGCTGATCGTCGCCATCGTCCGGCCGTGGAAGGCGTTCGAAAAGGTGATCAGCTCATTCTTGTGGGGATTGCCCTTGGCGTGATGATAGCGGCGCGCGGTCTTGATCGCGCATTCGACCGCCTCGGCGCCGCTGTTGGTGAAGAACACCGTATCGGCAAACGTCAGGTCGACCAGCCGTTGCGCCAGCACTTCGCCCTGCGGGCTGCCGTAGAGATTGGAGACATGCATCAGCCGGGCGGCCTGCTCCTGGATCGCCTTGGTCAGATGCGGGTGGCCATGGCCCAGTGCGTTGACCGCGATGCCGCTGGCGAAATCCAGATATTTCTCGCCGCCTTCGCCATAGAGATAGACCCCCTCGCCCCTCACCGGCCGCACCGGGCCCCGCGGGTAAACGGGCATGAGCGGCGTGATGGCCATGGGGCGATTTCCTTCGAGCAGCCGGATGCAAAAAGGCGACCATGCCTGAACAGGGAGTGCCTGGGGCACTCGCAGCGCAGGGCATGCCGCCTGATTGCGCCTATAACGCCGCCTCGCAAAAAGGAAAAGGCGCACCCGAACCTGAGTCCGGATGCGCCTTCTCTTACGCCTTACCGGGGTGGCGAGCCACCCGAAGGGTTAGTCGTGGCGAGTGCCGCGATCGTCTTCATAGCGGTCGTCGCGGCCATCGCGGTCGCGGTCGTAGCGGCCATATTGGTCCTGCCAGCGGCGATCGTTATTGCCCCAGCGATTGCCGTCATTGGCTTCCTTGCGGACTCGCTGCTCGAGCCGGGCGACGCGATATTCAAGCGCCTGCCGCTCGCGGAAGCCCAGCCCGTTGAACGAAGCGCGGCGCACCTGATTGCGAACGATCTGCGCTTCATAGCGAAGACGGTTGGCCTCGCGGTTGCTGAGCCGGTCGCGGCGATCGAGTCGGTCGATCTGACGCTGGATCTGGTCCACTCGGGCGATCAGGCTGCGTGCCTGGCCGTAATTGGCGTTCTGGCCATAGCCATTACCTTGCCCGTAACCCTGCTGCTGCGGATAATATTGCGCCG
>DATHFE010000078.1:0-2208 GCA_035318245.1 Sphingomicrobium sp. | reverse complement strand
TCGACGATGGTGAAATCCAGGCCGAGCAGCGACGCTTCGCCCTCGCGCCGGTCGCGGGTCACGCCGGGGCGATCGTCAACCAGCGCCGAACGCCGCCCGACCAGGCGATTGAACAGGGTCGACTTGCCGACATTGGGTCGGCCGACGATGGCAACGATGGGCTTGGGCATGGGGCGACCCCTGCCCGCTCACCTGCGGATGGTCAACCTAGCGGAAAGCGCTCAGTCGTCCCCGGTCGTCGAGCACGTAGAGCGTCGAATTGGCGACAACTGGCGACAAGCTGACGCCCGCGCCGACGTTGGTCTGGCTCTGGAACGAGCCGTTGTCGGGGTCGACGTTGATCAGCACGCCGTTCGATCCGGCGACAATCAGCCTGCCGCCGGCAAAGATCGGGCCGACATAACTGATCTGGCCCGTCTTCTTCTTTTCTTTTTCAAAGCGCGGCAGCTGATTGATCCAGCGAATCTTGCCGTTGGCCCGGTAAATTGCGATCAATTTCGCGTCGTCAGTCACGACATAGACCCAGTCGCCCGCCACCCAGGGGGTAGAGATGCCGGCGATGTTGAGTTCCCATATCCGCTGGCCACTGTTGAGTTCGAGCGCGACCATTCGCCCGCCTTGCCCGACCGCGAACACTTGCCCGCCGTCGATCACCGGATCGGCGTCGATGTCCGACAATGACGCCACGCCGGTTGAAATGCTGGTCCGCGACAGCGCGTCCTGCCACACCAAGCGGCCGTTCTCATAGCGGTAGGCATTGAGTTCGCCCGACGAGAAACCGGCGACGACGGTGCCCTGCGCCACCGCCGGTGAGGCCGAGCCGAACACGCCGGCGATCTCGAGGCTGGCCGCGTTCGACCAGTTGGTCGAGCCGTCGGTCATTTTCAGCGAGTAGATCTGGTTGTCCTGGCTGGTGACATAGAGCGTGCCATCGGCGACGGACGGAGCGCCGCGCAGCGGGCCGCCCGGCCTGACGGTCCATGCGATGCCGCCGTTGGTCGCATCCAGCGCCGCGACGAAGCCGAGGCCGTTGGTCGCATAGACCCGCCCGCCATCGACCGCGACGCCGCCACCGTAGAGCGATGCGTCATTGCCCTTTTCGGTTCCAAACTGCGTGCTCCACACCGCCGCGCCGCTCTGCGCGTCGAACGCCCGAACAGTCGAAGCGGTGTCGACCGTGAAGACCCGGCCACCGGCCACCACCGGCGGCGAACCCAATCGCGCCGCCTTGCTGGTGCCCGCGCCGACCGACACGCTGAACGCCGTGCCAAGATTGGTGCCGAGCGCGAGCTGGCCCATCGACTTGGCTGCATTGCCCCCCGGCTGGTTCCATTCCTCGTTGGCCACCGGCCCGGGCAATGCCAGCGGGCGCGCCGCCGTATCCGGATCGACGACCACGTCCGTCTCACTGGTCAGGACCGAAATCCGCTCACCAAGCACCGGCGTTTTGACCTGGCCCTTCTTGAGGATGCTGCATCCGCTGGCCATGGCCGCGGCGATCATCAGCACTGCGATCCTGTTGCGCATGCGAATCTTTTCCTTGTTGGTCATTTAAAGGGCGCTGGCCGGAAGCGACGCCGAAGCGTCGACACCAAGCGAACCGGCGAGCTGGATCGCGCGGCTGCGAATCGAATCTGGGACCGCTTTGTCGGCGGCAATCTGGGCGAACAGCCGGCCTGCCTCGGCTTTGCGGTTCTGTTTGATCAGCGCCATCGCGGTCATCTCACCGGCGCTTCCGAACCACGCATTGCCTGGCTTTGTCATCGGCTGCATCCGGGCGACCACTTCCTCGGGCCTCAGAGTGTCGAACTCGAGCGCGGTGGCGCGGATCGTCGCAAGGTCGCGATAGGGTTGAGGCAGGCCATCATCGGCTTCGACCTCGTGGTATTTTGCGATCGCCAGCTTCAGGTCGTGCTGCTGGATGGCAAGCGCCGCGCGGGTCAGCAAGGCCGAGGCGCGATAGGCGTCGCTGCCCTTTTCCGCCATCGCGTCGAGCTGCGCCGAGGCGGCCTTCACGTTGCCGCCGCTGATGTCGGTGATGACTTTCGACAATGTTTCGCTTTGCGCCGCGGCCTGCTCCTTCTGGCGATTCTGCCAGTAAAGATAGCCGCCGATCGCCGCGATGATCAGGATCAGCGCGCCGATCATCCACGAACCATAGGTCTTGGCGAAATCCGTCGCCTTGTCGCGCCGCAGATTCTCGTCGAC
>DATHFE010000077.1:0-5340 GCA_035318245.1 Sphingomicrobium sp. | reverse complement strand
CGATGCTTAAACGTGTGGCCAAAGACTTCGACGAAGCGGCAGACCAATTAGAAAAGAAAACCGGGTAAAGTCCGCCCCTTTACACCCATCGCTGCCGTTCGCGGCTGTGCGAGCATCAGCCGCCTAATGTCCGCTAAGGGTAGAAAGCGGACAATCCGGTCGGTCGGTAATCACTTCTCAAGCACTGCAATCTACGATGTCAATCGAGTCCTCGGTGGGTGGAGTGCAACGAATGTCGGACGTACAATTGTTCGAGCGGGCAACATCTTCCTTTGCAGCTAGCCTCGCGCGGCGCGGGCACCACATCGTCTATCGCACGAACGCGGAGAATCACTGCCCCGGCTGCGGCCGCTCGCAATGGTATATCGGACGGATCAGCGCCGAGTGCGGATTTTGCGGGACCGCCGTGCCGCTTGCGGAAGCAAGACACGACGACGTCGGCCCAAGTGGCGGCACTGCGACTTCGCGCGCGCGAATTGCTGCCAGCACGACAGACCAGCGACGCCATGCGAGGATGCCAGCGAAAGGACGCAGGCTACAGCTGCTGATTGACGGATCGCCGAGCAGCTTCGCATTGCACAACATCTCCGAAGGCGGCGCGATGGGTGATGGCACTTCGAACCTCAGCCCGGGCACCAACGTCTGCGTCCGCTTCGAAGGAGGGATCCTAGTGTCCGCCGTGGTGAAGTGGACTGAAAATGGTCTAGTGGGCTTATCCTTCGATGCACCCATTATGTTGGACCGATCCGCCCAACCGCCGAATTAATCACTGAATTTCAAAGAGGCATTTCCAGTCCGCTTCGGGTCGTAAGTGGCCGGTGTGGGTGGAAGCGGGCATAAGCGGACACAGAAAGTATGGTCGACCCCCGAATTTTAGCTCCCGGAACACGTACTGAATGAGATGAGATGTCCAAAACCTTCCATCTTGAATTGGGAAAGTGTAACTCGCGCCGTACGGGGTTCTAGGGACATGCACGATAAGTTGTTGCTTATCTCTTCTCCGCACGTGGATCCTGGCACCGATGTCTACAATGAGCTCTTGGGGCTTCGAATTGAGAAGCCCAAATCGTTTGAGGTGTCCGATCGTCAGAATGAGAGGCCGAGCGTCCTGGAAAATCTCGAATTCCTCGTTTCTATGCATGTCATTGCATTTACTGGCCATAGCACGAAATTAAGGTCACTTGCGGCGCAAATAATGCGCCTTCTCTGGGGAACGAGTCCAGCGGTGCTTCCTTGTCCATTTGGAGCGATCGGAGATGAGTGGAGCACCGCCGCGCTTTAGCGCCGCGTATTTGGTTTCCGCGGGCAGCCGTCAAACCCCATCAAATTCGCAAAAGAGCCCAGAAACGGCGGTTCTTGGCTTAGTGCTGAGAGAGACCAGCTCAGAGCAGTCTCCGATTTCGGAGGAGAATGGTGCCCAGGGGCGGAGTCGAACCACCGACACGACGATTTTCAGTCGTCTGCTCTACCACTGAGCTACCCGGGCGCACCGTCGGGACCGATCATCCGTTCGAGCAGCGCGGTCCCTAACCGCCACCCCCCTCACTGTCCAGCCCGTCACTCTCGCCGCCGTCGGCATCAGCCGGCGGCCCGGGGATGGCGTAACCGCCGCCGAGCCACTTCAGCAGGTCGCGGTCCTTGCAGCCGCGCGAGCAGAAGGGCGCATGCTCCTCACTCGAGGGTTTGCGGCACAAGGGGCAGGGCTTAGGCGAACGGTTCGGCATGGCTACCATGAATGGGGAGCGATGGGTCGGCGCGCAAGGCGATCGCTCCGCCGATTTGGGCGGCGAGGGCTTCGGTCCATTCGGGATGGCGCTCGAGTATCGCGATTACCGCCGGGTGAGCCACGAGGCGCCTCGCGCCGGTTTCGCCCGCGGCGCGGCGGAGCAAGGCGCGCGCTTCGGCGGCGGCGCGGTCGCCGGCGTAAAGCTCGACCAGCGAGGCGCGGGTTCGCGGGCGAATGATCTGGACAAAGCCGAAGCCGTTGACCGCGGTCCGCTCAAACAGATGCGGGAGGACTGCGTCGATCGCGGCGCCCGCCGATTGTCGCTGGGCCTTCCCCTCGACCGTAGGCAGGTCGATTCCGATCGACCCGGCGAGGCCGAGGCGGCGGATCGACTGGCCTGCGGCGCGCGCGCCGGCGACGGCAAGGTCCGGTGCTGGAAGCGTGCCATCGACGTCGATCAGCACCATCGCCGGCGTCGGCGAGATGCGCAGCCGCCCGCCGGGAAATTCGACCATCCCGCTCGCCGCTTCCTCGAGCAAGTCGGACCATCCCGCCGCCTCGAGGATGTCGTTGCCAGGCGAGGGGAAGGGCACGGTCGTGCCTTCGAGCGCTGGCGCCGGAGATGGCAATGCATCGCTGACTCGAGCGAGCGAGCGCTTCCACGCCTCGTTGCCGGGGATCGCTTCGCGCGTGATTTCCACATTGAGCGCCGCGCCTTCGGTGACGCCTCGCGGGGCATAAGCAAGGAAATATTCGCTGCCGTCATCGCCACGCACGGTGGCGTTGCGGCCGTTGATGCCGACCCTGGCAAGCCGCGCCGCAATCACCGTTCCGGCAGGGACGGTCCCGTCGAGCAGGATGTGCGCCTCGACGATCACGCCATCGTCGACCAGCGCGCGCCGTGTTTCGCCGATCCCGCGCTCGATAAGCCATTCAGCCAATTGGATATCCCGCCGATTTGAGCAGCAGCCGCGTCTCGGCCAGCGGCAGGCCAACGACGTTGGAATAGCTTCCGGCGATGTGGCGGACATAGACTTCGCCATAGCCCTGCAGCGCATAGCCGCCAGCCTTGCCGCGCCATTCGCCATGACCTGCGTAATAGTCGATCTCTTCGGGCGACAGCCGCTTCATCGCGATGATTGTCTCGACCAGCCGCGATCGCGTCGGGTGGCCAGAACGGGCCAGAGCGACTCCGGTCAGCACCCTGTGCCGCCGGCCTGACAGCAGCTTCATGCAGGCGCGCAAGGTCGCTTCATCCTCGACCTTGGGCAGGATCCGCCGTCCGACCGCGACCACCGTGTCGGCCGCCAGGGCCAATGCGTCGGGCTCGCGTAATGCAATCGCCTCAGCCTTTTCGCGCGCCAGGCGCAGCGCATGGACGCGCGGCAGCTCGCCCTTGGGCACGCTTTCGTCGACGTCGGCCGGAATCACAGCGTCCGGCACAATGCCGATACGAGCGAGGAGGTCGAGGCGGCGCGGGCTCGCCGATGCCAGCACCAGCCGCATCGCGGTTATTTGAACCGGTAGGTGATCCGACCCTTGGTCAGGTCATAGGGGGTCAATTCGACCAGCACTTCATCACCGGTCAGAACGCGGATGCGATTCTTGCGCATCTTGCCAGCAGTATGGCCAAGGATTTCGTGGCCATTCTCCAGCTTCACGCGGAACATGGCATTGGGCAGCAGTTCAACCACCTGCCCGCGCATTTCGAGGAGTTCTTCCTTAGCCATTCGTTCCCGCTGTTCCGTTCAGTAAAGCCGCGACCGCATAGCCGCGACCGCGATCAAAGGAAAGGCGGGCGGAAACTCGCGCTCCCGCCCGCCCGATTTTCACTCAGTCAAGATCAAAGGATCGATGACCCACCGCCAGCCAGTGCCGCAAGCAGGAGCAGCGCGACGATGTTGGTGATCTTGATCATCGGGTTGACCGCAGGGCCCGCGGTATCCTTGTAGGGATCGCCGACGGTGTCGCCGGTCACCGCGGCCTTGTGGGCTTCGCTGCCCTTGCCGCCGTGGTTGCCGTCCTCGATGAACTTCTTGGCATTGTCCCATGCGCCGCCGCCCGAAGTCATCGAGATGGCGACGAACAGGCCTGACACGATCACCCCGAGCAATAGCGCGCCGAGAGAGGCGAAGCCGTTGGCCTGGCCGGCCACCGCGCCGATGACGAAATAGACCACGATCGGCGCCAGCACCGGAAGCAGCGAGGGGATGATCATCTCCTTGATCGCGGCCTTGGTGACGAGGTCGACGGTGCGCGCATAATCGGGGCGGCTGGAGCCTTCCATGATCCCCGGATTGTCGCGGAACTGGGCACGGACATCCTCGACCACCGCGCCGGCGGCACGGCCGACCGCCCGCATCCCGAACGCGCCAAAGCTGAACGGCAGAAGTGCGCCGAGCAGCAGGCCGACGATGACGTATGGGTTGCTCAGCGCGAAATCGACCGGGATGCCCGGGAAGAATTCGGTGAGATCGGTGGTGTAGGCGCCGAACAGCACCAGTGCGGCCAGCGCCGCCGATCCGATCGCATAGCCCTTGGTCACTGCCTTGGTGGTGTTGCCGACCGCGTCCAACGCATCGGTGCGCGCGCGCACGTCATCGTCGAGTCCGGCCATTTCGGCGATTCCGCCGGCATTGTCGGTGACCGGACCATAAGCATCGAGTGCGACAACCATGCCCGCCAGCGCGAGCATCGCGGTGGCGCCCATGGCGACGCCGAGCACTCCGGCGAACTGGAAGCAGGCGATCACCGCGATGACGATCACCAGCGTCGGAAGCGCAGGGGATTCGAGGCTGACGGCGAGACCCTGGATGACGTTGGTGCCGTGGCCGGTCTCGGACGCCTTGGCGATCGAGCGGACCGGGCGATAGTTGGTGCCGGTGTAATATTCGGTGATCCAGACAAGCGCGCCGGTCAGGGCAAGCCCGACGAGCATGCACCAGAACAGGTCCATGCCGGTGACGGCCGCGCCCTTCACCGTGGCGACGACAATGTTCATGTCGCCAAGCGCGTAGGCCGTGACGCCATAGACCGCGGGAACGGCAAGGCCGGCGGCGGTCCAGAAGCCCTTGTATAGAGCGCCCATGATCGATTGCTTGGCGCCGAGGCGAACCATGTAGGTGCCGATAATCGATGTGATCACGCAGGCCCCGCCGACCAGCAGGGGCAGGCACATCAAAGGCAGGAGGTAAGGCGAGTCCGCGCCGACCGACAAGGCGATCGAGACCATCGTCACGCCGAGGGTGACGACATAGGTTTCGAACAGATCGGCCGCCATGACGGCGCAATCGCCGACATTGTCGCCGACGTTATCGGCGATGACCGCGGGGTTGCGGGGGTCGTCTTCCGGAATTCCGGCCTCGACCTTGCCGACCAGATCGGCGCCGACGTCGGCCGCCTTGGTGAAGATGCCGCCGCCGAGACGCGCGAAGATCGAGATCAGCGATGCGCCGAACGACAGCGCGACCAGCGCGTTGATGACTTCACGGTCGGCGGGGTTATGCCCCGCCGGGCCGATCAAATACCAAAAGAAGATCGAGATCGCGAGAAGCCCGAGCCCGGCGACCAGCATGCCGGTGATCGCCCCGGCGCGGAACGCCATGGTGAGGCCG
>DATHFE010000076.1:0-5189 GCA_035318245.1 Sphingomicrobium sp. | reverse complement strand
CGAAGGCAACTACTCGACTTACCTCGACAAGAAGGCCAAGCGCATCCAGCAGGAATCGCGCGAGGACGAAGGCCGCCAGAAGGCAATCAAGGACGAGCTCGAGTGGATCCGCCAGAGCCCCAAGGCGCGCCAGGCCAAATCTAAGGCCCGCATCAAGGCGTTCGATCAGCTTGTCGAAGCGTCAGAGAAGCGCACCCCGGGCAAGGCCCAGATCGTCATCCAGACGCCGACGCGGCTGGGCGGCAATGTCATCGAAGCCAACAATCTTACAAAGGCTTACGGCGAAAAGCTGCTGTTCGATGACATCTCGTTCAATCTTCCGCCGGGCGGGATCGTCGGGGTGATCGGCCCCAACGGCGCCGGCAAGACCACCTTGTTCAAGCTGATCACGGGGGCCGAAAGCGCCGATGCCGGCAGCATCAAGGTCGGCGACACGGTGAAGCTCGGCTATGTCGACCAGAGCCGCGACGCGCTCGACGCGAAGAAGAACGTCTGGGAGGAAATCTCTGGCGGGCATGAGCTGATGACCATCGGCAAGCATGAGATGCAGACCCGCGCCTATGTCGGCGCCTTCAACTTCAAGGGCACCGACCAGCAGAAGAAGGTCGGCCAGCTTTCGGGCGGCGAGCGCAACCGCGTCCACCTCGCCAAGATGCTCAAGGAGGGCGGCAATGTGCTGCTGCTCGACGAGCCGACCAACGATTTGGATGTCGAGACCCTGCGCGCGCTGGAGGAAGCGCTGGAGAATTTCGCCGGTTGCGCGGTGATCATCAGCCATGACCGCTTCTTCCTCGACCGCCTCGCCACGCACATCCTGGCGTTCGAAGGCGACAGCCACGTCGAATGGTTCGAAGGCAATTTCGAAGCTTACGAAGAGGATAAGAGGCGGCGGATGGGGCCCGAGGCGGATAGGCCTCATCGGATGACGTATAAGAAATTGACGCGATAGCCAGTCGCGAGATTAAACAAAAAATTAATGCGCCATAGGCTCCTTTGCTGTAAGGGCGCCCTTGCCGAATCGTCGCTTGCAGGAGGTAAGCATGAGGAGGCATCACATCTTCACTTTGGCGGTCTTTGCAGGCTCATTCCTTCTCATCTCTTGTGAACCCCGTCCAACAGCCGGATTTCCCAAAGGAATGATTGCTGCGTTCCAAGGGCTGAACTGCCCTAATGGTTGGGCTGCCGCGCCAAAGGCGTGGGAAGGCCGGTACTGGGTTGCGGCTGCCGATGGTCAAAGTGCGGGACTTACAGTCGGCAATGCCTTGGCGCACGGTGAAAATCGGCCAACGGGTTCACACACGCATGGGACTGAAGCGGCATACTTCGGTGGTGATTGCAAAGGGAGCAATTGCGGATCGTGGGGTGGCGTCCACGGCATTGATCGGGCTCCACTCAAAACTGTTTCGACGCTCACTCGACCGCAAGACAGCTCGATGAAAATCTCCGACGGCACCAACGCGCCGTATGTGACCGTAAGAACCTGCATAAAGAACTAGACCCATACCGATTCCATTGAGAAACTGGGGATTGGGCTCTTAAGCTGGAGGGTTTATTCCATTCGGAAGTCAGAGGTTCGAATGGGTATAAGCCGAAAGACGCTCTTCTTCCCGACCGAAGCCGACTTCCGCCGCTGGCTGGAAGCGAACCACGAAACTGCCCCGGAGCTTCTCGTCGGCTTCTGGAAGAAGGGCTCCGGCAAGCCTTCGATCGACTGGCCGCAGGCGCGGGACCAGGCTTTGTGCTTCGGCTGGATCGACGGGGTGAGGCGGTCGCTGGGCGAGGAGGCCTACACCATCCGCTTCACGCCGCGGCGCAGGGGCAGCATCTGGAGCAAGGTTAATGTCGCGCGCTACGAGGCGCTGACCGCCGAAGGGCTGATGACCCCGGCGGGCGAGCGGGCCTATGAGGAGAATAAGCACAAAAGCGGGCTGTATTCTTACGAGAAGCCGCTCGCATCGTTCGCCGGGGAGGAGGAGAAACTGTTCCGCCGGACCAAGGCCGCGTGGAGCCACTGGGAAAGCCAGCCGCCCGGCTATCGCAAGCTCGTCCTCAACTGGATCACCACGGCGAAGAAGCCTGAAACCCGCTCCAAGCGGTTGGCAACCCTGATCGAAGACAGCGTCGCGGGACGGCGGATCGCGGGTTACGATTGGCGGAAGAAGCCATGATCACCGTAACCGCCCCGATCTGGCTGTGGAGCGAGGGGAAGGGGAGCGCCCCCCAGACGGTCCGACCCGGGCGCTGGCACTTCCTGACCGTTCCGCCCGACCAGGCGGTTGAGATCCGCTTGGCCGCTACTGCCGCCGGTCCACGGCGCGGGTTCGGGTCGGTGCGGGTCGCGGCGACGATTGCGAGCGTGACCTGGCGGACCTCGATCTTCCCCCAGAAATCGGGCGGCTACATCCTGCCAATCAAGGCGGCGGTGCGCGCACAAGCCGGGATTGCCGCGGGTGATGAGGTGAGCGTGACGCTCGACCTCATCTAACCGCTTACAACTTAAACGACGTCGGGGAAGTCTTGTCCCCTGGCTCGGCCAATGTCGGCTTCGTTGTCGACGCTCAGTGTGCGCGCGCCTCTCAAACTGACATCGAGGCTCCAGCGGCCCGGCCCGGCCGCGGCGATGAACAGGAAGATGAAGCAGAACAGGATCGCCGCTTCGCCTTGGTTGACCAATGGGAAGGGCGATTGCGGGGCATGGATCGTCCAATATGCGTAAGCCATTTCGCCAGACAGCAAGAATGCCACCGGGCGGCTGAAAAGGCCAACGATCAGCAACGCTCCACCGACCAGCTCAAGCACGCCCGCGACCCACAGCAGCGTAAAAATCGATGGATGGCCCATCGGAAACGGTGGGAACATGAACAGCTTCGAGGTGCCGTGGAGCATGAACAGCAAGGCCGCGACAACCCTCAGCAGGCTCAGCGCCTCGTCGGAGTAGCGATAGACAAAGCTATCGACCTCAGGGGGTTCGTAATCGCTCATGACAGTTGTTCCTCCGCCTGTTTATTTTTCTGATGATTTTTGCCGGGGTCGCGGCCGAACAGCTTGATCAGCGCCGCCTTGAACATCGATCCCGGATCGGCTTCCCAAATGTCGGCCTGTTCGGTGTCGAAGCGAAGCAATACCAAGTCGGGATCGTCCTTTCCGTGCTTGTACCAGCTTGCGATGACCGGCCCCCACAGACGGTCAATCACGGCGCGGTCATTGTCAATCGCCAGCGTGCCGTGGATGTGCGCGAACAGGCCGTGGCCCTTGGAAACGAAGGTCGCCACCGCACGGTGCTCGCCATCCAGGCCCTGGACGAGATGCTCGCTTCTGGTGCCGAAGAAATAGATTTGCCCGCCGTCTTCGTCATCGGCACCATAGGGAATGTCGATCTGCGCGGTCATCGGCCGAGTTCGGCTATCCTCAACGCCCTGCAGCCCAAGCATCATGAAGGGCGAGGCCTCGAGCTCCTTCCAGAATTTCCGCTTAAGCTCGGCTTCTCTTCCCGTCTTGTCCCCCATAATCGTTCTCCCTGCGAATCGATTGACTCGAAAACGGGCGGGACGGGGGAGTGTTCCTTAGTTCGAAAGGCTCAATCGAGGCGAAGAGCCTCGGCGTGGCTTTCGCATTCCTCGGCCATGCCTGTGAGGACGTTCTCGGTTTTCTTGTCGGTGACCCATTTTGCCAGGCTGCGGCACTTGTCCGCCTTGGCGAGCAGGACCTGATGCGGATTGCCATCGACCGGCACGAGCAGGTTGACCGCGCCGACCACGCGTCCGGCCTCGTCGACCGCCGGGGTCGGGAAGGGGCGAAAGCGAGTGCGCTCGCCATCAGGGCGCTCGGCAAAGGCCTCGACCCCGCGGACCGATTTGCCGACGCGGATTGCCACGGCCATCGGGCATTGATCATGGGCGAGCGCCGCGCCGTCCGAAGCATAGAGTTTCCAGCTGACGCACCATCGATCGACGTTAAGCGTCGGTGTGCGGCCGGCGAATTCGACGCAGGCCGGGTTGAAATAGAGGATCTTGCCGGTCTTGTCGGTGGCGTAGAGCGGCGCCGGAAAGGCATCGAAATCCTTCAGGCCACGCGGCCCCGTGTCGCGCAGCGCTGCCGCCGCGGTGTTGACCAGCGCCTCGGCGGAGAGATGCCGCGGAGCCTTCGCTTGCCGTGGTCGAACGGTTTGAATGACTGGCCCGCTTTCAAGTGGTGATGCGCAAATACGCTGTTGCGGGCAACAACCGCTTCGCATCCCCACAAGTTCCTAAACTAAGTGCTCAAAACAAAGTAAGTTAGCCATGTGGCGACAAAGTCACAGCGGCTATCGAAGCCGCCGCACCAGAAGGCGTCCGTCGTCGCCCGTCTTGACGTCAAAGTTGGGGACCGCGCGAATCAGGTCGCTGAGGCGGGTGTAGCCGTAATTGCGCACCGCGAAGCTCGATACCGCCTTGGCCCGCTGGCCCATTTCGGGAAGGGAGGCATAGCCTTCCTCGTCGCGTTTCGACGCCTTGTAGGCCGCGCCGAGGACGTCAAGCAGGTCAGAATCAATCTCTCGCTGGCCTTGGGGCGGTTTCGGCGTATCGAGCCTTTCTTCCTTGTCGCTGGCCAGCGCGGCGACATCGAAGAAGCGGGTGCAGCTTTGCTGAAAGCTTTGCGGGGTCTTGGCGGTCCCGAAGCCATAAACCGGCAGTCCGTCCTCGCGGATCCGCTGGGCGAGGGGGAGGAAGTCGCTGTCGCTCGACATGATGCCAAAACCGTCAACATTGCCCCGATAGAGCAAATCCATCGCGTCGATCGTCATCCGCATATCGGTCGCGCTCTTGCCCTTGATGACGTCGAACTGCTGCATCGGGATGATCGAATGCAGCCCGGTCAGATTGCCCCAGCCCTTGAGGCTGGCCTTGGCCCAATTGCCGTAAGCCCGGCGGACGTTGATCGTGCCCAGTTCGCCCAGGACCAGCAGCACTTCGTCGAGGTGATCGGGCGAGGCGTTGTCGGCGTCGATCAGCAAGGCGATGTTGTCGTCGCTTTCGCCATTGCGGTCGATCATCGTGCGATTTCCTTCGTTTAGTCGTTTCATAGCGTCTCGCAGCCGGAACGATTTGCCGTCTCAAGCACTATACCAACAGAGCAACGGGCTCATGAGTAGCAAGGGACCGGACAATGAGAAAATTTTATCTGACGGCCGTGGCCGCGAGTATCGCGGT
>DATHFE010000075.1:0-12136 GCA_035318245.1 Sphingomicrobium sp. | reverse complement strand
CGGATCGCGGAAACTTTCATGACGCGGCTCGATTGCGTGGCGCAGCGGCAATCCCTCGATGTCACGCGGGAGCAACGCGAGGAAGGCGGCGATGTCGTCGCGGTCGAACCTGCGACGGGCGCTGAGCATCCACAGGATCGGCCCGAGCTTGGGCCCCAGCGCGACCAGCCCCTGGTCGAGGAAGCGAACCACGCCTTCTCCGGCCTCGGCGAGCTTCGGCCGCGTCACGCAGTAGCGCGACCCCTTGACTGCGAACTGGAAGCCTTCAGGCGCCGCCTTACCCCACGCTACCCAGCTTTTGGGGCTTTGCCGTCCATAGAAGGTGGCATTGATCTCGATCGCTCCGAGATGCGCCATCGCGTAGCCCTGCTCGCGCGATTGCGGCAAGCCCGGCGGATAAAACACGCCGCGCCACGGAGGATAGGTCCAGCCGCCGATCCCGACGCGGATTTTCGGTTCGCTCACGCCGGCACCAACGCCTGAAATTGCCACAGGCTGCTATTGGGCTGGCGCGGCCGCGGGGACGCCGGGCGTGATAAAGTCCTCAACCGCCTTCCAGCTCCCGTCCGTCTGCTTCTTATAGACCGTCAGATAGCTGCCCGTTTCGGTCTTGGGCTTCTTGGTGGCCGGGTCGGTGGAGGTCATCGTGTAGTGTCCGCGGCTGGACACAAGGTCGCCGGACTTGGCGACCATCACGCGGTCGCTGGCAAACTCGATTTTTAGCGCAGGATCGGCGACGAATTGGGTGAGCGCCGCGCGCCGCGCCGCGGTATCGGCGGCAAGTGGGGCTCCCGGATTGGCGATGGCCGCATCGTCGGAATATTGGCCCGCGAGCTTGTCCACATCGCGCGCGGCATAGTCGGCCATCCACTGCGTCTCGATGCCCCTGATATCTTTCTCAATCGCGGCCGTATCGGCGTGGCCATGGTGCCGCTTGCCGTCCATTTTGCAGCCTGAAAGAAGGAATAGCGCTGATGCCGCGATTGCGATTCCGGTGACTTTGCTCATTACATTTCCCCTCCGATTGTGGGACGCCGCACCGGGACCATGGTCCCGGTGCCAACCCAAACACGCCGAGCCGAGTCGCGCAAGCGGACCCGGATCGTTAGGGGGAGCCATGCTCTCGAGCGATATCCGCAACATCGTCATCCTGACCGGTGCCGGAATCTCGGCCGAAAGCGGGCTTTCGACATTTCGCGCGTCGGACGGGCTCTGGGCCGGGCACCGCGTCGAAGATGTCGCGACCCCTGAGGCTTATGTTCGTAATCCGGTGCTGGTTCATCAATTCTACGATGCCCGACGCGTGCGCCTGGGCGAGGTAGAGCCGAACGCGGCACATGTCGCACTAGCGCGGCTCGATGAGAAATGGCCGGGCGAATTGCTGCTGATCACGCAGAATGTCGATGACCTCCATGAGCGCGCCGGCTCGCGGCGGTTGCTGCATATGCATGGCGAACTGCTGCGTGGCTGGTGCAGGGGATGCGACGAGCGTTTCGCCTGGGCCGGGCCGATGGGTGAGGGGGCTGCCTGCCCTTCGTGCCAGGCCGTTGGGCGCGTCCGACCGGACATCGTATGGTTCGGTGAGATGCCCTATGAGATGGAACGGATCGAAAGCGCCTTGGCGAGCTGCGACCTGTTCGTGTCGATCGGCACTTCAGGCGCAGTCTATCCCGCCGCCGGCTTCGTCCAGACCGCGCGCTATCACGGCGCCGAGACGCTGGAGATTAATCTGGAACCGAGCCAGGGCAGTCTGTTTTTCGACGAGAGCCGCATGGGCCGCGCGGCGGAACTGGTGCCGGCGTGGGTGGAGGAGGTGACCGCATGAGCGGCAACACGACCTTTGAGTTGATCGCGCAAGACCATGTCGATGCGGTTCGCGCTCACACTGGCCGCGTCTTCGGGAAGCTTAGCTGGGTGCTGCTGGGCGTCGCATTTCTCTTCCCGCTGCTCGACCTCTGGGCTGGCGTGCCGATCATGGAGGACACGGCCTTCTGGCTTTGCCTTGGGCTGGCCCTGTTCTTTCTTGCCTGGGATTGGATCGCCCGCGACTGGATCGTCCGGCGCGCCTTCCGGCAGGGCGAGGCCATGCGTACCGCGATCCGAATCAACTGGGATGACCAGGCGATCCGCTTCGAGACCGAGATAAGCAATTCGGAATATCGCTGGGACCGCTTCTTCCGCTGGATGGCGTCGAAGAAGAGCCTGCTGCTCTACCGCGATTCTCAATTCTTCATTGTCATTCCGCGGCGGGGGCTACCCGAAGGCGCAGCGGACGAAATGGTCGCGGCGTTGCGCGCCGCGGGAGTGCGCGAGAAGGGGCTGTTTCAGTCGGCCCAATCCAGCCCGATATCGCGGTAGAGGCTGCGGTCTTCGTCCCATTTGGGGTTGACCTTGACGTGCAGGAACAGGTGAACCTTGCGGCCGAGGTGCTCGCCGATCGCCTCGCGCGCGGCCTGGCCGATCGCTTTGAGCCGCGACCCGCCCTTGCCCACGACAATCGCTTTCTGGCTGTCGCGCTCGACCAGGATCTGCTGGTGGATGACGGTCGATCCGTCCTTGCGGTCTTCCCATTTCTCGGTCTCGACCGCGGAGGAATAAGGCAGCTCGGCGTGAAGCTGGAGGTAGAGCTGCTCGCGGGTCATTTCCGCCGCGACCATGCGGTCGGTGGCATCGCTCAGCTGGTCGTCGGGGAAATGCCACGGGCATTCGGGCACCGAAGCGGCGAGGGCGCGCTTCAGGTCGGCGATCCCGTCGCCTGTGGTCGCCGAGACCATGAACACCGCCTCGGGCTTCAGCCGTAGCGACAGGGTTTCGGCGAATTCGAGCAATTTCTCTTTCTTGGCGATATCGGTCTTGTTGAGCACCAGAAGCAGCGGCTCGCGGTGATTCTCCAAGACATCCAGCATCGCTTCCAACCGCGCACCGACCTTGGCCGCGGCGTCGATGATGAGGAGGGTGCGATCGGCACCCTCGGTTCCGGCCCAGGCGGCGGCGACCATCGCCCGATCAAGGCGCCGGTGCGGTTCGAAAATCCCCGGCGTGTCGACCAGCAATAATTGTGCGTCGCCCTCAATCGCGATGCCCATCAGACGGGCACGCGTGGTCTGCGCCTTAGGGCTGACGATCGCGACCTTCTGCCCGACCAAAGCGTTGACCAAAGTCGATTTGCCGGCGTTGGGGGCGCCGACCACCGCGACCAGGCCGCAACGTTGGGTCTTCTCGGTCATGTCAGTTGTTCCAATAAGGCAGCGGCGGCGGCGGTTTCGGCTTCCTGCTTGGTGCTGCCGTCGGCTTCGGCGACGCCCGTGCGGGGAATCGAGACACGAACGACGAAGCGTGGGGCGTGGTGCGCGCCGGTGCGGCTCACCATCTCATATTCGGGAGTCTTGAATCCGCGCGCCGCGGCGAGCTCTTGAAGCGCTGATTTGGGGTGCTGCGGGGCGCCGGTTTGGGTATCGAGATACGCTGCCCAGGCGCGGCGAATGAAGCGGTCGGCGGGGTCGAGGCCGCCATCGAGCATAAGCGCACCGATCAGCGCCTCGACGACATCGCCGATGACATTGTCGCTCATCGTCGCGCCGTCGTCGCGGGCGTGCTTGGCCAGCCGGATGAATGCTGGGACTCCGATATCACGGCCAATCAACCCGCAAGTCTCGCGCGCAACCAAGGCGTTGTAGCGCCGCGACATCTTGCCCTCCGGCTCGAGCGGGAAGCGCTCGTAGAGCCAGCGCGCGACGACCAGCCCGAGGACGCGGTCGCCGAGGAATTCCAGCCGTTCATAACTGTCGCGGCCCGCGCTCGAATGGCTGAACGCCCGCTCGAACAGCGAAGCATCCTTGGGCTCATGCCCGAGCGTATTCCGCACGAAATCGGCGATTGCGCTCATGACTGGGCGCGGTGGCCGATACGATCGCCGCGCAGCGCCGAGAACCAGGTCCACGGCAACCAGTAGGAGGCGCTGCCGTCGGTCGACCAGAATATGACCAAGGCGCGGCCGACCAGATTTTCGACGGGCACGAAGCCGATGCCGCCTTCGGTCACCCCGAATCGGCTGTCGAGACTGTCATCGCGATTATCGCCCATCAGGAACAAATGGCCTGCCGGAACCGTGACCGGGCCGAAATCGTCGGCGCGCGGGACGTCCACTTGGTCGAGGACCAGCTCGGATCGGCCGCCGGGAAGCGTTTCGCGATAGGTCGGATAGCGGCAGGCTTGCCCGCCGGCGCCGTCGCTGACCACCATCGGCAGGGCATCGCCGACCACGCGGCACGGGCTGTTGGGGGAAATCGGGATCGCGAAATCGGGGACCCGCTCGCGTGGGGCCGCCTTGCCGTTGAGAACCAGCATCCCGCCGCGCACTTCAATCGTGTCGCCGGGGAGCCCGATCACGCGCTTGATGAAGTCGACGCCCTCATTGCCGGGCAGCTTGAACACGACGACATCGCCCCGCTTGGGCAGGCCGCCCAGGATCCGCCCCTCGAATTTGGGAATCCCCCATGGGAAGCTGTAGCGCGAGTAACCGTAGGGCCATTTGGCGACCATCACATAGTCGCCGATCAGCAAATTGGGCAGCATCGAGCCCGACGGGATGCTGAACGGCGCGACGATCAGGCTGCGCAAAATCCAAGCCAGCAACGCGAAGGTCAGAAAGAAACGAAGCCAGCTGCCGACCGATTCGCGTTGTTTCGGAGCGGCGCTAGTCTTGGTCGGGGCGGTGTCGGTCATCGGCGCCGCTCTTTCGGCCTCATCGCGGCGAGGTCAAGCTTGGGATGGCTTTTGTCTCTCGCCTTATTATGAGGGCCGCCCATGACCCGTCCCCCCAACAGTCGCGACTGGAAGCCGATCGAGACGCACAAGCTCGCACGCCTCGATGAGCTGTTCCACGCAGAACCCGATCGTCTGGCGCGGATGACGCTCGACGTCGCGGGGATCCATTTCGACTGGTCGAAGACCCATCTCGATGTCGCGCTGATCGGCCATTTCGTCGAGCTGGCCGAAGCGAGTGGCTTCGTGGCGGCGCGCGAAGCGCTGTTTGCCGGCGAAATCGTCAATGTTACCGAAGGCCGCCCGGCCGAGCATGTGGCCGAGCGCGGCCAGGGCGCTCCGCAAGCCGTCGCGCTGGCCGCTGAGCGTCATGCCCGGATGCGCTCCCTCATCGACGCGATCGAGGCGGGCGCGTTCGGCGAGGTTGATGCTGTGCTTCACGTTGGTATCGGCGGCTCCGCTCTGGGGCCGGATTTGTTGGTCGACGCGCTCGGCCGCGACAGCGACCGCTATCTGGTCAGCATGTTATCGAACATCGACGGGCAGGCCTTCGATGAGGCGGTCGAAGTGCTCGATCCGGCGACTACGCTGATCGTCGCGGCGTCGAAGACTTTCACCACTTACGAGACGCTGGCCAACGTCCACGCAGCGATCGAATGGATGAGCGAGGCCGGCGTCGAGGATCCCTATGGGCGGATCATCGCTGTCACGGCCAATCCGCAGGCGGCGGTCGAATTTGGCGTCGATGAAACACGGATACTGCCGTTCAGCGAGGGCGTTGGCGGGCGCTATTCCCTGTGGTCCTCGGTAGGGTTCCCGGTCGCACTGGCGCTAGGCTGGACCGCGTTCGAGGAATTGCTGGAAGGCGCCGCCGAAATGGACCGCCATTTCCGGCTAGCTGAGCCGCGCGCCAACGCGCCCCTGCTCGCTGCTTTTGCCGACCTTCTCTACACGCAGAATATGAGATGCGAGACCCGCGGCGTCTTCGCTTATGACGAGCGGTTGCGGATGCTTCCGCCCTATCTCCAGCAGCTCGAAATGGAATCGAACGGCAAGTCGGTCACCGTCGACGGCAAGCCGCTTGGCCGTCCGAGCGCGCCGGTGACCTGGGGCGGGGTCGGCACCGACGCGCAGCATGCGGTGTTCCAATTGCTTCACCAGGGAACACATATCGTGCCGCTCGAATTCGTCGCGGTGATCGCGGGCGACGACGGGCAGGATCCCGAGCATCATCGCCAATTGCTGCTCAACGCCTTCGCGCAGGGCGCGGCGTTGATGACGGGGCACCAAAGCGACGACCCGGCGCGCGCCGACCCGGGCAACCGGCCGTCGAGCACGCTTCTGCTTGACCGCCTCGACCCGCGCACTCTGGGTGCGCTGATCGCTTTTTACGAGCATCGCACATTTTCCAACGCGGTACTGCTCGGCATCAACCCATTCGACCAGTTCGGAGTCGAGCTGGGCAAGCAAATCGCGCGCGCGCTCGGCGATCCGGAGAGCCGGAAGGGGTTCGACGAGTCGACCCGTGCATTGATTGAAAGGGCAGGGGTTTGAGCCGCAACGACTTTGACCTGGTGGTGATCGGTGGCGGGTCCGGGGGGGTGCGCGCGGCGCGCATTGCCGCGGGTCATGGCGCGAAGGTTGCGGTCGTCGAGGAGTATAAGATCGGCGGAACCTGCGTCATCCGCGGCTGCGTTCCGAAGAAATTGCTCGTTTACGGCGCGCATTTCGCGGAGGACCTCAACGACGCTGCGATGTTTGGCTGGGACGTGCCGACCATGCGGTTCGACTGGCCGGTGCTGCGCGACAATGTGCTCGCCGAAGTCGGCAGGCTGGAGGGTGCATACACCGCCACGCTGGAGAGTCACGGCGTCACGATTTTCAAGGAACGCGCGACCATCACCGGTCCGAACTCTGTCCAATTGGCGTCGGGCAAGTCACTCAATGCAACGAAGATCCTGATCGCCACCGGCGCGCGGCCGCTGATGCCCACCATCGAGGGGATCGAGCATGCGATCAGCTCCAACGACGTGTTCCACCTTGAAGAATTGCCCAAGCGGATCGTCATCGCCGGCGGTGGCTACATCGCCAATGAATTCGCTGGAATTTTCCACCAGTTCGGCAGCCGTGTGACCCTGGTCAATCGCACCGATACGCTGCTGCGCGGCTATGACGAGCAGATGCGCGACCGGCTGTTGCAAATCTCTCTCGCCAAGGGGATCGACTTCCGGTTCAACGCAATGTTCGAAAAGATCGAAAGGCGCGACGACGGCAGCCTCAAGCTCTCGATGACTGGCTGCGATGACTTGGATGCCGATGAGGTCTTGTTCGCGGTTGGCCGTCATCCCAATACCGAGGGCCTTGGCTGCGACGTCGTCGGTGTCGAACTGGGCGAGCATGGCGAGGTCAAGGTCGACGCCGACAGCCGCAGCTCGGCACCAACGATCTTCGCGGTCGGCGACGTCACCGATCGCGTGCAGCTAACCCCGGTGGCGATCCGCGAGGGTCAGGCGTTCGCCGACACGCAATTTGGCAATATTCCGCACCAGGTCGATTACAACTGCATCCCGCACGCTGTCTTCAGCCATCCGCCGATCGCCGGCGTTGGCCTGACCGAAGGACAGGCGCGCAACAAGCTGGGGTCGGTCAAGACCTTCACCTCGGACTTCCGGCCGATGAAAAATGTGTTGGCCGGGCGCAACGAGCGCTCGCTCTATAAATTGGTTGTCGACGAAGCGACCGACGTGGTCGTCGGCGTCCACATGATCGGCCCCGATGCTCCCGAAATCCTCCAGGCGGCGGCGATTGCGGTCAAAGCCAAATTGAAGAAGTCGGACTTTGACGCAGTCATCGCGCTGCACCCGACCATGGCCGAAGAATTGGTGCTGATGCGATGAGCCACGACGCGATTGTCATCGGCGCCGGCCACAACGGCCTGACCTGCGCTTATTACCTCGCCAAGAAGGGCATGAAGGTCGCGGTGCTTGAGGCGGCGGGCAACGTCGGCGGCGCGGCAGTGACCGACGAATTTCTTCCCGGCTATCGCAATTCGGCGGCCGCCTATACCGTCAGCCTGCTGCAGCCCAAGATCATCCGCGACATGGAACTTCAGCGCCACGGGCTGAAAGTCGTACTGCGCAAGATCGACAATTTCCTGCCTGGCGACGGCGACTATCTTCTCGGCGGCCGCGGTGGACTGACGAGGTCCGAGATCGTCCGCCACCATGCTGGCGACGGCGAGGGCTACGATCGCTACCTCGCCGAACTCGAGACGGTTGTCCCGCTCATCCAGAAATGGCTGCTCCATGCGCCGCCCGAAGCTGGGGCGGGAATCGCCGGCCTGCCGACCTTGCTCCGGATGGGCCGCCAGCTTGCCGGCCTCAGCACGGACGAAATCCGCACGGTGCACGAATATGCGACCAAGAGTGCCGGCGACATTTTGGACCGCCATTTCAAGGGCGATCTCACCAAGGCCATGTTCGGGTTCGACGGCGTGGTCGGCAATTTTGCGTCTCCTTACACGCCGGGCACGGCCTACGTCCTGCTCCACCATCTGTTCGGCGAAGCCGCCGGTGTTCCGGGAGCGTGGGGTCATGCGATCGGCGGAATGGGATCGATCACCCAGGCGATGGCGCGCGCGGCGCGAGAGGCCGGGGTCGATATCTTGCTCAACACGCCGGTCGAGGAAGTGATCGTCGAGCGCGGAAGAGCGGCAGGTGTAGTTGCCGGGGGTAAGGCGTGGCGCGCCATGAATACGATCGCCGGGGTCAATCCGCGGCTATTGTTCGACCGGCTCGTTCCCAAGGGGGCAATGGCCGACAAAGCCGAGCGCCACATGGCCAATTGGGCCTGCGAAAGCGCGACCTTCCGGATGAACGTCGCATTGTCGAAGCTGCCCGATTTCCCTGTGTTCAAAGGCAAGGGCGACCATCTGACCTCGGGCATCATCATGGCACCGAGCCTCGATTATATGGACCGCGCATTCGTCGACGCGAAGCTCACCGGCTGGTCGCAAAAGCCGATCATAGAAATGCTGATACCGTCGACGCTCGACGACAGTCTCGCGCCCAAGGGCAAGCATGTCGCGAGCCTGTTCTGCCAGCATTTCCGCTACGCGCTCCCCGATGGCCGCAGCTGGGACGACGAGCGCGAGAAAGCCGCCGACATGGTCATCGCGACGGTCGATGCGCACGCTCCGGGCTTCGCCAAGTCGGTGCTCGGGCGTCAGATCCATTCGCCGCTCGACTTGGAAAGGCGCTTTGGTCTGATCGGCGGTGACATTTTCCACGGCAAAATGGGACTGGACCAATTGTTCAGCGCTCGCCCGATGATCGGCGCCGCCGATTATCGCATGCCGCTCGCCGGGCTGTATCTCTGCGGATCGGGCGCGCATCCGGGCGGCGGCGTGACCGGCGCTCCCGGCCATAATGCAGCGAAGGCGGTTCTGGCCGACCGTAGGCCTTGGCGGCGGTGGGCGTGAATCGTCCCCTTCAGGGTATTCGCGTTCTTGACCTAAGCCGGGTGCTGGCCGGCCCGTGGTGCACCCAATTGCTCGCCGATATGGGCGCCGACGTGATCAAGATCGAGCGGCCAGAGGTTGGCGACGACACGCGCCACTGGGGGCCTCCGTGGCACGAACATGGCGACGAGAAGGTTGCAGCCTATTTCCTCGCCGCCAACCGCGGCAAGCGTTCCGCGGCGATCGACTTCGCTCGGCCTGAAGGTGCCGACCTGGTCCGCAAGCTCGCCGCCAAGAGCGACGTCGTGGTCGAAAATTTCAAAGTTCGCGGATTAGCGAAATTCGGCCTCGGCGCGGCCTCCCTCCGCGCAGAAAATCCTCGGCTGATCGTCGCCTCGATCACCGGCTTTGGTCAGGACGGCCCTTACGCCGACCGCGCCGGTTATGACTATATTATCCAGGGTATGGGCGGGATGATGAGCGTCACCGGCCTGCCCGACGGCGAGCCGGGGGGCAGTCCGCTTCGCGCCGGGGTGGCGATCGCCGACCTGTTCACTGGCCTATATTGCTCCAATGCGATCCTCGCGGCGCTCTATCGCCGTGAGCAATCGGGAGAGGGCACCCATATCGACATGGCCTTGCTCGACTCGCAGCTCGCCATGCTGGCCAACCAGGCCTCGAACTTCCTGGTCAGCGGCGAAGATCCCGTGCGCCAAGGCAACAGCCACCCCAATCTCGTGCCCTACCAGCCGTTTGCCGCCGCCGATCAACCGATCATCATCGCTGTTGGAAACGACCGCCAGTTCGCTCGCCTTGCAGAGATCCTTGGGTCACCCGAATGGGCCACCAACCCAGTGTTCGCGACCAATGCGGCGCGGATCGCCAACCGCGCACCCTTGGTCCAGTCGATCCGGCAGATTATCGCGACCAAGCCCGCTTCGCATTGGCTCGCCGCGCTGGAAGAAGCCGGGATTCCGGCTGGTCCGATCAACCGGATCAGTCAGGCGCTCGCTGATCCACAGGCCGTGCATCGCGGAGCCGTGCGGACCCTAAGTGGCGGCCAGCTGGGCGAAGTCCCGACGGTGGGATCGCCACTCCGCTTCGACGGTCAGCGTGCCGACGCGCCGCTGCCGCCGCCCGCGCTTGGCGAACATAGCGACGCGGTGTTGAAGGAAATGCTGGGATTGAAAGCGGCGGAGATCAAACAGCTCCGCGCCGAAGGGATCGTCGGCTAGTCTTTCTCTTCGCCGAGGACTTCTTCGCCGTAGCGCGACTTGATGAAGCGCCCCTGGGTCTCGAACGCCATGACATCGCCGCGCGCCAGCCGTTCCGAAATGTCTGACAATGCGGCGCGGCCTGCGGCCAACCCTTCGACCAGCCGCTCATCGACGCTGATTCCCTCGCCGTCGCGTTGGTCGCGGTAGGCGGACGGCACGTGGAGGTAGCGGTCGATCAGCGACGGGAGGTGGAGCGACATCAAACGCCGCGCGTCTTGCGCCGAAGGATCGAGCGCGTCGACCCGCTCCAGCGTCTGGCGAAGCGGCGGAAGGGCGGCGCTGATCGCGTCGATCTCGGTCTGCGCCGGGGCGGGGAGGGCGCGGCGCGCGCGGAAGATATAGCTGTCGAACCGCTCGACCATTGCCCCATTGGGCAGGTCGGGCGAAACCTTGGGGCTGCTCGTGCTCCCGGGCGTGAACGCCAGCAGCGCCGCGACCCCGACCGCAAGGCCGACCGCGGCGAGGAAACCGAACATTCCGATCGGCGTGATCAGCCCGATGATGATGACAGCAAGAGAGATTACCGCGATCGCCACACCGACCCTGGCGAAGCGCCGGGTGAGGTCGCTGTTGAGCCGCTGGCGCTCACGCCGGGCCGCATCGCGCACGCCGCCGCCGCGCTCATCGAGCGAGGCCATCACCCGGTCGGCGCGCGCGATCACCGCATCGAAACGCTCGGTCATACTATCGGCCTGACGCCTCTATCGGCGTGAATGGCGATGGGCCGGCATTCTCAAGCTTGTTCTGCGCGACGCCCTCGGCCCGCGCGATATAGCCTTGGGACTTGTGGACTTCGGACGACAATGTCTCGACCGTTTGCTTCATATTGCCGAGCGCTTCCAGCTTGAAGCGGTCGATCTGGTCCATCGTGTCATAGATGTTCTGGAACGCGCGCTGCAGCGTTTCCAGCGGGATCGTCGACGACGCGGCCTGCTCATGGATCGCGCCGGTCTGGGTCCGCAGCAATTCTCCGGTCGAATCGATCATGTTGGCCGTAGTCGTGTTCAATGCGCTGACCTGCTCCAGCACCAATTTCTGGTTGGTCATCGCCATGGCAACGGTGACCGCCGTCCGCAGGGCTGAAACGGTCGTGGTTGAGGCGCGATCCACACCCTTGACCAGCTCGACATTGTTCTTCTTGACCAGGTCGAGGGCGAGATAGCCCTGCACCGTCACTGCCATCTGAGTGAGCAGGTCGGTGGTCCGCTGGCGCGTATAGAATAAGGCCGTCTCGCGGATCGCCTTGGCCTTGGCCGGCTCGGTCGCGTCGAGCTCGTTGGCCTTGTCCTCAAGCCCTTTGTCGAGCGTGCGAGAGATGTGAATCATCTGCTCCAGCCGATGCATCGTCTTCCATAGCCCGGCGCGCTCCGTGTCGATGGCGGCATTGTCCATCAACAGCTCGTCTTTGCCGTTGCCGAGGCGGGCGAGAATCGCGGAAATATGCGTCTGCGAGCTGCGATATTTGTCGAAATAATTGTTGATGCGCTTTCCAAAGGGGATGATCCCGAGGAACTTGCGGCCGGTCAGCGACTTGCCGTTTTCCTTGGGGTCGAGCGCTTCGACGGTGCGGCGCAGCTCGGTCAAATCAGCGCCGATCCCGGTGTCGGAATCGATTGCCTTGACCGGGCGGTCAAGG
>DATHFE010000074.1:0-5689 GCA_035318245.1 Sphingomicrobium sp. | reverse complement strand
AAGCGAGCATCGCCATCCGGCCATCGAAGCGGATATTCGGTGCACGAGGCTGCGGCGGCATATGCGCCCGTCGCCGACGCGCTCAGCGTGCTGACGGACGGACCGCATTTCGGCGGTTCGGTCGATGACCTTCGGACGGCTAGGCGGAAGTTCGTCGGACCCATCTTGGCCAAGGATTTCATTGTCGACCCGGCACAAGTGAGTGAGGCCCGCGCGGCCGGGGCGGATGCTGTTCTGGTGATGATGTCGGTGTTGGACGACGAGGGCGCGGCGCGGGTGATGGCGGTGGCGCGCCGGCTCCGGATGGATGCGATCGTCGAGGTTCACGACGAGGGCGAGTTGGGCCGTGCCTTGGCGCTTGGGGCGGAGATTGTGGGCATCAACAACCGCGACCTCAAGACGTTGACGACCGATCTTGGAGTGACGGAGCGCCTTGCGCCGTTGGTGCCCGGTAGTGTGACCATTATCGCCGAATCCGGGATCGGGGGCCGGCCGGATGTCGAGCGCCTCGCGCCGCTGGCCGATGCCTTCCTTGTCGGATCCGCATTGATGGCGGCGGCCGATATCTTCGAGGCCGCGCGGGCGCTGGTTTATGGCCGCGTCAAGCTGTGTGGTCTTACCCGCGTCGAGGATTTGCTGGTCGCGGGGCGCGCTGGAGCCACTCACGCCGGTCTGATTCTGGTGCATGGAACGCCGCGCGCCGTCGGGATCGGCGAAGCGGCAAGTCTTGCATCGAGCGCGCGCGCTTTGGGCATGAAGGCGGTCGGCGTATTCCGCGACGCAGCGCCCAGTGACGTTGCGATGGCGGTCGACAGGCTGGGCCTCGATGCCGTTCAGCTGCACGGCAAGGAGACCCGCGAAATGATCGCCGAGATCCGCGCCCGCCTTCCCGGATCGGTCGAGATATGGGCCCTGTGCGGAGTTGGAGCACGAGCCGCGCGACCCAGGAACGAGGCCGACCGGACCCTTTTCGACACAGTAAGGAACGGGAAGAGCGGCGGAACTGGCGTCTCCTTCGACTGGTCATTGGTCCGCGCTCGCGACGATCTCAGCTCGGCATTCCTGGCCGGCGGGATTGGGCCGGACAACGCGCGGACGGCGGCCGGCATCGGCGCCTATGGACTGGATGTGGGATCGTCGGTCGAGGCGCGGCCACGGATCAAGGACCCGGCGAAAGTCGCGGCATTGTTCGCCGCGCTGCGGCCAGCCTGCCGGGCGGTGGCATGAGGCAGGACGGTCGCTTTGGACGGTTCGGCGGCGCTTACGTCCCCGAAATCCTGGTTCCCGCGTTGGAGGAGCTCGAAGCGGCGTTCCTCGATGCCCAGCAGGATGCCGCGTTCCAGGCGGAACTCCATCATTTGCTGACCACCTACGCCGGCCGGCCGACGCCGCTCACCCGCTGCCGCAACCTCATGGCCGGTCGTGCGCGCATCTATCTGAAGCGCGAGGATCTGGTCCACGGCGGCGCCCACAAGACCAACCAGGTGCTTGCCCAAGGCCTTCTCGCCAAGCGCATGGGGAAAAGGCGGCTGATCGCCGAGACCGGCGCCGGGCAGCACGGTGTCGCCACCGCGATGGCGGGGGCGTTGTTCGGCTTCGGAACCCGGATTTACATGGGCGCCGACGATGTCGAGCGGCAGCAGCTCAATGTCTTCCGGATGGCGCTGATGGGCGCGGAAGTCGTGCCGGTGGCCAGCGGCGGCCGGACGCTCAAGGACGCGGTCAACGAAGCGTTGAGGGACTGGACGGCAAGCTTCGCCGACACCCATTATTTGCTCGGGACGGTGGCGGGGCCGCACCCGTTCCCGTTGATGGTGCGCGAATATCAGCGCGTGATCGGCAAGGAGGCCCGCGAACAGATATTGGAGGTCGAGGGGCGGTTGCCCGACGCGGTGATCGCTTGCGTTGGCGGCGGCTCGAACGCGATCGGCATCTTTTCCGATTTTCTGGAGGATTCCGCCGTCCGGTTGATCGGAGTCGAGGCTGCGGGGAAGGGACTCGATGGCGCTGATCATGGCGCGACGCTGCTCCGAGGGCGGCCCGGCATATTGCATGGCGCTGAAACCCTGCTTTTGCAGGACGACGACGGTCAGATCGCCGATACTTGGTCGGTGTCTGCCGGTCTCGATTATCCGGCCGTGGGGCCCGAGCACGCCCATCTCAAGGACATCGGCCGCGCGACCTATGTCGGGGTTGAAGACAAAGAGGCGCTCAAGGCGTTCGTGGCCTTGGCCCGCAGTGAGGGGATCGTGGCGGCATTCGAAAGCGCGCACGCGGTAGCCCATGCGATGCGGCTGGCCGAAGCCGCGGGTGACAACCCCATCCTGCTCGTCAACCTGTCCGGACGCGGCGACAAGGACATGATCCAGGCGCAGCGGCTGCTGGGGGATATGGCGTGACCCGCTACCGGGCCATGTTCGAGCGATGCGCGCAGCGTGAAGAGGGCGTGTTCGGCGGGTTCCTGGTGCTCGGTGATCCCGGTTTGGAAGCGAGCGCCGCCTATCTCGATGCGATCGTCGAGGGTGGGGCGGACATGGTCGAGGTCGGGATTCCATTCAGCGATCCCATCGCCGACGGCCCGGTCATCCAGGCCGCCGCGGGGCGGGCGCTGAGAGCAGGTGTGCGAACGGGCGACTGCCTCAACCTGATCGCGGGCTTCCGCGCGCGGCACCCCGATGTGCCGTTGGGCGTTCTGACCTATGCCAACATTGTCGCGGCGCGCGGGATTACGACTTTCGCGAGTGAGCTCGCAGCGGTGGGGACAGACAGCCTGCTCGTCGCGGACGTTCCAAGCCTTGAGGCCACGCCCTATGCGGCAGCGGCCTCCAGTGCGGGGCTGGACCTGGTCATGATCGCCGCGACGAATACGCCCAGGCGGGTGCTGACCAGGATAGCGAACCTCTCGTCGGGCTATACCTATTGCGTGGCGCGTGCCGGCGTGACCGGCGCCGATGAGCATCTGTCGCTCAACCATGGCGCGCTGTTCGCTTCGCTGAAGGCGGCAAATGCTCCGCCGCCGGTGCTGGGTTTCGGCATTTCCAGGCCGGAGCATGTGCGCGAAGCCCTGGACGCCGGAGCGGCGGGGGCCATCGCCGGGTCGGCAATCGTCAGGCTGATCGAAGCCGGAGCCGCGCCCGACGCCGTCCAACATATGGTCGAGACCCTGAAATTCGCGACCCGGATGCTTGCGCACCAGCCCTATTGAGGCCTCTGCTTTTGCAGGGCGTCACCCTGGCCCTCGGTGACTTGGGCGGATAGCGGCAGCGGCCTCGCCTGATCCTCCTCCTGCCATTGCTCGACCGTGCGGCAGCGGCGCGGGGTCTTGATGCGGCTGCCGAGCCGTGGCTCGGCCTCGCGGCAGATTTTGCGATCCTTTTCCGCATTAGGGTCAGACGGAGGCGCGGCGGCCACCAGCGGTACCGCGAGGAACATCAGAGCGAACAGGCGGCCGGTTATGGTCATGAAGTCCTTCCTCGAGCGACAGGAGTCTGCGTTGCCAAATTCGAAGTCAAGTCCGGGATTACTTGCGCGGCTCTATGAACTTCAACGTCGTGCGGTCGCCGCCTGATTTACAGGCA
The DNA here is from genome assembly GCA_035318245.1 of Sphingomicrobium sp. Lineage (GTDB taxonomy): Bacteria > Pseudomonadota > Alphaproteobacteria > Sphingomonadales > Sphingomonadaceae > Sphingomicrobium. The sequence continues at coordinate 2,111 of DATHFE010000074.1, read as the reverse complement.
CGCCTCCAGGTATGGCTGGTCGAAGCCGTATTGCCGCGCCTTGTCGAGCGTGTAGGGGCGCAGGCCCATCGAGCGATATTCGCCGTTGATCTTGCCGTCGGCGCCTTCGTCGAGATATTCGAACTTGAACAGTTCCTGGGTGACGATGACGTCGCCTTCCATCCCGATCACTTCGGTGATGTTGGTGGTGCGGCGCGAACCGTCGCGGAGGCGCTTGACCTGGACGATGAGGTCGACCGAATCCGCGATCTGGCGGCTGATCGCCTCCTTCGGGATCTTGATGTCGCCCATCATCACCATGTTTTCCATACGTGCGAGGCATTCGCGCGGGGAGTTGGAGTGAAGCGTGGCCATCGAGCCATCGTGGCCGGTGTTCATCGCGGCGAGGAGATCGAAGCACTCCTGACCACGAATTTCGCCGAGGATGATGCGGTCGGGGCGCATACGCAGCGCGTTGATGACGAGGTCGCGGATGGTGATCGCGCCCTGGCCCTCGAGATTGGGCGGACGGGTTTCGAGCGGGAGCCAGTGCGGCTGCTGCAGGCGAAGCTCGGCCGCGTCCTCGATGGTGATGACGCGCTCACCCGGGTCGATCATCTTCGACATGGCGTTGAGCATGGTCGTCTTACCCGAGCCGGTACCGCCCGAAATGACCACGTTCATCCGGCTGGCGCCGGCGATCTTGAGGCAGGTCGCCATTTTTTCCGACATCGACCCGAAGCCGCGCATCATGTCGAGCGTGATCGGTTTTTCGGAGAATTTACGAATCGAAATGGCGGTGCCGCGCAGCGACAGCGGCGGAATGATGACGTTGACGCGGCTGCCGTCCTGAAGGCGGGCGTCGGCCAGCGGCGTGGTCTGGTCGACGCGGCGGCCGACCTTGTTGACGATCCGCTGGGCGATCTGGAACAGATGTTCCTCGTCGCGGAACTGGATCTGGGCGAGCTCCAGCCGGCCCTTGCGCTCGATGAAGCACTGGTCGGGTCCGTTGACCATGATGTCGCTGACCGACGGGTCGGCGAGCAATTCCTCGAGCGGCCCGAGGCCGAGAAGCTCATCGACCAGCACCTTTTCGAGCGCGAACTGCTCGCGGCGGTTCAAGGTGATCTTCAGCTCGGCAAGGACCTCGCCGATGATCGGGCGGAATTCCTCGGCCAGCTCATCCTTGCCGAGCGTCGCCGCGGCTTCGGGGTCAACGCGTTCGAGCAGGCGCGGAAGAACCTGTTCCTTGATCCGGTGGACCGAGGCCTCGAAACCTTCCTGGCGGCTGCTGCCGGACTCGCTGCTGGCGTTCTGGCGCGCGGTCAGGCGGTCCATTGCGCCCAATGGCGGGCCGCCTTCGACGGGCGCGGGGCTATCGAGCTCTGGGATGACTTCTTCGATCGGGGGAAATTGCTCACCGCCGGCATTCTTGCCGCCGGGCGAGGATTTCATCGGGCGGGCGACGCCGAAGGACGGGCGCTGCCCGCTTCCCCCATTGCCGCCATTACGTTTGCCGAAAGCGCTCATGCGTAACCCCGTGCCCCGTCAAATTCGGAAACTCGGGATGGTGAATAGCCGTCAAACTTTTAGAAAAACCTAACTGGGGTTACGATTTCGGTTACGCTTTTTCGCTGGCGCTTTCGGCAAGCACGGCGAGGCCGGTGTCGCTGACCTCGGCAAAGCCTCCGCTGACGGTGATTTTCTCAGGGGTCGCGCCGGCGGTCCGGTAAATCGCGAGGTCACCGTCCTTGAGCGTGGTCATCACCGGCGCGTGGCCGGCCATGACGCCGAAATCACCCTCGCTGCCGGGGACGACGACCATGTAGACGTCCTCGCTCATGATCAGTTTGTCGGGCGTGACGAGCTCGAAGCGGAAATCGGCCATGGTCAGTCTTTCTTGTCGATGACGGCGTCGAACGCGCCAGCCGCGGCGTCAAACTTGTCGCGGCAGCCCGGATTGCAGAAGCCGACCACCTTATCGCGATAGCGCGTCAGCGAATCCGCGCTGACCGGCTCGCCGGACCAGGGGCAGACGTCGTTGACGCAATCGTCGAGGTTGAGGTCGCTCACGCGTCGTGGGCCATCTTCTCGGCCTTGGCGACCGCTTCCTCGATCCCGCCGACCATGTA
>DATHFE010000073.1:0-23615 GCA_035318245.1 Sphingomicrobium sp. | reverse complement strand
CAGCATCAACGCTTCGCCTGGAGTCACCGGGAAGCTGGCGACGACGCAGCCGTTGCGCTTCGACGTGTCGATGTTGGTGATGCCCTGACCGCCGCGGTTGGTGCGGCGATATTCATAGGTGCTGCTGCGCTTGCCATAGCCATTTTCGGTCACGGTCAGCAGGAACTGCTCCCTTTCGGCAAGCTCCGCATAACGCTCGGCCGGAAGCGTGCACTCCTCATCTTTCTCGCGCCACGCCGGGCAGCGGAGATAGGCCTCGCGCTCTTCCTGGGTGGTGCCGACGCGGCGCAGGATCGACATCGCGATTACCTGGTCGCCTTCCTTGAGCCGCACGCCGCGAACCCCGCTCGATGTGCGCGACTGGAATTCGCGGACGTCGGTCGATTTGAAGCGGATCGCCTTGCCGTTGCGGGTGGCGAGGAGGACGTCGTCATCCTCGGTCAGAAGGTCGACCGCGATCAGCCGGTCGGTCGGATCGCCGTCTTCCTCGTCTTCTGTCCCGCTGAGGCTGAAGCGCATCGCGATCTTGCCGGCGGTGGGGACGTTGGTGAACGCCGCCATGCTGTTGCGCCGCACCGTGCCGTGGGCGGTGGCGAACATGATGTGCAGCGCGCCCCAGCTGTCCTCATCCTCGGGCAAGGGAAGCACGGTGGTGATCGTCTCGCCCTCGGCGAGCGGGAGGAGATTGACCATCGGCCGGCCGCGCGCGCTGGGGCCGCCTTCGGGCAGGCGCCAGACCTTCTTGCGATAGACCTTGCCGGCCGACGAGAAGAACAGCACGGGGTTATGGGTCGAGGTGACGAACAAATTGGTGACCGCGTCCTCATCCTTGGTGTTCATGCCGCTGCGGCCCTTGCCGCCGCGCTTCTGCTCGCGGAACAGGGTCAAGGGCGTGCGCTTGATGTAGCCGGTCATGGTGACCGTCACGACCATCTCTTCGCGCTCGATCAGATCCTCGTCGTCGATGCCGTCGGCGGCGGCGGCGATGTCGGACATGCGCGGGGTCGAGAATTCCTTGTCGACCGCGTCCAGTTCCTCGCTCATCACGGCATAGAGCTTCACGCGGTCGCCGAGGATATCGAGCAGCCCGGCGATAGTCGTCGCCAGCTCCTTCAATTCGCCGGCGATCTCGTCGCGGCCGAGCGCGGTCAGGCGGTGCAGGCGAAGCTCGAGGATCGCCTTCACCTGGATTTCGGACAGCGTGTAATCTTCGCCCGCGGCATGGGCCTCGACCGCCTCGACCAGTTCGATGTAGGGGCGGATTTCCTCACCCGGCCAGGCGCGGGCGAGCAGCGCAGCACGCGCCGCCGCCGGGCTGGCCGACCCGCGGATGATCCGCACGACCTCGTCGAGGTTGGTCACCGCGATGACCAGCCCGAGCAGGATGTGAGCGCGCTCGCGGGCCTTGAGCAGCTCATACTTCGAGCGGCGGGTGATCACTTCCTCGCGGAACTTGATGAACGACTCGATGATGTCGCGCAGCATCAGGGTTTCGGGACGCCCGCCACGGATCGCCAGCATGTTGGCGGCGAAGCTGGATTGGGCCGGGGTGTGGCGCCACAATTGGTTCAAGACGACTTCGGGGGTGGCGTCGCGCTTCAGTTCGATGACGATGCGTACGCCCAAGCGGTTGGATTCGTCGCGGATGTCGCTGACGCCTTCGATGCGCTTGTCCTTGGCGGCTTCGGCGATTTTTTCGACCAGGCCGTTTTTGCCGACCTGGTAGGGGATTTCGGTCAAAACGATCGAGCGCCGGTCGCCACGGCCTTCCTCGACATGGTGCTTGGAGCGCTGGAGGATCGAGCCGCGCCCGGTGGTGTAGGCGCTGCGGATGCCAGCGGTGCCGAGGATTGTCGATCCCGTCGGGAAATCGGGGCCGAGGACGTGCTCCATCAGTCCCTCGGTGGTGATCGCCGGGTCGGCGATGAACGCGCGGCAGGCGGCGATGACTTCGCCGAGGTTATGCGGCGGGATGTTGGTCGCCATGCCGACCGCGATTCCGCCCGCGCCGTTGACGAGGATGTTGGGGAAGCGCGCGGGCAGCACCTGCGGCTCGCGCTCCGACGCGTCGTAATTGGGCGTGAAGTCGACGGTGTCCTTGTCGGCATCGCCCAAGAGGAAATTGGCGACCTTGGCGAGGCGCGCTTCGGTATAGCGCATCGCGGCGGGCGGATCGGGATCCATCGACCCGAAATTGCCCTGTCCGTCGATCAGCGACACGCGCATCGACCAGCTCTGCGTCATCCGCGCGAGCGCGTCGTAGATCGCGCTGTCGCCGTGCGGGTGATATTTACCCATAACGTCGCCGACGATGCGGCTTGATTTGCGGTAGGGCCGGCCGGCGACATAGCCGGCTTCCTGGCAAGCCCAGAGGATACGGCGGTGGACCGGCTTCAGGCCGTCACGGACGTCGGGCAGCGCGCGGCTGACGATGACCGACATCGCGTAATCGAGGTAGCTGGTCTTCATCTCCTCGACGATGGAGATGGGGGCAATGTCGCTGTCGGGGCGTTCGTCGATGGGCGGCGTGGTGGCCAAGAGGTATCCTGCTCGCTAGGGGGTTGAATGACGCGCGGAAATGGGCTGACCCACCCCGCCTACCCGGACTAGCCGATCAGGATGCACGGCGCCACCCCCGCGCGCCTGCGCGCGCGAGGGCGTTCTCTCGACGTGAATCGCCTGCAACTTGCCGCCGTTCGCACTAAAGCGGTAAGGTAAGCGTGCCTTTAAACGCGATAAAACCGCACTGAATCAAATGGTTCAACAGGCATTCAGGGGCCAAGCGCCATTCGCGGCTGGCAGTGGCGCAAGTTCGGAGTATATGCCGGCGCGCCCTTTGATTTCCGCGCCGGCAAGGCTGAGCATAACAGGAGAGAAAATGATGATCAGTTCGAAGCGGGCGCTTGCCCTCGCGCTTGCCTTTGGCGGCTTTTCCGCGGCCCCGGCGCTCGCGCAATATCAGTCGATGCCGCAGCAGCAATCCACGCCGCGGACGGAGGCGAGCTCGCAAGCGGCCCCGGCGTCGGCTGCGGAAGGACGCAAGTATGACCTTTCGAGCGGCGGGCGAAAGGCGATCGCCGCACTGCAGAAGGTGGTGAATGCAAAGGATGTCGCAGCCATTCCGCCAGCGCTGGCGGCTGCCAACGCTGCGGCCAAGACCAAGGACGACAAATATGTCATCGGCCAGTTGCAGCTGAAGGCCGCAGTCGATGCCAAGGACAGCGCCGGTATTACGAGCGCGCTTGAGGCGATGCTCGCGTCGGGTGGCGCGACGCCCCAGGAAACCGTTCCGCTGCACTTCAACCTCGGCAAGCAATATTATGTCGCCAAGCAATATGACCGGGCAGCGGGCGAGTTTGACAAAACCATTGCGGTCGATCCCAACCACAGCGAAGCGCTATTGCTGCTTGCCGAGACCCGCAGGTCGCAGGGTCGCATCCCCGACGCGGTCGGGGTGCTCCAAAAGGCCATAGCGGCGCGTTCCACTGGGGGGCAAAAGGCTCCCGAGGATTGGTATCGGCACGCGGTCCAACTCGCCTATGATGCCAAGCTTCCGTCGGCGATCCCGATCAGCCGCGATTGGATTACCGCTTACCCCGCGCCGGCCAATTGGAATGCCGCATTGCGGATTTATCAGAAGAGCAGCGGGCTTGATAACGACACTCTGATCGACTTGATGCGGCTTCAGCGCGCCACTGGCGGGCTGGCCGGTGAGAGTGATTATTACCTTTACGCCAACACCGCCCTGCAAAAGGGTTACCCGGGCGAGGCTCAGGCGGTGCTCGAGGAAGGTTTCGCGGCCAAGAAGATTGACCGTTCGAGGCAGATGTTCCGCGACATTCTCACGGTCGCCAATAGCAAGATCGCGGCCGACAAGGCGTCGCTTCCGGGTCTTGAGAAAACCGCACTCACTTCGCCCGCGGCCAAGCAGGCGATGGTCACGGGCGACGTCTATCTCGGCTATGGCGACTACGCCAAGGCAGCGGCGCTGTATCGCGCCGCGCTTGGCAAGAGCGGCGTCGATGCCAACCTCGCCAACCTGCGCCTAGGTATCGCACTGGCCCGCACGGGCGACAATGCGGGATCGGCGATTGCGCTCAGGGCGGTTAGCGGGCAGCGCGCCGAGATTGCCAAATATTGGCTGCTCTACCTGTCGACACGCGTCTAGCCCTTCCGCCGAGAGGCACAAAGGGGGCGCCGGCACTTGTGCCGGCGCCCTTTTCACTGTCCCGAAATGGGATGCTTAACGGCGACCGCCTCCTCCATGACCCGCGCGCCAGATAGACGCTTGAGAGACAGGGGTTTTTGCGGGGAAAGGTGAAGGGTTGCAGTTCGACGATCGCCTAGCGACCGTTCTCGATCAGGGTGTCGACGATCCGCGTGCACGCGCGGTACAGTGGCGGCAGCTTGTGGACCTTATTGCCCGCGGCGCGCCGGCACCCGCATCACCCCTGGTAATGCGTGCCATGCAGCGGATCGCCGAAGGACGCGACGAACTGCCTGAGGAATTGCGCGCGGCCGCTGCGCGCGCCGTCGCCGGGCTCAATCTGCCGGTCGCATTGGTCGCGATGTTCGCCGCCGACAGCCTTGCCGTATCGGCACCGGTGATTGCGGCGGCGCGGCTCGATCCCGCTGAATGGGGCACTGTGCTCGACGGCGTTACCGACGAAGTGCGCGCGTTCGCCGAGACCATTCATCCGGAATTGCGCAATGCGCCCAAGGCAGGGAAGGTCGAACCTGAGCGGCCTACCGGACCGCCTGCAAGATCGCGCCGGCAGCCGCCGGCGGAGGAGCCTTCAAAAATCAGCGAAATGGTGGCGCGGATCGAGCGGATGCGGCGGACGCGTGGTCCTGCCCCGCGGGAACCGCGTGATCAGCGGTCCAACGCCGCCATGTCACGTATTTCCGACGATTCCCCCGCCTTGTTCCGTTGGGAATGCGGCCCGTCGGGCGACATCGCCTGGGTCGAGGGCGCGCCGCGGGGAGCTTTGATCGGACGGTCGATTGCATTGGCCGGGAACGGCGAAGGGGAAGGCGTCGATCGCACGGTCGAGCGCGCCTTTGCGCTGCGCAGCCCGTTCCGCGACGCGAGCTTCTCACTCGCCGGGGACGGCATGTTGTCGGGACGCTGGCGGATCAGCGGCGTGCCCGCGTTCGAGCCGTCCGACGGTCGGTTTGCGGGCTATCGCGGGGTCGCACGGCGCGAGGAAGCGATGCCGCCGCCGACGGGATCGACCCCGTCCGCGCCGCCCTCGCGCGACCATGATTCGCTGCGCGAGCTGGTCCACGAGATCAAGACTCCATTGAACGCGATCATCGGCTTCGCCGAAATTATCGACGGACAGTATCTCGGGCCGGCCCACCGCAGCTATCGCCAGCGCGCCGCCGAAATTGTCAGCCAGGCGCGAACGCTGCTTGGGGCAATCGACGATTTGGATTTCGCCGCGAAGTTGCAATCAAGCCGCTCGAGCCCGGGCGAAGGGACCGATTTCGCCGAAATATTGCCGCGGCTTACCGAGGAATTCGCAACCTATGCCGCAACTCGCGGTGCCGAGATTTCGACGCGGCTTGAAGGTGCGTTAGATCGCTGTGCGCTCGATCCCGAATTGTCCGAGCGGCTCATCCGTCGCTTCGTTGAAAGTGTGCTCGACGTTGCCGGCCCGTCGGAAGCGCTGGCGCTCGGTATCGGGTCCGAGAAAGGCAATTGCTCGCTGACGCTGACTCGCCCCGCCGCGATCCGGGACGCGAGCGAGGAACAATTGTTCGACCCGGCGTTCGCACTCGATCCTGACTACAAGCTTGGCATCGGCTTCGCACTTCGGTTGGTGCGCGGCCTGGCGAGGATCGCGGGCGGCGACCTGCGGGTCGATCCTGAGCGGTTGGTCCTGCTACTTCCAGCGCTTAGATCCGCCTGACTTGCGCGCTGCCTCTCGCTGCCGCTATCGCCGCCATCGCGGTGGGCCTGTAGCTCAACTGGTTAGAGCTGGCCGCTCATAACGGCTAGGTTGGGGGTTCGAGTCCCTCCGGGCCCACCAAGATTTTGCGCCTTGAGCGACAACAATGCGCTTTGGCCTAATTATCCTGACGGGCACCATCCGGCGGATCGATGAAATTCGCCCATCCCCCTGGTGGGCGATTTCATCGATGGTCGGGGAGACAGGATTCGAACCTGCGACCCTCTGCTCCCAAAGCAGACGCGCTACCGGGCTGCGCCACTCCCCGACTAGGAAGCCGCCAGGGCGTCCACAGGACCACCCTCGAAGCGGAGCACGCCCCTAACAGCGGTCGCGGCCAGACGCAAAGCCCTAGTGGTTGGCGGCCTTGTTGTCGTCGGCCTTGTTGGTGTCGACCTTCACGTCGACGTCGATATTGTCGACCTTGTTCCCGACCTTGTCCGCGGTTGCCTTGACGTCGTTGGCGATATCGCCGGCGACCGCGCCAACCTGATTTGCCGCGGCGTCGACGCTATTTTCGGCCGCCTCGCCATTATATTCGACCGTGGTCGTTTTGTTGGCGTCGTCCTTGGTCACCTGGCATGCACCAAGAGCGAGGAGCGGGAGAATAATCAGGGTGCGCATGGGATAGCCCTTTCCAGCGTCAAAAAGGGTCAACGCCGCCGCGGCCGTTTCGGCTCCTCAATTCCGCCAGAAAGTACGGCGAGCATCGTCGTCCACGCCGCGACATTCTGGCGAAGCTGGGCGGGATCGATCTTGTCGAGCGTATCGTCGGGCGTGTGGTGATAGTCGAAATAGCGCGTGCCATCCTGGCTGAGGCTAACCCACGGCGCCCCGGCGTCGATCGTCGGGCCGACGTCGGTGCCATCGGCCTCGGCCTTATCGTATTTGACGATCCCGAGCGGGGCGAGCGCGGCGGTCATTTTGGCATAAGTCGCAGGCTCGCTGACCGACAGGCTGGTTCCGAAGCGCCAGATGCGGTCGGCGCCGAAATCGCTTTCCCCGGCGATGGCGTAACGGTCGGTGGCGTGGGCTTTCTGATAGGCGATCCCGCCGAAGCCACCCGGCTCTTCGGCTCCGAACCAGACGACGCGAATCGTGCGAAGCGGGCGGCCGGCATCCATGATGCGTTTGGCGGCGGCGGTGACAATGGCGATTCCCGATGCATCGTCGATCGCTCCCGTGCCCTGATCCCAACTATCGAGATGGCCGCCAACCAGGAGAATCGGCGCTTTGGGGTCTCGGCCGGGGACCTCGGCCACGACATTGCCCGACTGGCCGCCGGTCGCGACATATTGGCTGACCAGAGTCAGGCGCATCGTCACCGGCTTGCCGCGCTTAAGGATTCGCACGAGTTGTTCCGCGTCGGGCACGGTCAAGGCGCCGGCGGGGATCGGGGCCGCGCCGTCGGCGAAGGACTGGACCCCGGTGTGCGGGTTACGGTGGTGATCCGTGCCGATCGACCGGATGACGATCCCGATCGCGCCCTTCTTGGAGGCGAGGGTCGGCCCCTGGCGACGCGGCGCGCCGAACTGGCCGTAACCGCTGCCATCCTGGTTAGGCATCATGTGATGGTCGATGAACACGATCCTACCGCGAACCGCGCTGTCGGGTGCGGCACGCAAGGCGTCCACGCTGTCGAACCCGACGATCTCTCCGGTCACTCCGCCGAGCCCACTCGAGCCACTGTTGCCGAGCGCGGCGACGACCATTTTCTGCGGAAAGGGTGCGAGGATTTCGGCGCTCTCTGGCCCACGGGTCCAGATCGGCATTTCGAACGGTTCGACATGGACGTTGGCGAAGCCCATCGCTTTGAGCCGTGCGACCGCCCATTGTCGGGCGCGCGCCTCGGCCTCTGTCGCGGCGAGGCGCTGCCCGACCTCGGTGGTCAGCCCTTCGACCACGTCCCAGGCGTAACGATCGTTGGCGAGCGCATCGTCGCGCAGCGCCGCGACGCGCGGGTCGACGTGGACCGGCGGAGGCGGGGCGGCTTGCTGGGCGAAGGAAGGAGCAGCGGCGGTGGCCAGGAGGGCGGCGAGGACAAGGCTTTTCATGCGGGCTTTCGTAAGAGGGCAATGTGACCCTGTCACCTCCTAAAGCAGGCGCATCTGGCGGCCTTCGGGAGGTTGGAACAAATCCCTGCGCAGCGGGAATTTTGCGCGGCCGAGGCCATGCTTCTTCGCCGCGATCTCGAATCGGGTTTTGAGCAGATCGGCCCACGGTCCGCTGCCGCGCATCCGGCTGAAGAAATTGGGGTCGTTGTCCTTGCCGCCTCGAAGCGAGCGGATGGTCGCCATGACCTTGGCCGCGCGATCGGGGAAATGCTCGTCGAGCCAGGCGCGGAAGAGCGGCGCGACCTCATGCGGCAGGCGCACCGGCAGGAAGAAGCCACCGCGCACTTCTGCCGCAGCGGCGGCTTCGACGATCGCTTCCAGTTCATGATCGGTGATTTGCGGGATGACCGGGGCAATGGCGACATAGGCAGGGACACCCGCATCGCTCAGCGTCTTGAGCGCTGCCAGGCGTTTGCGGGCGGAAGGTGCGCGCGGTTCGAGGGTGCGCGCGATCGCCGGATCGAGCGATGTGACCGAGATGGCGACGCAAGCGAGGCCGAGCGCGGCGGCAGGCGCAATTAGGTCGAGGTCGCGCAGGACGCGGTCCGATTTGGTGGTGATGGTGAACGGGTGGCGGGTCTCGAGCAGCAGTTCGAGCACCGACCGGGTCACCCGCCAATCCTCCTCGATCGGCTGATAGGGATCGGTGTTGGTGCCGAGAGCGATCGGCGCGACGTCATAGCCGGGCCGCGACAGAGCGGCATGGAGCAGGGCGGCGGCATCCGGTTTGACGAACAGGCGCGATTCGAAATCGACGCCGGGCGAAAGGTCGTGGAACGCATGCGTCGGCCGGGCGAAGCAATAGATGCAGCCATGCTCGCAGCCGCGATAGGGGTTGATCGAGCGGTCGAAGCCGATGTCCGGCGACGAATTGCGCGTGAGGATGGTCTTGGGCCGCTCAATCGTCACGGTAGTTCGACGAGGAGTAATTCCGTCCAATTCGGCGACGCTATCGAGCCAGTCACCCTCGACCAGGCGATCCTTCAGATTGAAGCGCGTCGGCGTCGCATTGCGCGTCGCTCCGCGCCCATGGATGGACTCGACCGGCATGCGTCGAGTCTACGCCACAATGCGAACAAAGCAAGAACATCCGCGCGCAGTCTGTCCGGGGACGGGCGACCACGGATGTCTAGCTCTCGACGTGGATTTTCAAACGATCGATCAGGCTGTCCCACTGGGTCGAAACGGCCGCGATCCATTGCTCGGCGGCGAGCAGTCCGCCGGGGTCGATCCGGTAGACCGTCTCGCGGCCCTGGCGGCGGGAGCGCGTGACTCCCGCCGCTTCGAGCACTTTCAAATGCTTGGTCAGCGCCTGGCGGCTGATGGGCAGGTCGATCGCCAGGGCGGCGATCGATTGAGCAGAGCCGTCGCTCAATGCATCGACCAGCCGAAGCCGTGTCGGCTCGCCCAATGCCGCGAACAGGCCGGCGACGTCAGGCTTCGGCGCGGGCTTCGGCATATTCGCGCAAATTGTTGGCTTGGGCAGCCCAGCCCTGAGTATTGCTGCGCAGCGCAATTTCCCGACGCGCTTCCGGCAATTTATCGAAACCCGTTTCGGTGATTGTTACGCGCGTCCCATCGGCTTCGGGCTCAAGCAGGAATTCCACCAATGTCGTCCGCTCGTCAGAATAATCCACGTCGGGATCGATCGCAAAAGGATGCCAGCGGAGCGCAAAGCGGCGCGTCGGCTCGATCGCTTCAATCTCCGCGTTCCAGGCACAATGCTCGAAGCCGGGGTGGGTAATCTTGCCGGTCGAAGTTTGGCCCGCCTGAAATGGCTGGTCGAGCGCGACGTTGAACCATTGGCCGAATTCCTTGTGATCGGAAATCGCCCGCCAGACGCGGTCAATCGGAGCTTTGACGTGGGTGGTCTTGGTAATAGTGTTGGTCATATGCAACCTCCTGGTTGCACGTATTTGCTACCAGCGGAGTCGAAATGCAACCCTTTAGTTGCCTATCGTCGCAAGGTTGGTGCGGCTCGTCGGAAACGCCGGCCAGCGATGCGCTGCGATAGTGGCCAGCGAAGGCGGGTTTCCGCCACCTTTCGCCTGGTAGACCCACATGTTCCGCAAGACCGCCGGGACGTAGTAGCGGGTCTCCCAATATGGAATCGACTCCATCCACAGCAGGGGATCGCCCTTGTCGGGGATGTAGGCCCAACGCGCGACGGGGACGGGCCCGGCATTGTAAGCGGCAATGACCTTGGGCAACTGGCCCTGCGTCGCGCCGCTGCCGCGGATCAGCTCGATGAAGCTTTGGCCATATTCGATGTTGGTCGCCGGGTCGGTCAGGCTCGACGCGGAGAAATAGACTCCGCGGGACCGGGCGGTGTCGCCGGCGGTTCCGGGGCGGACCTGCATCAGCCCCATCGCGCCGGCCGGGCTGACCGCGTCGGTGCGGAAATTGCTCTCCTGGATGATGTGGGCAAAGGCCAGAGCGGGGTCGATCCTCCAGCCGCCGGTCGGCGCCCAGCGCGGGGCGGGATAGCGCGCCGACGGCTCGACCCGCACCCCGGGTTGGCCGTTGGTGGCGAGCCAATATTGGGCTCCGGCGAGATCGAGGCGCTTGGCCACCGCGATCAACCCCGCCTGGTCAGACGCCCGCCCGATCTTGGCCTGGTGGCGCAGCATGTCCTCGGCCAGCCATTGCTCACCGATCCTGGCCAGCTCGGTCGCTCGGCGGACGTTGGGCAGGCTTTCGACCTGAGACGCGTTGATCGAGGCGGCATAGACGGGCAGCGCCTTTGTCATGCCGAGGGTTTCGCGTGCGACGAGACCGTAGAAGCTTTCAGACGATCGGGCGGCGGCCTTGAGCAGCGGCTCGACTGCCTGTGGACGGCGGCAGGCCATTTCGGCGCGGGCGTTCCAATAGAAGCCACCAGCCGAAAGCTCGCTGTCACGAGTGGTCGCCGCGACCTGGCGAAACGCTTGCGAAGCCGCCTCGCAGTCGTTGAGACGCCATGACGCCAATCCCGAGACCCAGGCAGCATGCGCCGCCCATTCGCCGACCGCGCCCACGCGCCAGGTATCGGCGACGCGGCGAGCATCGGCGTCGCGGTTGATGACGTAATAAGTGAACGCGACCCGCTGCGCGGCCTCGGCGCGGGCCTCGTACGACAGCAAAGGCATGCTTTGCACCATCAGCGCTTCCGCGGCCTCGGCCTGGTCAAGCTTGAGCAAGGGATCGAGCGCGGCGCGCAGCGTATCGGCTTCCGGCTCGCCGCTGACCGGCCTCGCCCGCAAACGGCGCGGCGCGGCGCCGAGGCCGACGACAGGATAAGGTTGGGCGATCAACATGGGCTCGGTGGCGCCACGGCTTTGAGCCATCAGGCCGAGCTGGTTCGCCTGAGGCAGGTCGGGCGCTTCGGCTAGCAACGCGGCGATTTGCGAGAGTTCGGCGCGTGGCGAGTTGCGCGCGGTGTAGAGCTCGGCGCGGGCAACCTGATTGAGCGGGCCAGTCGGCAGCGCCGCGATACCGGCCGACGCTGCTGGCCAATCCTGGGCGCGAATCGCCGAGAATACGCCTTTCCAATCGCGCGGGATGACGACCGGAGCGGGGGCAAGGATTGGCGCGGCGGTGATCGGGGCAGGGGCGGGTGTCGGTGTTTGGGTCGGCTCGCCAGCCGGAGGCAGCGGCGCGAGAGGATCCTGCGCGAGGGCTGGAGCGGCCGCTATCAGTGCAGCAATTGCAACAAAGCCTCTCAAGACATTTCCTCGTCAGTCAGCAACAGCAGGTCGCGCCACGCCAGCGCCTTGTCGGACGGCCGGGCCAGCAGGAAGCGGGGGTGGAAAGTGGCTACGGTACGAACCCCTTCAATCCGGTGAACCTTGCCGCGGGCGGAAGCGAGCGGCTGGCCGGTCAGGGCGCGCGCCGGGGCATCGCCGAGCAGCAGCAGGCGCTTGGGAGCGGCCAATGCGATATGGTGGCGCATCAGATCGCCGCAGCGGCCGAGCGAGTCCGCGTCCAGCTTTGCGGCCGGGAGGTGGAAGCAGGCCAGCGACGCGCTGTAGGCGGCGTCCTCGGCCATTCCGATCGCGCCGAGCATCTTGATCATCAGCTGCCACGCGGTGCCGCCAATGGGCTTGCCGTCGCCGGCGTCCTCGCGCGTTGGAAATTCGGACACGAGCATGATTTCCGCCTCGGCGGGGCCGTGCGGCAGGATTCTCCGCGCTCCTGCCCGATCTAGCGGCAGACCCGGCGCGGTCTGCAGCCAGGCCCGGAACGTTTCGAGCGTGTCGGGCAAATGCGCTGGCGCAGGGGCTTCAACCGCCGCAGCAACTATCGGCGCGCCGGGCCTCAGCCAGTCGCGCGGCTGCTCGCTGATCGCCGCGTCGACGCCGGCGTCGAGCCACCAGCCAAGCAGGCTCGCCGCTTCGGCGCGGCTCAGATCCTTGATTTCCCCGCCCATGGCGTCCTTCAGTCGACCATGGTTGCGATACGGTCAAGGAACGGGCAATTGGCGGGCAGGCGAAGCGCCTTGGGCGCGCGACGAGAGGATGTGGCGAGGCGATGAGCGAACGCGAGTCGATGGACTATGATGTGGTCATCGTCGGCGCTGGCCCCGCCGGCCTCTCTGCCGCGATCCGCCTGAAGCAGCTTGCCGCTGAGCATGATCGCGAAGTGTCGGTTTGCATCCTCGAAAAGGGCAGCGAAGTCGGCGCGCACATTCTGTCCGGGGCGGTGATCGATCCCAAGGGCATCAACGAGCTGTTTCCCGACTGGAAAGACAAAGGCGCGCCGCTGACCGTCCCGGTCACCGAAAACCACCATTGGGTGCTCAGCGCCAAGGGCAAGTGGGGCATGCCGCATTGGGCGATGCCGCCGTTCATGAACAATAAGGGCACGTACAGCGCCAGCCTCGGCAATTTATGCCGCTGGCTGGCGGGCGAGGCCGAAGCGCTCGGGGTCGAGATATTCCCCGGCTTCGCGGCAGCCGAAATATTGTTCAACGACGATGGATCGGTGAAGGGCGTCGCGACCGGCGACATGGGGATCGCGCGGGATGGCACGCGCAAGCCCGACTGGCAGCCGGGTATGGAGTTGCATGCCCGCTACACCTTCTTCGCCGAGGGCGCACGCGGCCATCTGACCAAGGAACTGGCGCGCATCTTCGAGCTGAGGAAGCACAGCGGCCCGCAAGTTTATGGCCTTGGCGTCAAGGAGTTGTGGGATGTTCCTGCCGACAAGCATAAGCCCGGGCGAGTGATCCACACCCAGGGCTGGCCGCTGACCGACGCGTGGGGTGGGGGGTTCCTCTATCACCAGGCCAATGGGCAGGTCGCCCTGGGGTTCGTCGTCGCGCTCGATTACGCCAACCCGTACCTCTCGCCGTTTGAGGAATTCCAGCGGTGGAAGCATCACCCGGCGATCCGCGCCGAGATCGAGGGTGGCAAGCGCGTGTCCTATGGCGCGCGGGCGATCAACGAGGGCGGCTGGCAGGCGGTGCCTGAACTGGTGTTCCCGGGCGGCGCGCTGATCGGCTGCTCCGCCGGCTTCGTCAACGTGCCGCGGATCAAGGGCAGCCACACCGCGATGAAGTCCGGAATGCTGGCCGCGGAGGCCGCTTTTGCGGCGGTCAGCGAGGACCGGCGGTTCGACCGCCTCGACAGCTATCCGGCGGCGTTGCGATCGAGCTGGATCGCCAAGGAATTGAAGATGGTCCGCAACGTCCAGCCGGCCGTGGCGCGCTGGGGCTCGACCCTGGGCACGCTCTATGCCGGGGTCGAGATGTGGCTCGGCAGCTTCGGAATTTCGCTACCGTGGACGCTGAAACATCATGCCGACCACACAAGCTTGCGACGCAAGGACCAGGTCAAGCCGATCGCTTACCCCAAGCCCGACGGCGTGCTGAGCTTCGACCGCCTGTCCTCTGTGTTCATTTCGAATACCAATCATGAGGAAGATCAGCCGATCCATTTGACGCTGAAGGACGCCGACGTACCGATCACGGTCAATCTCGCGCTCTACGACGCGCCCGAGCAACGCTATTGCCCGGCCGGGGTTTATGAGATCGTCGAGGAGGCTGGTTCACCCAGGCTTCAGATCAACGCGCAGAATTGCGTGCACTGCAAGACTTGCGACATCAAGGACCCGACCCAGAACATCAACTGGGTGGTCCCGGAAGGCGGCGGAGGACCCAATTATCCCAACATGTAAGCCCTTGTTGCTGAGCTTTGGCGTGATCTTCGCGGTGGCGAGTGCGCCTGGATATGCCGCGCCCAAGCGCCCGGCCTCAGCCGATCCGCTAGAGACTTATGTCGGCGCGCGGACCGCGGGAATGGTCGGCGATTATCGCCGCTCGGCCGAATTATACGCGGCGCTGGCGGCAGCCAATCCGGGCGACCGGATCGTTGCCGGACGCGCCGTCGCCCAGGCAATTTCAGCCGGGGACATGGCGCTGGCGCTGAAGCTGGCGCGCGAAATCGTGAAGAATCCTGATCTTGGGGTTGACGCACGGCTGCTGCTGGTCGCGGACGAATTGCGCAATGGCAGAGAAGGGCGCGGGCTCGCGTTGCTCAAGGCCAGCGGAAGCGAGCCCGATTTGAGCTTCCTCGCCCCGATCGTCGAAGCCTGGGCTGCGGTCCGACGAGACGGAAACCGGGCGCTCGACATGCTGTCGCAGGTCCCGGTGGGAAGCCCGGTCGGCGCGCGCGTGTCCGAAAATCGCGCCCTGATCCTGCTCCAGCTGGGCAAGACCGTCGATGCCGACCCTTATGCGCGGCGCGCGGTCGGCATGGCTGGCGGGCGCGAAAACCATGTTCGCTTGGCTCTCGCCGACGCCTTCCTGAAAGCGCACGACGGGCCTCGCGCTTTGGAGATGGTTGCGGGCCGCGACGTCGCGCTCGGCATCGGCCGGAGGATGATCGAAGCGGGCAGGCCGACCGGCTCAGCGATCGATACGCCTGCCAAGGCCTATTCGGAACTGCTGCTGGGGCTGGCCGTCGATCTCAACCGTGCCAACAGCAAGGCGCTGCCGATCGCGCTGGCGCAGGTCGCGCGCTACGCAGACCCAGCCAATGCGCAGGCCGCTATCATCCTCGGGTTGTTGCTCGACGCCGACGACCGCACCGACGTGGCTCTTGCGGCATTCCGCGCGGTCGACCCGGCCAATCCGCTGGCCAGTCAGGCACGCGATGGCGAAGCACGGTCGCTGACCCGCGCGAAACGCTATGGCGAAGCGTTGGCGATGGCTCAGCGCGCAACCAGGGCGCCGGATGCGACCTCAGATGATTGGTCACGATTGGGCGACGTGCTGAGTGCGATGGATCACGAAGGCGAGGCAGCCGACGCTTATGGCCGGGCGATGGAGCTTGCCGAGACGTCGGGCATCGGCAGCGAGCTGTGGACGTTGTATTTGTTGCGCGGTGGGGCGCTCGAGCGAGCCAACCGTTGGCCCGAAGCCAAGCAGGCGCTGGAAGCCGCGCTCAAGCTGTCGCCGCAGCAGCCTTTGGTGCTCAATTATCTCGGCTACGCCAAATTGGAGCGCGGCGAGGACCTCGACGGGGCCGAGGCGATGATCGCCAAGGCTAGCGAGCTTGCGCCGGAGGACGCATCGATCACCGACAGCCTTGGCTGGGCGCAGTATAAGCGTGGCCGGTTGCCGCAGGCGATCGCAACGCTGCAGAAAGCGGCCGCGACCGACCCGGCGCAGGTCGAGATCCACGAGCATCTCGGCGACGCTCTCTATGCGGCGGGGCGACGGTTCGAGGCGCGGTTCGCCTGGGAAGCGGCCAAGGTGGGTGCCGAGGACGATGTCGCCAAGCGGCTCAAGGCCAAGCTCGAGGCTGGCCTGACCGTGGCCAACGCCGCGCCTTGAGCACACTGACCGAACGCGCTTACGCCAAGCTCAACCTTGCGCTCCACGTTCGCGGCAAATTGCCGGATGGGCGGCATGCGATCGAGACTGTCTTCGCTTTTTGCGAGGATGGCGATGAGCTGACTGCCGAGCCGGCAGACGAGTTCTCGCTGACACTCACTGGTCCTTTCGCAGGCGATTTGAAGCCGGACGACAACCTTGTCCTTAAAGCTGTTCGCGTCCTTCACGATGCAGCCGACGTTGAGGGCGGCGCGACAATGTGCCTCGACAAGAGATTGCCGATCGCCTCGGGGATTGGCGGCGGGTCCGCCGACGCGGGGGCAGCGCTGCGGTTGCTCACCAAAATGTGGAAAATCGACCCAGGTCTCGGCGAAGAGGTCGCGCCATCACTCGGTGCAGACGTTCCCGTCTGCCTGCTTTCGCAAAGCAGCCGAGGCGATGGTGTTGGCGATCAACTCGAGCCGATGGAGCTCGGCTTCACCGGAACACCGGTGCTGCTGGTCAATCCGCGCCTCCCGCTATCGACCGGCGCGGTGTTTGCGCAATGGGACGGAGTCGACCGCGGGCCGCTCGGCGACTGGCACGATGGGCGCAACGATCTTGAGGCGCCGGCGATCGACCTGGCTCCGGCAATTGCCGATGTGCTTGAATGGCTGCGCGGGCAGCCTGGCGCGACATTTGTGCGCATGTCGGGGTCGGGCGCGACCTGCTTCGCCTTGCTCGATAACCTTGATGCCCGCGAGGAGGCGGCGAAGGCTTGCCCGGCGCATTGGTGGCATCTCGCGACCCGCTTGCGCTAAGGGGCGTCATGCGCCCAATCCTTACTGCCGAGCAAATGCGTGCCGCCGAACAAGCGGCGATCGATGGGGGCACATCTGTCGAGAAGCTGATGGAGAGCGCGGGAGCGGCCCTTGCCGAAGCGACATGGCGCTTCGCGGGACCGATGCCCGCGCTGATCCTCTGCGGACCCGGCAACAATGGCGGCGACGGCTATGTCGCGGCGCGGCATTTGTCCGAGCGTGGGTTGGAGGTGCGGGTCGCAGCACTGGCGGATCCCAAGACCAAAGTTGCGAAATGGGCGAGCGCGCAATGGGGGCGCCCGGTCGAAGAGCTTACGGCGGACACGCTTCCAGCGCCGCTGCTGATCGATTGCTTATTCGGGACAGGCCTTAAGAAACCGCTGGATGCGCTGGTTAGTAAACAGCTTTTGCGCCTGGCGGCTCAATCGCGCTGCCCTATCGCCTGCGATGTTCCGAGCGGGACCGACAGCGACAGCGGGATGTTGCTTTCACCGATTCCCGATTATGCCATGACGGTGGCGTTCGGGGCGTTGAAACCGGCGCATCGTCTCGCGCCGGCAGCATTCAAATGCGGCCGCATCGTCCTCGCTGACATTGGAATTCCGGTCCAATCGGATTGGAACGAGATCGGCGCGCCGCATCTGCCGCCGCTCGATCCGGAAGGCCACAAATATGATCGCGGGCTGGTGCATTGCCTTGCCGGTCATATGCCGGGCGCGATCGCGCTTGCGGCGAGCGCCGCGGCACGCGCCGGCGCCGGCTATGTCCGGGTCAGCACGTCGCGCAGCATCGACGGGCTGCCGTCGGCCATCGTCCAGACCGACACCGCTCAAATCAACGATCCACGCATCGGCGCGATCCTCGTCGGCCCGGGCTTGGGCGATATCCCCCAAGTCCTCACGCTGGCGCTGACCGGGCGCGCTCCCGTAGTCATCGACGCCGACGCCATCGGCCTGGTCGGAGAGCCGGAGCGCCTCAAGGGCCATGACGCCATTGTCACTCCGCATGAAGGCGAGTTTGCCCAGCTGTTCGGTAAGATCGAAGGCAGCAAGACGGAGCGCGCGCTGGAAGCCGCTCGGCGGTCCGGCGCGGTGCTCGTCTACAAGGGGCCGGACACCCTTGTCGCCGCGCCGGACGGACGAGTTGGCTTTGCGCCGCCCGCGCCCGAGTGGCTGGCCAGTGCGGGGACTGGCGATGTGCTTGCCGGGATGATTGCGGCGCTGCGAGCGCGGGGAATTCCATCGTTCGATGCGGCCTGCGCTGCTGTCTGGCTGCATGGCCGCGCCGCCGAGATCGCCGGGCCGGCAATGATTGCCGATGACCTTGTCGCGGCTATCCCTGTGGCGCTGGCGCGGATCCGATGAGTGAGGTGATTGTCCGCATTGCCGCGCGGGGAGAGGGGGTGACGGCGAGCGGGCGGCATGTCCCTTTTGCCGTTCCCGGCGATTTGCTCGATGAAAGCGGTGTCCTCACGCCTGGCCCCGGCCACCAGCAGCCGCCATGTCGTCATTTCCCGGCGTGCGGAGGGTGCCAGATTCAGCATGTCGCCGACCCCGCCTATCGCGAGTATCTGCGCGACCGGATCGTCGGCGCGCTCGCCCAGCACGGCCTCCAGATCGAGGTGCGAGAGCCCTATCTGTCGCCTCCGCGCACCCGACGCCGCGCCTCTTTGCGGGCGCTGAAGCTGGGCAAGGGGGTGGCGCTTGGGTTCAACGAGGCCAAGTCGAACCAAATCGTCGACATGCGCGAATGCCATGTCCTCGCGCCGGAATTGTTCGCCTTGGTCGCACCGCTGCGCGGGCTTCTCGCGACCATGCTTAGGCCCAAGCGCACCGCCGAGGTCCAGCTGACGTTGGTCGACCAGGGGGTTGATCTCGCTTTGTCCGGGGTCGAGGCCGAAGGTCTTGCCGCCGCCGAGGCGCTGACCGCTTTCTGCGAGGTCAACAGGCTCGCCCGGCTGACAGTCGATGATGGCTTGGGGCCCGAGGCACGCTACGAGCCGGTTCCGGCGACCATCACCTTGTCCGGCCTCGCAGTGCCATTTCCGCCCGGCGCATTCTTGCAGGCGACTCGTGACGGCGAGGCGGCACTGGTCGCGGTGGTCTGTGAGGCGGTTGCGGGGGCAGCGGCCGTCGCCGACTTGTTCGCCGGAGTTGGCACCTTCGCACTGTCGCTCGACGGGCGAATGTACGCGGCCGAGGCAGCTCGAGACGCCGTGCTCGCGCTCAAAGGAGCGGCGGCGCTCGCCGGGCGGCTGATCGCAGTCGAGCATCGCGACCTTTACCGACGCCCGCTCACCGCCAAGGAATTGGCCAATTTCGACGCTGTGGTGCTCGATCCGCCGCGCGCAGGGGCGGTCGAGCAGATCGCACAGTTGGCGATGTCAACGGTGCCGCGGATTGCCTACGTCAGCTGCAACCCGGCGACCTTCGCCCGCGACGCTGAGACGCTGGCCCGCGGTGGCTACAAGCTCGAGTGGATTCAACCGGTCGGGCAATTCCGCTGGTCGACCCACGTCGAGCTGGTCAGCTGCTTCACATCGCAAGGCAGTCGTGGATGATCCGCGCAGCGGCGTGAACCGTCAGGCCGATCAGGCAAAGCGAGCTCAGAACGAAGAGGAGGAAGCGGTATTTGACGACATTGACCGTCGACTGGAAAATGCTGTGGAGCACACGGAAGCCGACATAGCCCCACGCCAGCCAGTAATTAATCCCACCACCGAAGCCCATCAGCGCGAGGGTCAGCGCGACCGCGTAAAACAGCGTCGGCTGCTCCATCAGGTGGTTGTAATTATGCGATTTCCACTGGGCACTGTCGTCGACCACGCCATCGAGCTGGGCGCCGCGCGAACCGACCGCGCCTTCCAGCGATATTCCCTTTCGCTTCATCGCCGGAAAGCGCGTCACGAACATCCACAACATGACGATCAGCGACCAGGCGATGAGCGCCACGACGGGCGCCAAGATTGGGCTGTAGTCCATGATTAGTCTCCCCCCAGAGTGAGGGAGGAGAGTGCTTCAGTTCGGAGCGCTGCGCAACCTAGTCGAACAGCTTTGAAAACCGCCGCTTTTCGCGATTTTTCCAGTGGCCGCGGTGATAGGCGTCGCTGGCGAGCAGCGGCAGCACCGAGGTCGCTTCGGCGAATACCATCTGCTCCATCGCGGTGGAGACCTTGCCCCAGCTCGCCGCTTCTTGAAGCGTCGAGGAGCTGCACGCCCCATCGCGGACGTCGGCGACGGTGATCTGGACCGCATATTTGTGGACCGCGACGTCGTCGTGGCCGAGGATTTCGGCGCACACCACCGTGTCCTGGACGAAATTCTTCGGCACCCCGCCGCCGATCATCAGCAAGCCGGTGTCCCCGGCCTGGATCTTGATGTCGGTCAGCTCGCGGAAGTCGGCGATCGAATCCAGCGTCATGTAGCGGCGGCCCTGCTTCATCGCGTCGACCTGATGCTTGACCAGGCCGAAGCCCGCCGAGCTGTCGGTGAACGCCGGGCAAAAGATCGGCACGTCATGCTCATAGGCCAGCTTGACCAAGCTATTGGCCTTCTTGCCGTGGACCGTCAGCCACTTGCCCATCTCGCGGATGAACTCGCGCGACGAATAAGGGCGCGGCTCCAGTTCATTGGCGATGTCGCCGATGGTATGGTCGGTTTCCTGGAGCTTTTCCTCGTCGATATAGGTGTCGTAGATGCGATCGATATAGAGCGATCGCAACGTATCATCGTCAGGGATTTCAAGTGCTTGATAATGCTTGTGGCCAAGCGCTTCGAAGAAATCCATGTCGACGATGGCCGCCCCGGTGGCGACGATCGCGTCGACCATGTTGTTGGCGACGAGGTCGGCATAGAGGTCCATGCAGCCGCCGGCGCTGGTCGACCCGGCGATGACCAGGATGACCGAACAGCCGGGGTCCGACAGCATCTGGTTGTAGATGCGGGTAGCGCGCGCGAGATCGCGGCTGGTGAAGCTCATCTTGCCCATCGAGTCGATGATCGGGCGCGCGTCGAAGCTCTTGATGTCGATATGCTCGACCTCGTTCGACAGCAGCTCCGCTTTGCGGGTGTCG
The DNA here is from genome assembly GCA_035318245.1 of Sphingomicrobium sp. GTDB lineage: Bacteria > Pseudomonadota > Alphaproteobacteria > Sphingomonadales > Sphingomonadaceae > Sphingomicrobium. Next base: position 2,859 of record DATHFE010000073.1, on the reverse strand, counting down.
TTGATTGCGGCTTCGGGGCTGAGCGTGTCGGTAGTCATGGATAACTCCTAAAATCCCCCTCCCGCTTGCGGGAGGGGCTAGGGGAGGGCTTGTTTATACTTTTCGCGGGGGATTGGACATGCCCACCCCCAACCCCTCCCGCGAGCGGGAGGGGAGTTTCTACAGCTTGACGACGTTTGAGCGTTTGCGCTCGCGGCTTTCTCCGTAGAGGCTGGCCATCGGCTCGTCGGTGACGATTTCGCGGACTTCGCTGCCGAAGCCGTTGAAGCCGGTGCGCATCGCGCAGCCGTAGGCGCCGAGCATGCCGATCTCGATATAGTCGCCCGCCTGGGTATCGCCGGGCAGATCGAACGGCCCCGCCATATGGTCGAGATCGTCGCACGTCGGGCCGTAGAAGCTGAAGCCCAGCGGGCGCGCGTTCGACGGCTCGTCGCGGATCAGTTCGACCGGGAAGCGCCAGCCGATATGCGCTGCATCGAACAAGGCGCCATAGGCCCCGTCGTTGATGTAGAGCTCGGCCCCACGGCGCTTTTCGACGCGGACGATGAGCGAGGCATATTCGGCGCACAAAGCGCGGCCGGGCTCGCACCATAGTTCGGCCGAGTAGCTGATCGGCAGATCCTCGAAAGTGCGATGGATGACGTCAAAATAGGTTTCGAGCGGGGGCGGTTCCATGCCCGGATACCAGGACGGAAAGCCGCCGCCGACATCAATGATGTCGACCGTCACCGACGCTTCGACGATCGCGTCGCGGACGCGTGCCATCGCTTCGCCATAGGCGTTGGGGCTCATTGCCTGGCTGCCGACATGGAAGCAAATGCCCAATGCGTCGGCAGCCTGGCGGGCGGCGAAGAGCAGGGGCCTTACTTCGTGCGGCTCGGCGCCGAACTTTGCCGCCAGGCTCAACTTGGCATGCTCGGAGCTGACCCGCAGGCGGACCAACAGGTTCAAATCGCTGGCATAGTTTGTAGCGCGGAGAATCTTCTCCAGCTCATCGAGCGTGTCGAGGCTGAAGGTGCGGAGCCCATGCTCGAAATAGGCCTCGGCGATGGCTTCCTCGGCCTTCACCGGGTGCATGAAACATTGCACGGCCTCGGGCAGCGTTTGCGCTACCAGCCGGATTTCGCCGATCGAGGCGACGTCATAATGCGTGATTCCGCTATCCCACAGCACCTGCAGAAGCTCAGGGCTGGGATTGGCCTTGACGGCATAGAGCGACCGGCCCGGAAACTTCTCGACGAAGAATCGGGCGGCGCGCCGGGCGGCGTGCGGACGAAGAAGCGTGACCGGCTGAACCGGACGCTGCTTGGCAATCTCGGCACCGCTTGCGGTGCCGGACGGGGCGCTTGCTAGCCCCAGCGCGCTATTGTGATGGACCAACTCAAGGGACCTCCAACGAAAACGTTCGACATAAGCTGCCTTGCGGTTGGAAGTCCCATGGGGCAGCGGAGGCGCGATATATGGTCGGGAGTCCACGATGTAAAGCGGTTTTGGACCCACGCCATGGTGCGTGAAACGGTTCATCGAAATATCACAACAACTTAGTGAATAGCGTGGAAGGTCAAACACTTGTCAGAGACAGTCCCGGTCGAGCGGAAAGACGTGGTCGCGGCGGCCGAGCGGATCGCGGGCAGCGTCCTCAAGACGCCGCTAATCGAAACGATGATTCGCGGCCACAGGCTGTGGCTCAAATGCGAGTGTTTGCAGACCGGCGGGGCGTTCAAGCTGCGCGGCGCGACCAACCGGCTTTTGCTGCTGTCGCCCGAAGAGCGGGCGTGGGGGGTCGTGGCATTCTCGTCGGGCAATCACGCCCAGGGCGTGGCGATCGCGGCCAATCGTCTCGGCATCGCGGCGACGATCGTCATGCCGTCCGATGCACCGAGGATCAAAATCGACGCGACCCGAGCCCAAGGGGCCGAAATCGTCTTCTTCGACCGGGCTCATGATAGCCGCGAGGCGATTGCGGCAAGGATCGCCGGCGAGAGCGGCGCGACGGTCGTGCCGAGCTTCGACGACCCACATGTCGTCGCGGGGCAGGGTAGCGTCGGTTTGGAAATCGCCGAGCAGCTTGGCGAGACACCGAGGCGGATCGTCATCCCGACTGGCGGCGGCGGATTGGCGTCGGGGATCGCTCTGGCTTGCGGGCAAGCCGAAATCGTCTGCGTTGAGCCCGAGGGGTGGGACGACATGGGCCGATCGCTGGAGGCTGGGGAGATCATCCCCGTCGGCTCGAACCCGCCGCCAACTTTGTGTGATGCTCTGCAGACGCCGCGCGTTTCGCCGATCACGTTCGCGATCTTGCGTGAGCGCGACGCCCTCGCATTGGCCGTGACTGAGGCGGAAGTGCGCGAGGCAATGCGCTTTGCCTGGCGCGAGCACGGCTTGACGGTCGAACCGGGCGGATCGGTCGCGCTTGCCGCACTACTGGCGGGCAAAATCGAGATGGTTGAAGGAACCGTGGCGGTCGTGTCAGGAGGAAATGTCGATCCCGAGCTTCATGTCCGGATTATCGGCGGCGAAAATTAGGCCGCGTGGGTACGATATTGGCCCGGACCAAGGTGAGCCGGCGATGAGCGCTCGACACTTTGCGTCAGTTCCTCAAGCTCAAGCGCGAGGGTGCGCAATTCCGCGGCGAGCGCCTTGGGGTCGGTTTCGCCAAGGCCGCTGGAGACATCGAGCAGGGTATCGAGCATCATGGCGATGCACGGCAGGATCGTCTCCTCGATGCGCTCGAATGCTTCCTCGAGCCGCGCCTGCTGTTCCTTGATGTCCACGGGCGCATTTTGCGCAACTTGGGTTAAGTATTGGTGAAAGGCGGGGCGTTGACGAGCACGATCGGATCAGGCGCGATGACGGTGG
>DATHFE010000072.1:0-7438 GCA_035318245.1 Sphingomicrobium sp. | reverse complement strand
GCCCACTCCTCCGCTTCGCGCCGGCGGCGTCGGACGCCGCGCTGCCGCCATTGGCGGCCGACTAGAGCAAGCAGCCCGCCCAAGGCGCTGAGCACACCGCCGAGCCAGATCAAGGTAACGAAAGGCTTCCACCACAGTCGCACCTGCCAGCGCCCGTTGGGGTCCTGGCGGCCAATCACGGCGTAGAGCTGGCCATCGAACCCGGTGTGGATCGCGGCTTCATTGGTCTGGGTCGGCGGGTCGGTGAAGGTGCGGGTCTGCGGCTTGAGCACGACCGCCCCCTCCCCGCGTGACGCGCGCATCGTCGCTTCGATCGCGGTCCAGTTGGGGCCGGCGACCGGTTCGAGCTTGGCCAGGCGCACGACCCAAGGGCCGACCTTGAGACGGTCATCGATGCGCGCGACCGCAAGCGTTTCCTGAGTGAAGGCGCTCTCGGCGGCCATTCCTGCGAGCGCAACTGCCACGCCGAAATGGGCGAGAACCATGCCCCATAGCGACAGCGGTGCCCGCTTGAGGTTGCGCCCGAACAACGGGGCGATGCTGGCGAAGGCGAGCGCCGCAGCGAACGCGAGGCCAAAGCGCGGGAGCAGGCCGATTTGCGGCGCGGCGATCCAGCTGACCAGCAGTGCGCCGACGACGATCAACGCGGGAATCGCGATGCGGCCGAGCAACGGCTCTCCGTCGCGCCGCCAGCGGAGGCGCGGGCCGATCAGGAGAAAGCCTACCAGGATCAGCGCGAGCGGGCCGGCAACGGCGTTGAAATAAGGCGCGCCGACAGAGAGCTTTTCGCCGGTCACCGCCTCGACCAGCAGCGGGTAGAGTGTGCCCAGAAGGACGATGCCAAGGATCACGCTGAGTATGAGGTTGTTGGCGACCAGTGCGGCTTCGCGGCTGACGATGGCGAATCGCGCGCCCTCGCGGATTGTGCCGACCCGCGCCGCGAACAGGGCCAGCGCCCCGCCGATATAGAGGCTGAGCAGGACGAGGATGAATGTGCCGCGCTGTGGATCGACGGCGAAGGCATGGACCGACGTCAGGATGCCCGAGCGGACGAGGAAGGTGCCGACCATCGACATCGAAAATGCCAGCACGGCGAGCATCATCGTCCAGGCGCGAAGACCCCCGCGCGCGGCCAGCACGTTGACCGAATGGAGCAAAGCGGTGGCGGCGAGCCACGGCATCAGCGAGGCATTTTCGACCGGGTCCCAGAACCACCAGCCGCCCCAGCCAAGCTCATAATATGCCCAATAGCTGCCTGCGGTGATCCCCAGCGTGAGCAGGATCCAAGCGGCGAGCACCCATGGCTGCATCGCGCGGGCCAGCGCGGGGCCGACTTCGCGGGTCAGCAGCGCCGCGACCGCGATGCTGAACGCGACCGACAGGCCGACATAGCCGAGGTAGAGCGTCGGCGGGTGGAAAGCCAAGCCCGGGTCCTGCAGCAGCGGGTTTAGGCCCCTTCCCTCCAGCGGCGCCGGGTTAAGCCGCGCGAACGGATTCGAGGCGAACAAGAGGAAGGCGTAGAAGCCAAGCCCGATCGCGGCTTGCGCGCCCAATGTCGCGACCAGCATGCGCTCGCTAAGGCTTTTGCTGAACAAAGCGATCCCTGCTCCGGCCACCGCGAGAACGCTGACCCACAACAGCATCGAGCCTTCGTGATTGCCCCACGCGCCGGCGAATTTGTACAGCCACGGCTTTGCGCTGTGACTGTTCTCGGCGACCAAAGCGACCGACAAATCGGTGCGCAGGAATGCTGCAATCAGCATGGCGAACGACAGCAGAGTCAGTACGCCCTGGGTGATTGCGATAGGGCGGGCGACGGCAGGTCCGCCCATGGCACCGCGCGAGTAACCGAGCGCGAGAAGCAACTGCAGCAGCGACAAAGCCGCCGCGAGCCACAGCGCAGCCAGACCGGTTTCGGCGATCATCGCTTGAGCGTCTTGGCGGCGCGATGCTCGGCGGCAAGATCGCCCATCTGCGGCGGCATGTAGCGCTCGTCGTGCTTGGCGAGGATGTTATCGGCGACGAAGGCTCCGCTTACCATGCTGCCTTCGGCGACGACGCCGCTGCCCTCGCGGAACAGGTCGGGGACGATCCCGCGATAGGTCACCGGCACCCGCGCCACGCCGTCGCTGACAGTGAAGCGGATGGTCACGCCATCGGGGTCGTGAGTCAGCGAGCCCTTGTCGACCATCCCGCCAAGTCGCATCGCGCGGTTTGGCGCTGCGCTGCTAATGTCGCTCGGCGTATAAAAATAAGCGGCGCGGTCCTTGAGGCCCCACATCGCCAGCAGCACCGCGCCGAGCAACGCGGCCAACGCCAGGACGACGAGCACCAGCCGTTGGTGCTTGGGGCGGGCCATCATTTGCGCAAATTCTCGGCGGCGGCCTCGGCCTTGCGCATCGATCGCCACGACAGCAGGACCAGCGCTGCAGTCGCGAGAAGAGTCAGCGCATATGCGGCGGTGACGAACGGCCACGGGTTCATTCCGCCGCCGCCCGGCGCAGGCGCGCCTCAACCTTGGTGCGGGCGAGGTCGGCGCGCATCCGCATCAAAACCACCGCAATGAAAAGCGCGGTGAAGCCGAGCATGGTCAGCGGCAGCGGCCACAGCAGTTCGGGCGCGATGGTCGATCCGGTCAAGGTGATGCTCTGTCCCTGATGGAGCGTGCGCCACCACAGCACCGAATAATGGATGATCGGCAGGTTGATCGCGCCGACCAGTCCGAACAGGGCCGCGAGCCGTCCTTCCCCGCCGCGTTCACGCTCCGCCGCGTCGAGCGCGATGTAGCCGAGATAGAGAAACAGCAGGATCAGCATCGAGGTTAGCCGCCCATCCCATTCCCACCAGGTGCCCCAGGTTGGGCGGCCCCAGATCGAGCCGGTCGCAAGGCATAAAGCGGCGAACGTGGCGCCGGCCGGCGCGGTGGCGCGGCCGGCGACGGCGGCGAGCGGGTGGCGCCAGACCAGCTGGCTGACGCTGGCCACGGCGATCCCCACCCAGCCCGCCATCCCGAGCCAGGCCGCGGGGACATGGATGTAGAGGATGCGGACGGTTTCGCCCTGGAGATAGTCGGGCGGCGTCAGGGTCAGGCCCGCGAATATCCCGACCGCGGTGAGCACCAGCCCGATCGCCAGCAGCCAACCGGTCGCCGGCCGGGCGAGCAGGAGAAAGCGGGCGGGATTGGCGAAGCGATGCACGGGTGTGTCCCTAGCGCAGTCGGCGCCTAGCGGCCACGCCCGATCAGGCCTTGCGCGATCGCATCGGCGACCGCCGCCGGGTCGCGGCCGCTCGCTGCGCTTTCGGTCCAGATCTGCTCGAGCCGCCCTGGGATCGCCTCGATCCGCGAGCGGACGACCGCCGCATCGCCTTCGCCAAGATATTCGGAGGAGACGTTGATGATCCCGCCGGCGTTGATGACGTAATCGGGTGCGTAAAGCACGCCGCGCTTCATCAGCCGCGCACCGTCCTGGTTGGTGGCGAGCTGGTTGTTGGCGCCGCCGGCGACGATCGGCACGTTCAAGGCCGCGATGCTTTCCTCGGTGAGGATCGCGCCCAACGCATTCGGGCTGAGCACGTCGGCTTCCAGGGTCATGATCTGGTCGGGTTCGACGATGGTCGCGCCCAAGTCATTGGCGAGCTTCTTGGCGCGCGCGACATCGACGTCGGCGATGCTGAGGCGGGCGCCTTCCGCGGCCGCGTGGATCGCGACGCCGGTGGCAACGCTGCCCGCGCCCTGCATGGCGATGTGCAGCCCCGAAAGGCTGTCCTTACCCAGCGCTCGCTTGACCGCCGCCTTGAGGCCGAGGAACACGCCCAGCGACGTGTGTGGTCCCGGATCACCCCCGACCGCGCCGCCTTCGACCGGGAGACCGGCGACGAATCGGGTCTGACGGCGGACCTCGATCATGTCGGCCACGCTCATCCCGACGTCTTCGGCGGTAACGTATTTGCCGCCGAGCGAATTGACCGCACGGCCGTAAGCGGCGAGCATCTCGGGTGACTTGGCAAGATCTTCGCCGGCAAGCAGCACGGCCTTGCCGCCGCCCAAAGGCAATCCCGCCATCGCATTCTTGTAGCTCATCCCCCGCGACAACCTGAGCGCATCGGTCAGGGCCTGGTCATCCTCGACATAGTGCCAGAAACGCGCGCCCCCCGCGGCAGGGCCGAGATGGGTGGAATGGATCGCAATGATTGCCTTCAGCCCGGTCGAAGGATCGGTAATGAAGGTAAGGTGTTCGTGCGCGTCGAAATCGGACAGGTCCCACGGCGTACTCATTTGTGCAAAACCCAGCCTTTCGACGATGCATTGGGGTGATGGAGCAATGGGGCGATCGACGGGGCTTGAACCCGCGACCCTCGGTACCACAAACCGATGCTCTAACCAGCTGAGCTACGATCGCCATTACGCCCTTGGCAGGGCGCGCGCGTCCCTTAAGGTTCGCGGCACCCGATAGCAAGCGAGGCGGGCGTAAGATGACCAACGAGACGATGCGCAAATTCGGCTTTCCGGAGACACTGGTGCGCGAATTCGAGAATTGGGTGGTGCTGGTACGGCCGGCGCAGGTCACGCTGGGGTCGCTCGTGCTGTGCGCAAAATCCGACGCGACAGGCTTCGGCGCGCTGGAGCCGGCAGCGTTCTCCGAGCTGGGTGAAATCGTCCCCGCGATCGAGCGCGTGCTCAAGAGCTTCTGCGATTATGAGCGAATCAATTATCTGATGCTGATGATGGTCGACCCCAACGTCCATTTCCACATCATCCCGCGCTATTCCGATCCGAGGACTTTCAACGACATGGCGTTTCCAGATACCGGTTGGCCGGGCCCACCGGACCTAAAGGCGGCAATTGCGCTGGACAGCACTGCATTGAGTCAATTACGTTACGTCTTGGCCGATTATCTCGGCGTTAATTCTTAAATAAAGTTGTCGGCATTGGTCATAAAGCTTGCGCAATTTCCCGGCGCGGCGCAACTTCGTTACGGGAGAGAATAGATGCAGGCGAGTCGGCGACATAAAGCTGGCGCGGCTAGCAGCGCTTCGCTTGGCGACACGCTGATGAAAGCCGGTCTCGATCCGTCCATCGTGGCGTCGATCGAGGCGATGCCGTCCAAAATCGTCCAGGTCGATCCGCGGCGGCCGCTGCGCGAGCCGGGCGTCCCGCGCGACGAAGTGATCTTCGTTCGATCGGGAATCCTGTCCAAATATAAGTCGGACGGCAATGGCCGGCGGCAGATCGTCGCGCTGCGCTTCTCCGGCGACGGTATATTGCCGCGCGAAGGCAATGCCGAATATGGCCTGCAGGCGATCGTCAAGAGCGAGGTGCAGATCGGCAGGGCCGAGGATTTCGATCGCATCATCGAAGCCAATCCGAGCCTGGCGACCTTTTTCTGGCGGCTGGCCCAACGCCATGCGTCGATCGGCTATGAATGGCTGGTCAATTGCGGGCGTCGCGATTCGACCGCGCGGGTTGCGCATTTATTGTGCGAAACCGCCGCGCGCAGCGGGATCAACGTCGCCAAGGAAGGCATGACCAACCCCTTCACCCAGCAACAGATCGCCGACATCACCGGCCAGACGTCGGTCAACGTCAACCGGGTGTTCGCCGACCTTGAGCGGCAGGGGCTGATCAGCCGCACAGGCCGCGAAATCATCTTCCGCGACTGGCCCGAAATTCGCCGCGTAGCGAGCTTCCAGCCGGGCTATCTGGAATAATATCCTCCCCGTTTCGGGGAGGTGGCAGCCGCAGGCTGACGGAGGGGTTTGCCAAATGCGAGCCGCCCCCTCCACCATGCTTTGCATGGTCCCCCTCCCCGCCTCGGGGGGGAATCAGCGGATGCCTATGCTCGCCTGTCCCCCGGGGCAGGCTGCGCCGAGGCATGGTGGGCGCGGCAGGGATTGAACCTGCGACCCCACCCGTGTGAAGGGTGTGCTCTACCACTGAGCTACGCGCCCATGCTCTCGCCGGGGGATTGCCGTTAGTGGAGGGAAATCGGGCTGTCCAGACCGCCCTCACCGTCCCAAGCCTGACGGCTCGAGTCGGGTAAGACCTACTGAACCGCGTCCTTGAGGACCTTGCCGGGACGAAATTTGGGCTGGGAGCTGGCCTTGATCTGCATCGGCTCGCCGGTCCGCGGGTTGCGGCCAATCGAGGCCTTGCGGCGGGTCAACGAGAAATTGCCGAAGCCCACCAGCCGGACCTCGTCCCCGCGCTTCAAGGCGAGGGTGATCGTTTCCAGCATGGTCTCGACCGCGCGGCTTGCGTCATTGCGGCTCAATCCCGCGCGGTCGGCTACGTGACCGATGAGTTCCTGCTTGTTCATTCCAAAATCGCTCCCTCATACGCCGCGAGACTCGCGCCGCGCACATGTGCTTCTTAAGGCAAGAGTCTAAAGCGAAGTCAAAGGCCTAAAAGTTAAAGTCTCAATGCCGGACGGGCAGCCCATCGCCCTTGCCTTGCGGCGGGACGACCGGTTCGGCGGCATGCTCGTCGGCATCGGTCCATTCGATCGCGACCATCGGCTGCGTCAACGCCGCGGCCAGAACCTCATCGACATGAGCGACCGGGATGATCTTGAGCGCTTCCTTCACCGACGCCGGAATCTCGACCAAATCCTTTTCATTCTCAGCCGGGATCAGCACCGTGGTAATTCCGCCGCGCAGTGCCGCGAGCAGTTTTTCCTTGAGGCCCCCGATCGGCAACACGCGACCGCGCAGCGTGACTTCGCCGGTCATCGCGACATCGCGGCGCACCGGGATTCCGGTCAGGGTTGAGATCATCGCCACAACCATGCCGACACCGGCCGACGGGCCGTCCTTGGGTACCGCACCCTCGGGCAGATGGACGTGGATGTCTTTCCGCGAAAAGATGCTCGGCTTGATCCCGTAGCTGGGTGAGCGCGCCTTGATGAAGCTCATCGCCGCCTGGATCGATTCCTGCATTACTTCACCAAGCTTGCCGGTCGTCTTGACCAGCCCCTTGCCGGGCACAGTGACTGCTTCGATGGTCAGCAATTCACCGCCGACTTCGGTCCAGGCAAGCCCGGTCACCGCGCCGATCTGGTCCTCTTCCTCGCCCACGCCATAGCGGAAGCGGCGAACGCCCAGATATTCGTCGAGGTTGGTTTCGTTGAGCTCGACTTGCTCGACCTTGCCTTCGAGGATTCGCCGAAGCGATTTGCGCGCGACCTTAGCGAGTTCACGCTCCAGCGTCCGCACCCCGGCTTCGCGCGTGTAATGGCGAATGATCCCGCGCAGCCCGTCCTCGGCGAAGACCATTTCCTCAGGCTTCAGCCCGTGAGCCTCCATCTGCTTGGGGATCAGGTGACGGCGCGCGATCTCGACCTTTTCGTCCTCGGTGTAGCCTTCGAGGCGGATGATCTCCATCCGGTCGAGCAAGGGCTGGGCCATGTCGAGCGAGTTGGCGGTGGTGACGAACATCACG
>DATHFE010000071.1:0-46989 GCA_035318245.1 Sphingomicrobium sp. | reverse complement strand
TCGTCGACCACATCCTGCACTTGGATCGCGGCAAGTTGACGCTTTATCCGGGCGGCTATGATGCGTTCGAGCGGCAGCGGGCCGAGCGCCAGGCGCAGCAGCGCCCGCTCGACAGCTTCTCGGGCGGGTGGCGGATGCGCGTCGCGCTGGCCGCCTTGCTGTTCTCTGAGCCCGATCTGCTGCTGCTCGATGAGCCGTCGAACCATCTCGACTTGGAAGCGGTGCTGTGGCTCGAGGATTTCCTAAAGAGCTATCCGGCGACGATGGTGATCGTCAGCCATGAGCGCGATTTCCTCAACAATGTCGTCGACCACATCCTGCACTTGGATCGCGGCAAGTTGACGCTTTATCCGGGCGGCTATGATGCGTTCGAGCGGCAGCGGGCCGAGCGCCAGGCGCAACAGGCCGCGGCGCGCGCCAAGCAGCAGGTCGAGCGCGAGAAATTGCAGGATTATATCGCCCGCAACAGCGCCCGTGCTTCGACCGCCAAGCAGGCCCAGTCGCGCGCCAAGGCCTTGAAGCGGATGCAGCCGATCGCCGAATTGCTCGACGATCCGTCGCTGCATTTCGACTTCCCCAGCCCCGACGAATTGCGCCCGCCTTTGGTAACGCTCGACATGGCTTCGGTCGGCTATGGCGGCGATCCGATCCTCGAGCGATTGAACCTCCGCCTCGACCCCGACGACCGCATCGCGCTGCTCGGGCGCAACGGCAACGGCAAGACGACGCTGGCGCGTCTGCTCGCTGCGCAACTGATCCCGTGCGCGGGCGACATCACCTCAAGCGGCAAGATGCGGGTCGGTTACTTCACCCAATATCAGGTCGAGGAATTGGACCCTCGCGACACGCCGCTGGAGCATATGTCCCGCCTGATGAAGGGCAAGACGCCGTCGGCGGTGCGCGCGCAGCTTGGCCGCTTCGGCTTCCAGGGCGACAAGGCAACCACGCTGGTCGGCAAATTGTCGGGCGGAGAGCGGGCGCGGCTGGCGCTGGCGCTGATCACGCGCGATGCGCCGCACATGCTGATCCTCGACGAGCCGACCAACCATTTGGACGTCGATGCGCGCGAGGCTTTGGTCCAGGCGCTCAACCAATATTCGGGCGCGGTGGTCATCGTCAGCCACGACCGCCACATGCTTGAAATGACCGCAGACCGGCTGGTGCTGGTCGAAGGCGCGACGGCGAGCGATTATGACGGCAGCCTCGACGATTATATCGCCTCGGTGCTGCTCGGCGACGCCAAGTCGGGTGAGAAGGCGGCCAACAAGGTCAACAAGAAGGAAGCTCGGCGGGCTGCTGCGGCAGCGCGTGACCAGGCGCAGGCTCTCAAGAAAAGCGCTCGCGAGGCTGAGGCGGCGTTGGCCAAGCTGGCCGAGGAACGCAGCGCGATCGACAAGGCGATGTTCGACCCGAAACAGGCGGTGCCGCCGCTCGCCAGCCTGTCGATGACCGAGCTGATGAAGAAGCGCGCCGAGGTCGAGCGCGCGTTGGAGCAAGCGGAAACGCATTGGCTGAGCGCGAGCGAAGCGCTGGAACGGCTGGCGGCCTAGGACTCCGACCGCCGCAATCGTTCGGTCAGGCCTGACGAGCGTCTATGCGGGCGCGGTTTGGCGGGCGTCGATGTGCAGGTAACGCGGCTCGAAGTCGGCGACCTTTGCCATTTTTTTCCAATCGGTGATGTGGATCACCCGTTTGTTGCGCCGGATGAGACCATCCGCTTCCAATGCCATCAAGGTGCGATTGACGTGAACCGGGGTCAGCGAGACCGCATCGGCGAGCTGCTCCTGAGTGATCGGAATTTCATATTCAACCTGATTGCCGAGCCCCGCCATTTCCATCCGCATCGCGAATTCGCACAGCAAATGACCGATCCGCGTTCGCGCGTCGCGCCGCCCGACATTGAGCAGCCATTCGCGGAAGATCGAGCCGTCGACCAATGTTTCGTACCACATCGCCTGACCGACGTTCGGATGGTCGAACGAGAGTTCCAGAACCGCGGCAACCGGTATCAGCGCGACTTCGCCATTGGTCAGCATCTGGACGTTGTGATCGGCGACACCCAGCAAGGAATTTTGCAGGTCAACGATGTCGCCCTTCATGTGGATCGACATGATCTGCCGGCCGCCATTGCCGGCAACCTTGTGGCGATAGGCGAAGCCGGACAGCAGGAGCGTGGTATATTGCGGCTTGTCGCCGTCCCAGACGATGTGCTGGCCCGCGCCAAGGGATCGCTTGGTGTAAGGTAGCGCGAAGACGGCTTTCTTGTCGCCGTCGTTCAGTTTTCGCCAATGTTCAAGCTTGCGCACCATCGGCGCGAGGGTGAGTTCGTGATCTTGGGACATGTCGCTCTCCGCAAGGCGGGAGCGCTCCAGAATCTCTCAGCCACCAAGATGCCACCATAGGAACCCAGTGATGCGACTTCTTTATACCAGTTCAGATGCTTTCCCTAATGTATACGAAGCGTCTGGATTGATCGAAACAAGGGCCCCGTATCACCCGTGAGCCTTGATGTTGGCGCGCTGGCCGCGCCTCATTTCGCCGAGCAGGCCGGTCACGATCGCCTCGGCATGAAGCGGCTGGACCAGCAAGGGTGTGTCGGGATGCAACCGCGCGACGCCGGGCGGCAGGCCTGTCGCGGTGTAGATGACGAACGGCACGCCCTTGGCAACGAGGACCAGAACGACCGGGGTGACATCGCGGTCGGACAATTGGGAATCGAGCACCGCCCCGGCGATTGGCCGGTCCTTGAGAAGGTCGAGCGCCTCGGCGACGGTGCCGACCGGCCCGACAACTTGGCCGTGCATGTCTTCAACCGCTTGCGACAGGTCCAATGCCAGATAGACATTGTCTTCGACGATCAGAATGGATTTGTCGGTCAACATAGCGTCTGCCTCTGAGCGGGAGCGCTATGTCTCTCAGCCGCCGGTGAGCTCGGCACGCCCGGCGATTTTGTTTAAACAGTCTTAACTTAAGTTAGTTGCATGATTTATCACATTTAATAACTGTGGCCGAAACCAAGGTCAGCGAGAGTGTCGCCGTGTCACAGCATTGTTGTGGCGGTGCCGACCGGTCATAACCCCGCGAATCGTTCGAGGAGAGACTTGAATGCTATCGATACTCCTCGCCGCGTACTTGATGCCGGAACCCGTCTGGGTCGGCAGGTTCACGGGTAGTGGCGAGCCGCCCGCGCCGTGGCGGGTGGTCCCCATAGGAAAGGCCAAGCCGACGAGATATCGAGTGACAAATGTCGCCAAGATCCCGGCGATCGAAGCGCGCGTCGACAGCAGCATGGCCTTGCTCGGCCGGCCTATAAAGGTCGATCTCGCGGAAACTCCGATGCTCTGTTGGCGCTGGCTGATTCAGGGCGTCGTCGCCAAGGGGGACATCCGCAAGAAAGGTGGCAACGACTTCGCCGCGCGCGTCTACGTCGCTTTCGACATGCCCGATTCCGCGCTGAGCGTGATGACCCAGATGAAGCTCGCCATGGCACGCCGAATGCTCGGCCTACCCGTGCCTGACGCGGCGATCACTTATGTTTGGGATAATCGCAGTCCGGTGGGGTTTGCGGCGAGGAGTCCCTTTACCGACCGGCAGCAATTGATCGTCGCGCAAAGTGGCAACGATCGCGCCGGCGAATGGGTGTCCCAACGCGTGGATGTCGCCGCCGATTTTGCCAGGGCGTTCGCGGGGAAGCCTGGGCGCCCGTTCGAGCTGGCGATCGCCGCCGACGGCGATAACACCAGGAGCACGGGCCGCGCGGCCTTTGCCGATATCCATTTCGTACGGCGGGACGAGCGGTGCGCCGTTTGAGTTTTTGCGCCTGTCACCAAGAAAAAAGGGCGGCCCCCGGCCACTCGTTTTCTTGTCACCAAAATTCCAGGCTTGTTGGGGACAAGCCGAATTTTGGTGACCCCTACGGGAATCGAACCCGTGTTTTCGCCGTGAGAGGGCGACGTCCTGACCGCTAGACGAAGGGGCCCTGGAGCCAAGCGGGTCCTATGTCGATTGAGGGCGGGCTAGTCAAATCAGGCACGGCAGTCCGTATCAGCGCCGTGGCGGCGATCCAGTCGAGCATATGCGTGGCAATGCGCGGACCCGCGTGGCCGTCGCCGAACGGCAGCGCGGGTCGACCCATGGCAGCGAGCGCGCCGGCATCGGCCAGCAGGCGGGAAACCGCATCGACTATTCGCTCGGTGTTCGTACCGACCAGCTGCATATTACCGCTCGCGACTCCTTCTGGACGTTCCGTCTTTTCGCGCAGAACTAGCAGGGGAACGCCGAGCGCCGGCGCTTCCTCCTGGACACCGCCGGAGTCACTCAGGATGAGATCGGCATCGCGCATCGCAGCGATCATCGCGCCGTGGTCGTATGGCTCGACCAGGCGGATGCCCGGTTCGCCGTCGAGCAATGATCGCATCGAATCGCGAACCAAGGGATTCGGGTGAAGCACGCAGTCGATTTTGGCGTGGGTTGAGCGCGCAATCTCAATCAGAGCGAGCGCGACGGTCGTCAGGCCAAGGCCCCAGTTTTCCCGACGATGACAGGTGACGAGGATTAGCGGAACTCCGTTGCGATTGCGGGCGCGGGCGGGTGCGGGCAGGGCCGCAAGGGCAGCGAAGAGAGCGTCGATACCGCTGTTCCCGGTGACGTGGACGGCCCCGCTGAGGCCTTCGTTGCGGAGATTGGCGGCGCTGGTTTCGGTTGGAGCGAATAATAAGCTCGCAACGGCATCGATGGCGATGCGATTACCTTCCTCGGGCCACGGCATGGACTGGTCGAAGCTCCGCAGGCCCGCCTCGACATGGGCGACGGGCACGCCCGCTTCGACCGCCGCGAGCGCACCGCCCAATGCGCTCGACGTATCGCCCTGGGCGACCAGGAGGTTGGGCGGATCGGCCAACAGCGGCGCGATTGCGGCGGCGACGGTGCGGGCGTGGGCGAGTGGATCATCTTCGCCGCGGCAAGAGAGCCGGGTCGCGATGTAGCCGCCCAAACCATGGTCGCTCAGCATGAGTCCGGGATGCTGGCCGGTGAGAATCAGTGATGGAGGAGCGCCGCGCGCGCTCAAGGCATGCGCAACCGGAGCGAGCTTGATCGCTTCGGGACGGGTGCCGATGACAAGGGTGATGCGCGCGCCGGACAGCTTCGCGTCTCCAACTCAGGCAATCCGGCACGGCAAGTGATGTCGCGCATAATGGCGGAACGCAAGCTGGCGCGAGGGCAGAAAGGCATTATAGCAGTATGAGGAAGGTGCAGGGGCGGGGACCGAGGTTGACCGAAGGACAAGTGTTTCAAGGTGCGCGATGCTGATCGCGCAAATCACCGATCTGCACATCGGCTTCGACCGCGACAATCCGCATGAGCTTAACGTGCGCCGCCTCAACATGGTGATTGACCAGTTGAACGACCTCCGGCCGCGACCCGATTTGCTCCTGGTCACCGGCGACCTGGTCGAAAATGGCGACGATATCGGCGCCTACAGCCACATGGTCGCGCTGATCGGGCGGTGGCAGGGGCCAATCCTATGGGCGATCGGCAATCATGACGATCGTGCCCATTTCCGCGCCGCGTTGCCGCACGTTCCAGTCGATGCCAATGGCTTCGTCCAGTACGAGCAGGATTTCGGCGGGGTGCGCTGGATCATGATCGATACGCTCGATGAGGGACGGCACGGCGGCGCCTTTTGCGAGCTGCGCGCGGCCTGGCTGACCGAGCGCCTTGCCGAACGCACCGGCGACCCGACGATTATCGTCCTTCATCATCCGCCCGTCGACACCGGCATCGTGTGGATGAGCGCCGAACCGCAGGAGGAGTGGGTCCAACGGCTCCACGCCGCGGTCGAACCGGCAGGCCAGGTCAAGGCGATGCTCGCCGGCCATGTCCACCGTCCGGTTGCGACCAGCTTTGCCGGCAAGCCGATGTTGATTGCACCGTCGACCGCCCCGCTAGTTGCGCTCGACCTCGACCATGTCGATCCGCTCCACCCGGACGGTCGCGCTTTAATTATCGCCGACGCACCGGCTTACGCGCTCCACCGCTGGGACGACGGGCGATTGCTGACCCATTTCGAGATCGCCGGGCCGCGCAACGTGCTGGCAACCTATGACAGCAATTTGCAGCCGATGATGAAGGCGTTTTTGGAGGAACGCGGAACGGGCTGACGGGGTCAGCCCGCTGGAGCCTTCCCGCGGAACGGGTTGAATTAGCGGCTGAACACCGCTCCGTGCGGAATTGCCGGTCCGCTATTCCCATGCGGCCATGCCAATCGATCGAACGTAACCGAAAAATTCTTGTCGAGCGCGAGCTTGCCGTTGCGCGGATTGATCCGGGCCATCAAAAGCTTCGATTCCAGGGCCTTGTGTCCGCTGCTGATGATGATCCGCCGACCATCGGGCGCGAGCGATATCCAGTGCGGTTCTTCGCCACTGCCCAATTTGAGGCGGTCGACGACCCGCGGCATCGAGGGGTTAGACAAATCGAGGCTGACGAGGCCGGGCAGGCCGGTACCGGTCTGAACCCAAAAGCGGCCCGATACCACCGGCAAGGCACATTCTCCGGCGCCGAAGTCATGCACCAGTTGCGCGCTTGGCGTATCCGTTTCCAATCCGACGATGCGGAACAGCCCGCAGTTGAAGGTGTTCACCATGACCGTGCGGCCGTCCGGCAGAAGGCGCGGTTCGGCCGAATCCTGATGCTCCTTGCCGCGAGGTCCCGGCGGCAGGGGAATCGTGTGGAGCAGTTTCAGATCGGCCAGCCGCCAGATTTGGATGGTCTCGGCGACACCCTTGCTGTGCATGTCGCTGGTCGTCGTCACGACCCGGTCGAGCTTGGGGACTATCGCCAGGCTGTAGGCGCGGATGAAGGTGTGGGCCGAGGGATCGGCGGCGGACGAGGTGCGCAAAATCCGCCCGTCGGGAGAAATTTCCGCAAGTCCGCCAGGCGTCTCGTTATTGTGATCGCCCATCTGATAGGTCGCCAGCACATTGCCGTTCGGGAGCCGCTCGAAACTATGGGCATGCATCAGTTCGCCCGCGTCGCCGAAGCTAGCGGCGACCGTGGGTTTGGTTGGGTGGCGAAGGTCGAAGACCCAGGTGCGGCCGGCACCGAACCCGTTGGCAAAGAGCATGCCGCCCTCGGGCATTCGGTGCTCGGTATGGTGGGCGACGCCACCCTTTGTACCGGTCAGAGCGGTAGAGATCACGTTCCCGGTTTTCGCGTCGAGCACCGCGAGGAAGTCGCTTTGCTCCTTGTCGGCGTCGGATGCCCAGACGAAGAGATAATCACCGCCGCGCTTCGCCGATGAGGCGGTGGCGCATGCTGCCGCCATAAGCAGCGCGACCGAGGCGGCTTTAGCGGAAATTATCGGCGTAAGTCTGGATCTTGAGCGGCACCGGATTGGCCGGAACGATGTGATAACCGAAGCCGTTCTTCTTGGCGTAATTGATCGCCGAGTCCTGGCTGTCGAACCACAAGCGAACCTGAGTCCTGGTGTCGCCCGATCCGGCCCAGCCGGTCAGCGGGTCGGGCTGTTGGCCTTCGATGCGCTCAAACTCCAGCAACCATTTGCCCGTCTGGGCTTTCCCTGACTGGGTGGTCTTGCGGTCGTACTGGGTGATGCGCGCAGTGGTCATGCCGAGCGGCGTGGCAAAATGGAGCGCATGAATCAAGTGCTGGCGCGCTTGGTCCGTAGAGTCGGCGGGGCGTTGGCGGGATCGTCGGGCCAAGGATGCTTTGGGTAGCGGCCGCGCATTTCCTTGGCGACGTCGCGCCAGCTTCCTTCCCAGAAGGCCGGCAAGTCGCGGCTGGTCTGGATCGGGCGCCCGGCGGGTGAAGTGATGGCGAGTGTCAGTGGAACTTCCCCTCCAGCGACCATTGGATGCGCCTTGAGGCCGTAAAGCGCCTGGGCGCGGACCTCGACGGTTGGTCCGCCGGGTGCAGCGTAATCGATTGCGTGGCGCGAGCCCGCTGGGGAGACGAATTCGGACGGAGCGAAATGGTCGAGCTGGCGCGAAGCCTCGTAGCCAAGGAGGCCGTCGAGCGCCGAACGAAGGCCGGACGCATCGATCGCGTCGAGGCGGCGCTTGCCGCCGAGGAGGGGCGGCAGCCACTCATCGAGACGGGCGATCAGGAATTCATCGGTGAGGCTGGGAATGCCTGCGTCGTGGGTCCGCGCAAAGGCAGAGCGGGCGCGGAGGGCGTTGGCGCTTTCCGACCAGGGGAGGAGGCTGAGACTGTGACGGCGGACCGCTTCGAGCAGCGCGGCTTCGATCGCGGCTTGGTCAGGGCGCGGGTCGGGAGCGCTGGCAAGTTTGATCGCGCCGAGACGGCGACCCTTGAGCGCGGTGACCGCGCCGGTCGCAGGCTCGAAGCCAAGCTCGCTCCATTGTTCGATGCGATCGGCGAATAGTTCTTCAATCGCCGCGAGATCGGTTGCGGCCGCGGAGAGGATGCGCGCGCCGGAAGCCGCGCCGGCGACTTCGGCGACCGCGAGCCATTCGGAGCGGGCGAGAGAGTGCGTGGGATCGAGGCGAAAGCCGCGCCCGCCGACTGACTGCCAGCTCTCGCCCGAAGAATCGCGGCGGCGCGACAGGCGGTCGGGAAAGGCGAGGGCGATGGATTGGGCGATTTCGGCGCCCCTCGACTGCGCTCGGGATGAACGGACTTTTTCTGCCCAGCTCCTCGCCATCCTTCTTGCCGCTTCGGCTCGCTGTGAGCGATCACTCAGCCAGCGGCGGTGGCGGGTTTCGAGGTCGACATCGTTGCCGCCGAGGCCGCGCTCGCTAAGCAGCAGCGCGGTTTCGGCGGCGGCCTGGGCAAAGGCGCGCTCGCCGGCTTCGATCAGCATGTGGGCGAGGCGCGGCTCGAGCGGCAGGGCGGCGATGGCCCGTCCATGCGGCGTGACCGAGCCGTCGCCGTCGACGGCGCCGAGGCGAGCCAGGCGCTCGCGGGCTTCAGCGATGGCCGGAGCGGGCGGCGGGTCGAGCCAAGGCAGCCGGCTGATGTCGCTTTCGCCCCACAAAAGGCAAGTTAGCGTTGCGCTGGCGAGGTCGGCTTCGAGGATTTCGGCCGGGTCGTGTGCCGGGAGCGAGGCGTTGGCCGCTTCCTCCCACAAGCGGATCGCGACTCCCGGAGCTTGCCGCGCGGCGCGACCGGCGCGCTGGGTGATTGCGGCACGGCTGGCGCGCTCGGTGACCAGGCGGGTGAGGCCGGCGCCGCGATCGTAACGCGGGCGGCGGGCAAGGCCGCTGTCGACGACAATGGCGACGTCGTCGAGCGTCAGGCTGGTCTCGGCGATCGACGTGGCGAGGACGAGTTTGCGGGTGCCCGGCGCAGGCGGAGCGAGCGCGGCACGCTGGGCCGGTGGGTCAACGCCGCCGTGGAGGCGGTGCAGGACGATGCCGGGAGCCAATTCGCCGAGCGCCGTGGCGGTGCGCTCGATTTCGGCAACGCCGGGCAGGAAGGCGAGCAGCGATCCCTCCTGCTCCGCAAGAGCGCGGCGGATCGCGGCGGCCATTTGCGGCTCGATGCGGGCGGTGGGATCGCGGCCGATGTGGGTGACGGTGAGGGAGTGGCTCTTGCCCCCGCTTTCAATGCGCGGCGGGTCGCCGAGCAGCTTGGCGAAACGATCGCTGTCGAGAGTTGCGGACATGGCGACGATGCGGAGGTCGGGGCGCAGCGCGGCGGCAGCGTCGAGCGCGAGCGCGAGCGCGAGATCATTGTCGAGGCTGCGCTCATGGACCTCGTCGAACAGCAAGGCCGAAACGCCGGAAAGCTCTGGATCGGCCTGGATTCGGGCGAGGAATACGCCGTGGGTCATGGCGATAACCCGGGTTTGTTTGCCGACTTTTGCGTCGAGGCGAGTTGCATAACCGAACGTCGCGCCGGGCTGCTCGCTGGCCTGGGCGGCCATATACTCGGCGGCGGCGCGCGCGGCGAGCCGACGCGGGACGAGCAACAGGATTTGGCCATTGCACCACGGTTCGTCGAGCAAGGCCGGTGCGACGGCAGTGGTCTTGCCGGCACCCGGCGGGGCGATCAGCGACGCGCGCGGGCCCTGGCGCAGTGCGGAGAGCAGGTCGGGCAGGACTGCGCGAATGGGAAGGGGGTTGCTCACGGCTGTTCAGTACCCCCGCGAAGATGGCGAAAACCAGCACCGCTTGGGGAACGGTGCGTTTTCGCCATGGTCCGGCCCAAGATAAAAGAGACTATGGGCCCCTGCTTTCGCAACGGCACGTCAGCATCATATGTCCAAACAGTCTCGGGGGACGTTGCAACATGTGCAAACTGTTCACCTTGGCGGCTGCCCCGCCCGCCCAAGCAGCGGCGAGCGAGGCGCCGACCGGCGCAGACGAACCCGAACGCGCGCTGGTCACGCGTCCAGATCATTTCGAGAGTCAGGCCGGCGATGCGGGTTTGCGTCTGCAACCGCCAACATAATTCACTGGTTGTTCAAAACGAACGCGCCACGATGTACGATATTGCTGAGCGTGGTTGGCAGCAATGTTATCCGGGCCCGAATTTCATCCCGCCGCGGAAAAGGTCCTGGATCCTCGTCGAGAATGCCGGCTGAAATGTCTTTCACGACGGTACGTGGCAAGCTGAACGTTACCGGTTCATCGACGATCTGGCCGTTGGGGATCACTTCGCTTCGGCCGTCCTCTCCCGGGCCTTCATCGACTCCGATAAGCTCAACAACCGCGCGATAGGATTGCTGGTGCTCTAGATCCTCCGCACTGGCGTCAACCGTGTAGGACACCTCGACGCGCGCGTTTCCTTGTCCTTCCACAATATGCAGGAGCACGTTGTTCCGTATCGAAGCCATGCCGAATTCCTTTCGCTAAAGCCGGTTTGACCGAGCAGGTAGCAAAGTGGTGAGGCTCACAGGATTCGGCTGGGCCCGATCATAGCAAGATTCGTCAGCGCCCGCCATGCGGCTCAATGCCGTGCGGTTGGATTGCCCAGTTCGGCGTTCAGCATGGCCGCCGCGGTTGCGAGCCGCGTGACATCCGCTGGATCGATCGTCCTGTCCTCCACCAGAGTGATGTTGCCGAGCTCATATTTGCCGCTGGGCTTGATCCGCGCGTCGAGGGTTGCGAGGCGCTTTCCTCTCCAGAAACCGAGGAGGATGCGGCTCTCCTCGGTATGGATGAGGATGCACAGGCCATTCGAGACGAAAATGAGATTGTGCCATTTGATGATCTCGTCGAACGGCGCGCCGGCATTGATCGCGGCGCGAAGCATGGTGACGCGGTCGCGCTGCCACCCTGAAAGCGCCTCGACATAGGCATCCGGGCTCGCGGCGGGCGGGCCCTTCATCCTCATTAGTAGGCGCGCGCCACCGCGAATTCGACCGCCTCGCTGAGCGCGGCCTTGGCCTTGCCGGCGGGGAAGGGGGCGAGCGCGTCGAGCGCGCGGCTGCGGTAATGGCGCGCGCGCTCGAAGGTGTCGGCGATCGCGCCAGTCGAGTGCATCAGCTGGATAGCGAAAGCGAGATCTTCGCTCGACGTGCGCTCGCCCGTTACCGCCGCATTCCAGAAGGCGCGGTCGGTATCGCTGCCGCGGGCGTAGGCGAGGATCAAAGGCAGCGTCATCTTGCCGTCGCGGAAGTCGTCGCCAAGCCCCTTGCCCATGGTTGTCGAATCCGACGCATAGTCGATCGCATCGTCGACCAGCTGGAAAGCGATACCAAGGTTGCGGCCGTAGGATTCGAGGCCCTGCTCCGCGTCCTCCCCGGCCTCCGCGACGACCGCGGAGATGCGGCAGGCGGCAGCGAACAGGGCAGCGGTCTTGGCGCCGATGATGTCGAGGTAATGTTGTTCATCTGTGTCGATGCGGCGTTGGGCGGTCAATTGGTCGACCTCCCCCTCCGCGATTACCGCGGAGGCATTGCTGAGAATCTTGAGGACGCGCAGGCTGCCGTCTTCGACCATCAATTCGAATGCGCGGCTGAACAGGAAATCGCCGACCAAAACGCTCGCCGGATTGCCCCAGATGAGGTTGGCGGTGCGTTTTCCTCGGCGCGTGCCGGAGCCGTCGACGACATCGTCGTGGAGCAGGGTTGCGGTGTGGATGAACTCGACCGCGGCGGCCAGCTTGTGATGGCGCGAGCCGGAGTAGTCGAGCAGGTTCGCGGAGGCCAGGGTCAACATCGGCCGCATCCGCTTGCCGCCTCCGGCGATGAGATGGCCGGCAAGCTCGGGGATCAGCGCAACCTTCGATTGCATCCGCTCGAGGATGACCGCGTTGACCGCGTTCAAATCGCTCGCAACCAGTGCAAGCATCGGATCGAGCGAAGGCGCCGCGCCGCTGCGCAAATTGTGGATCGTTGCGGTCATTATCTGCCCCGTAACGAGGGAGGCCGAGATTTCCTAGCCCGCCGGAAGTATAAGCCGTGCGAGGAGGCCGCCCAAATCTTCGCTTTCCTCGAGATGGATGCGGCCACCGTAGATCATCGCAACGTCGCGGACGATAGCAAGGCCAAGCCCTGTGCCGGGCTTGCCGGTGTCGAGCCGTGCGCCGCGATCGAAAATCGTTTCGCGCTCGGCGGCGGGAATTCCCGAGCCGTCGTCTTCGACCAAGATGTCGACCTCATGGTCGTGCGGTTCTACCGTGACGAACACTCGGCCGCCGCCGTATTTCGCGGCATTTTCGACCAAATTGCCGATCATTTCGTCCAGATCCTGCCGCTCGACGCGCACCTGCGCCGCATGGTCTCCGGCAATGTCGACGGTGACGCCTTCGTAGAGGCGGCCGACCGCCCGCTCGACGGCTTCGAGGCTGTCCCACACCTTTGCGCGGGCGTGGGCCGAAGCGCGGCGGCCGATGGCGCGGGCGCGGGCTAGGTGATGGTCGACCTGGCGGCGCATCGCGAGCGCTTCGCGGCATACCGTGTCGGCAAGGTCGGGGCTGCGCGCGGTGGCGGCGTTGGTGATCACCGTCAGCGGCGTTTTCAGAGCGTGGGCGAGGTTTCCGGCGTGGCGGCGGGCTTCTTCCGCCTGCTCTTCGCTATGCGCGAGAAGCTGGTTGATCTCATCGATCAGCGGACGGATTTCCAATGGGAAATCCTCGGCGATGCGGGTTTGTGTGCCCGATCGGATCGCGACGACTTCCTGGCGCACCCGGCGCAAGGGCCACAGGCCGTAAAACGCCTGCAGGGCAGCGAGCATCAGCAGCCCAGCCCCAAGAACGGCAAAGCTGGTAATTAAGGTCGAGCGCAAGTCCCTGATCTGGCCGTTGATCATGTCGCGCGACTGAGCAACCTGGAAGCGCCAGCGGATCTTACTTTCGGGCAAGACTACGTCGCGCTCGACGATGCGTAGCGGCTCGCCGGCAAATTCATTGCTGTCGTAGGTGTGGAGCGCAACGTCGTTGTGATCGCTGACGCGCAGGCGCCGGTCCCACAAGGATCGCGACGGGAAGGTGTCGGCGCCGGTGCCGCTGACCTGGAAGTAGACGCCGGAATAAGGCTCGATGAAGCGCTGGTCGGCTGGCGGGCGGTTGAAACGCACCTCGCCGTCGGGGCCGATTTCGGACGCGGCGATCATCGCGTTCAGGACGTATTCGAGCTGGCTGTCGAAATTGCGGACGATCGAGCTCGTCAGCACCCGGTCGAGGGCAAAGCCGCCGAACAGCAGGAGCACGCCGATCCACAGCGCGGCGATGCCGATCATCCGGCGGGTCAGCGAACCCGTGCTACTCCGCCGCTTAGCGGCGGCAGGTGCCGCCGGGTCGGCTCGATTCAAGCGGCAACGTCCTCGAGGCTATATCCAAGCCCGCGGATGGTGGTGATGACGTCGGCGCCCAATTTCTTGCGGATGCGGGTGACGAATACCTCAATGGTGTTCGAATCGCGGTCGAAATCCTGGTCGTAGATATGCTCGATCAGCTCGGTGCGGCTGACCACCTTGCCCTTATGGTGCATGAGGTAACTCAAAAGCTTATATTCCTGCGCGGTCAATTTGACCGGCTCGCCGGCCTTGGTGACCTTGCCTGAGCGCGTGTCGAGGCGGATGTCGCCGGCGTTGAGCTCCGAAGACGCATTGCCGCTGGCGCGTCGGATCAGGGCGCGCAGCCGGGCGATCAGTTCCTCGGTCTGGAACGGCTTGGCGAGATAATCGTCGGCGCCGGCGTCGAGCCCGGCAACCTTATCCGACCAGCTGTCGCGTGCCGTCAGCACCAGCACCGGCGTGCGGATCCCTTCCTTGCGCCAGCGGTCGAGCACGGTCAGCCCGTCGACTTCGGGCAGGCCGAGATCGAGCACCACCGCGTCGTAGCTTTCGGTCGAGCCCAGATAATGGCCGTCCTCGCCGTCGGTGGCGAGATCGACTGCATAGCCAGCGCCTTCGAGCGTCGAGCGGAGCTGGCGTCCGAGGTTGGGTTCGTCTTCGACGATCAATACGCGCATTCGATCATCCCTGAATTTGTTCGCTTACTCAAACACGCGCGAAGCTGAACGGTTGCTTGTGCGCAACGAGTTGTCGCAAGCCGCCATGCCCCCGGCATGGTGGAACGGCAACTGGGGAGATGTGCGCTAAAGTCAATCACTCGCTGCATCAAGCGCGGAGCCGCGCACAGCGCGAGGACTAGCGAGAGCGCCCTAGGATGCGCCCGGTGGCTGCGTCGACGTCGACCCAAATCACGCGCCCACCGCGCATGAACTTCAGGCGATAGGTGTCGCCGCGAAATTCGGGCCCGAGATAATCGGCTCCGCCCATGAACGGCATGACGCGCTGCTCGATCTTCGGCAGCGGCATCGACTGGCCGTTGACGGTCGCGCGGTATGCCCGATCCTGGTCGCGCGGACGGTCAGCCGCCGCGGGGGAGGCAAAAAGGCCAGACGCGATCGCGGCGGCGAGAAGGGTTCCAAAGACACGCATGGTTGCTCTCTGCGCAGGGTCATAGCACGGCGCATTGAACTCCTTATGAATGATTTTGCCGGGTCATGTTCAGGTTCAGGCGTGACGCCAGAGGTCCGCGTGGCTAGGGGAATGCGCAGATGCCGCCCCCCATTCTCTCCTATGAAGGCCTCGGCCTGGTCCAGGGCGAAGGCTGGCTGTTCCGTGGGATCGACATCCAGGTCGCGCCGCGGGATCGGCTCGCGCTGATCGGCCGCAATGGGGCAGGCAAGACGACGCTGCTGAAATGCCTCACGGGGATGATCGACACTGACGAAGGGCGGCGGTCGATCGTCCCAGGGACCAAGGTTGTCCTCTTGGAGCAGGACCCGGACATGAGCGGGCATGCGACGCTGGCCGACTGGGTATTCGGCGGTGACGACGCACCAACCCATTATCAAGCCGACGCGATCGCGGGGCAGCTCGGCATCGACCTCACCATCGACGCGAAAAGCGCCAGCGGAGGAGAGCGGCGGCGGGCAGCGATCGTGCGCGCTCTGGCGCGCAGGCCCGATGTGCTTTTGCTCGACGAGCCGACGAACCATCTCGATTTGACCGCGATCGATTGGCTGGAGGCTTGGCTCGGGCGCTTCTCCGGTGCGTTCATCGTCATCAGCCACGATCGCACCTTCCTGTCGCGGCTGACCAAGAGCTGCCTGTGGATGGACCGCGGCAGGCTGCGCCGCGCCGAGATCGGGTTCGGCGGGTTCGATGCGTGGACCGAGGCGGTGTTCGCCGAGGATGCACGGGCGGCGGACAAGCTCGACGCCAAATTGAAGCTCGAATTGCATTGGCTCGAGCGCGGCGTCACCGCACGGCGGCGGCGGAACCAGGGCCGGCTGACCAAGCTCCATGAAATGCGCGCGCAGCGGGCGGCGATGCTTGGGCCGCAGGGCAACGCCAGGCTGGCGCTGGCCAGGGATGATGTAAAGACCAAGACCGTGATCGACGCCGAGCATGTCACCAAGGCCTATGGCGATCGCGTGATCATCCGCGATTTCTCCCTACGAGTGCAGCGCGGCGACCGGATCGGCATCGTCGGCGCCAATGGCGCGGGCAAGACGACTTTGCTGAAGCTGCTCACCGGCGAAATCCAGCCCGATAGCGGTGTGGTCAAGCAGGCCAAGACATTGAACGGCATCGTCATCGACCAGCAGCGCAGACTGATGGCGCCGGAGAAGCGCGTGCGCGATGTGCTGGCCGAGGGCGGCGACTGGATCGATGTCCGCGGGCACCGCACCCACATCAAGGGTTATTTGAAGCAATATCTGTTCGACCCGAGCCTGAGCGAGGCGCCGGTCGGGTCGCTGTCCGGCGGCGAGCGGTCGCGGCTGCTGCTGGCGCGCGAATTCGCCCGTGCGTCGAACCTGCTGGTGCTCGACGAGCCGACCAATGATCTCGACCTGGAAACGCTCGACCTGCTCCAGGAAGTGATCGCCGATTATGACGGGACGGTGCTGATCGTCAGCCACGACCGCGACTTCCTCGACCGGACGGTGACGGTGACACTGGGGCTCGACGGTTCGGGCAAGGTCGATGTGGTCGCGGGCGGGTATGAGGATTGGGAGAAGCGCAAATCTCCCCCTCCCGCTCGCGGGAGGGGGCCGGGGGGTGGGACGTCCGGCGCGCGCAATAGGTCCACCGCTTCAGCGCTTCGCGCCTCTTCCGCTCCCGCAGGCGGGGGGGGAGGGAAGCTAAGCTACAAAGACCAACGCGATCTCCACCGCCTGCCCGCCGAAATCGCCCGCATCGAAGCCGAGATCGCGCAAGCCGAAGCCGTCCTCCACGACCCCGATCTCTACCTCAAATCGCACGACCGCTTCGCCGCGCTGACCCGACAGATCGAACAATTGCGCGCCGATAAGGACGCCGCCGAGCACCGCTGGCTCGAAGTCGCGGAACTGGCTGAGGGGTTGGGTGCCTAGGCCTCCGTTCGGCTCGCACGTGCGAGCGTCAGCATACGATCGACTTTTGTTCGATCGTGGACATTGAGCGCCATCGATCGGGCAGCGGTGAGTGCAGCGACCGCTCCCTTCTTATCCCCCGCCATCCACAGCGCGCTGCCAAGCTTGATCTGCACGCGTCCCCAATGCGGTTCCTGGCGGGCGGCGGCGTCAAATGAAGCCACAGCTTCGCGCGCCTTGCCTTGGCCAAGCAAGGCTTCGCCCAGCCAGAATCCTGCCTCGGCCGAATTCGGGCCCAGCTTCAGCGCCTCGCGCGCATGCGTTTCGGCTTGGGCGAACCGTCCCAGGCGGACAAGCGCCTCTGCCCACATCGTCTGCGCGGAGGGGAGGGAGGGGGTGCGCGCGGCCGCAGCAGCGAATAGGCGGTCGGCAGCAGGGTCGCGGGACAGCGAAGCGACGAACGCGCGAGCGCGCAGTACCTCGTCCTTCGTTGTCGGCAATGGCGCGATCATCGCCTTGGCCTCCTGCATTTGACCCGCTTGCGCCAACAAAACCGCGGCCGAAGGGCGGAGGCCGTCCGCCTCTTTCAGGTTGCGAGTGCGATCCCCGGCGTCCGTTGCGGCGGCTGCGTCGCGGCGATAGCGCTCCATCAGCGCCAGCAATTCGCTCGCCCGCGTTGTGAAGTCGTTGGTGGCGATCGCTATTAAATGTTTCAAGCTAGGTTGCGGTCCGGTCAGTTTCTCGGCCTCCGCGCGCCGCGTGAGATCGAGATAACCGGCGGCGGCAAGCTGCGCCTTGGCGGCCGCAAAATCATGCGCCATCGACCATGCAAACGCTGCCTCGAATGGACCGAATGCGGTATTGGTGTCGTCGGCGGTAAATTCGGCCGCCTCGGCCTTCAGCTTGGCGGCCTTCGTCATATCGCCCTTGAGAGCGGCGGCATTGGCTTCGGCAGCCAGTCCATAGTGCCTCGCGTGGGACGGCGTGTAATCGTCTTCGCGAGCCAGGAAGCCCTTGGCGCTGGTGACCCAGAGCCGAAAGGTCTCTTCATCATGACCGGCCCGTTGGGCATAAAACGGCAAGTTGCTTAGTGCGGGAAGGAAACGTGGACGGAGTTGGAGGGCGCGCTCTTCATACGCTTTGCTCTCTTCGTCCGACGACGCCATGTTCGCGATCCCGTGCAATGCCCAAGGACGTTCGCGAAGATCCGGCGACTTGCTGAGCCGCGCGAAAAGCGCACGGACTTCGTCGGTCGTCCCCCCGTTGCGCGACAGCCAGATCGCGTGCCGGTAGGGCTGGGTGGCCTTGAACACTGCCAGCGCAGCCTGGTCCAGGAGGCCATTCAGATCGTTCGCACCGCCCTCCACCCGGCCGCTCTGGCCGAGGGTGCGAAAACTGATCGCGATTCGCCCGCCGGGGAGCTGCACGACGTCGCCCGACACATGGTTCTCCGACCCCAGCCAGTCACGCGCCTCGCGCCGCAGCTCGGCGAGCGAGACCCCGGCATACGGCACAACGACGCCCTTTGAATCGCTCAGGCTGTTTTCATAGCTCGACGCCGCGCGGGCGCTTTGGGTGCCGCTCTCCAGCGCGGCGATCTTGTCGAGCAATTGCTGCGCGACGACCGCCCCCGAGAGTCCCTGCCGATCCAGCGTCGGCGGAACCGAGAAGGGGTCCATGACCATTCCGCTCGCCCGATGCGCAGACCACACGAAAGCGGCGAGGCTGATCAGCACCATCGCCCCGACCACCGCGGTCATGATCTTGAGCAACGCGCCGACGCGTTCACCGATGATCTGCCAGCCCCGATGTCGAAGATCGGCGCGGGCCAGCAGTTCCTGGGTGAAGATGAGGTGGGACTGGCTTGTCAGCAGCTCACGAGCCTGGTCGCTGCCGCGCGCCCGGCTCATTGCGATGTCGATCGAATCGGTCGTGCCCGGACCGCTCGCTTCGCCCCTTGACGCCATGCCAACCCCCACGGCCGCGAAAACGGCCACCGGGAAGCTAACACAGGTAGTTGGAAAAGAAAGGAAAGGCTCAGCCGCGTGCTAGTTGCGTCCGCGTGCGCTCGGCGATCCGTTCCTCGAGGATCGTCAGCGGCATGGCGCCGTCCTTCAGCACCTCGTGGAACTGCTTGAGGTCGAATTTATCGCCGAGCGCCTTCTTCGACGCGTCGCGCGCGCGGGTCCACGCCATGTGGCCGACCTTGTAGCTGCACGCCTGACCGATCTGGGTGCAGTAGCGCTCGACCTCGCGCTGCGAGCGCGGGCGGGCGAAGCCGGTGGTCTGGACCATGTAATCGGTCGCTTTCTCGCGGCTCCAGCGCTGGGTGTGGAGGCCGGTGTCGACCACCAGCCGGGCGGCGCGGAACAGGAAGGACTGGAGGAAGCCGGCGCGGCCGAGAGGGTCGCCTTCATAGGCGCCAAGCTCGTCGGCGAGCTGTTCGGCGTAAAGCGCCCAGCCTTCGGAGTAAGCCGAGAAGCCGCCGATCTTGCGCAGCGTCGGAATATCCTTCGATTCCTGCGCGAGGCTGATCTGGAGATGATGGCCGGGGACGCCCTCGTGATAGGTCAGCGACGGCAGCGAATATTTCGGCCAGTCACCGGTGTCCTTCAGATTGATGAAGTAGATCGCCGGGCGCGAGCCGTCGAGCGAGGCGCGGTTGTAATAGCCGTTCGACGCGCCATCCTGAATCTCCGGCGGAACCCGGCGGATTTCGAGCGGGGCATTGGGAAGCGTCGCGAAGGCGCGCGGTAGGCGCGCGTACATCCCTTTCACGCCGGCATTGAGGCTGGCGATCAGCGCCGCTCGGCCTTCGCCGGTGTTCGGATAAAGCTGCGCCGGCGAGACGTTGAGCGCGGCCAAGCGTTCGCCGACCGAACCGTTGGTCAACCCTTCCTTGCGCAGGATGGCGTCGATCTGGGCGGTGATCTCGGCGACCTGGGCGAGGCCGAGGCGATGGACCTCGGCCGGAGTGAACTTGGTGGTGGTGGCCTGCTCCAGCGCGGCGGCATAAATGGCATCGCCCTGCGGAAGCCGCCAGGCGCCGTCGCCCGGGCGGGACGTTCCGCGCAATTGCTTCATCGCCGCGATCTGGCGATCGAGCGCGGGATAGACCTGCCCCTCGACGATCGCCGCGGCGTGCCGCTGCCAGTCGCCGGCGATGCCCTTGGCGGCGGTGCGCTTGACGATCGAATCGACCATCGTGCTCGACGCCGCCGGCTGCTCGCGCAGCTTCATCATCTGGCCCAAGGTGAGATCGATCGACCAGGCCGGTGCCAGGAAGCCGCGCGCGGCTTGGGCGCGCTGCTCGGTGGTGTCATTGTCGAGCAAGGTGTCGACCAATGCGAGCCGCGACAGATAGGCCTCGGCGTCGGCGGCATTTTCGATCGTGTGGGCGGTATTGAGGAAATCGGGATATTGGAAGTAAGCCCCGCCTTGCTGGAAGATCGGATAGGGGCGCTGGACCGAATCAATACCGAACTTCGCGGCGGGAATGATCCCCGTTTCAATCTGATAGACGACCACTTCGCGATTCAGCCGGGCGGCGGGCGAAAGCGCTGCCGGAGCGAAAGCCTTGAGCCCTGCGAGATCGCGGCGGGCAATCCCGAGATCTTCGGTGCGAGCAGCGGCGAGCGGCCGGACGTCGAACTCGGACTTCAAATGGGCGTTGGCGCCCTTGTCGAGACCGAGCGAGCTGGCAAGCTCGGGCGAGCGCTTAACGCGGTCCTGGAAGATGTTCTCGAACTCAGCGTTGATCTTGGCGTCGCCCGGGGCAGAGGCTTGGGCGAACAGCGGAGTTGCGGGAAGCGTCGAGCCGATTGCGACGGCGGCGCCGGTGGCAAGGAAATTGCGGCGGTCCATGGGTTATCCTCTTGCGGCAGCGGGGGAAGTCGGCCGCGCAGACTAAACCCCCGTCGCCATACCGCAAGGCGCGTTCGTCGAAGCGAGCGTTACGCTTGCAGACGATACTGCTTGAGCAAATCGTAGAGAGTCGGGCGGCTGATGCCGAGCAATTTGGCGGCGCTCGAGATATTATTGTCGGTTCGGCTCATCGCCTGGCGAATGGCGCGGCGGTCGGCGACCTCACGTGCGGCCCGGAGGTTGATCAGCGCCGCGCGCTCTTCGTCGCCGTCGCGCGCCCCGGGGAGGTCGAGATCCCCGGCGCCGACATATTTGCCGTCGGCCATGATCACCGCGCGCTTGAGGCGATTCTCCAGTTCTCGAACGTTGCCTGGCCAGGGGTAAGCGTCGATCGCGGCCAATGCCTCGGGCGACAATCCGCCAACCCTGGGATTCATCTCGCGGGCGAAGCGGGTAACGAAATGGCGCGCCAGCAACGCCGCGTCACCGGGGCGCTCGGCAAGCGTCGGGATCTTCACGACGATCTCGGCGAGGCGATAGTAAAGGTCCTCGCGAAAGCTCCCTGCAGCGGTCATTGCATCGAGGTTCTGATGGGTCGCGCAGACGATCCGCGTGTCGACAGCGATTGGGGCGCGCCCGCCGATCCGCTCGATCACGCGTTCCTGCAAGAAGCGCAGCAATTTGACCTGGAGGGCGAGGGGGATGTCGCCGACTTCGTCGAGGAACAAGGTGCCGCCCTGGGCGAGCTCGATCTTGCCGACAGTGGTCTTAACCGCGCCGGTGAAGGCGCCCCGCTCGTAGCCAAACAGCTCTGCCTCGAGCAGGTTCTCGGGGATCGCCGCGCAGTTGATGGCAATGAACTCGCCCTTGGAGCGCGTGCTCTTGTCGTGGACCGCGCGGGCGAGCAGTTCCTTGCCGGTGCCGCTGGCGCCCAGGAGCATCACCGAGACGTCGGCCGATGCGACCCGTTCGATCGTGCGGGCGACCTTGAGCATTTCGTCCGAAGCGCTGATGATCGAGCCGAGGATGGTGTCGCCGCCGCCCTGGGCTTCAAAGCGGCGGTTCTCGTCCTCGATCGCGTGGAGGTGGAAGGCGCGCGCGACGATCAGGCCAAGTTCGTCGATGTCGACCGGCTTCCTATAGAAATCATAAGCGCCGAGCGCGATCGCCTTGAGCGCACTCTCGCGGGCCCCGTGGCCCGAGGCGACGATGACCTTGGCGTCGGGCTTTATGGCGAGGATTTCTGTCAGAGTGGCAAAGCCTTCGTGGGTCCCGTCGGGATCGGGCGGAAGACCAAGATCGAGCGTCACCACGGTCGGCTCGTGCAGCCGCATTTGCTCGATCGCCGAGGCGCGGTCCCCGGCGATGACCACGCGATAACCATCATAGGCCCACTTTAACTGGCGCTGGAGGCCTTCGTCATCCTCGACAACAAGCAGGACAGGGAGATCGGAGTGCTGGTCGGTCATGCGCGTTTCCGTGCGGGCTGGCTCGCCGGTTCAGCGGCGGGCAGGTGGATGGTGAAGTGGCTGCCCTTGCCGGGGCTGCTGGTGACGGTCAGTCGGCCGCCCATCGCGACGATCAGCGAGCGCGCCTCGAACGCACCGACGCCGAAGCCGGACAATTTGGTCGAGACGAACGGCTGGAACAGCCGGTTGCGAATGAAATCGGCGTCCATCCCGCTTCCCTTGTCGATGATGTCGATGGTCACTTGGTCGACGTCACGGGCGACGCGGACCAGGACCGGCTCTTCGGTCGGGCTGGCATCGATGGCGTTCTGGAGCAATTGGCCGACGGCCTGTTCGAGGCCGTTGGCGTCGCCGTCGACCCACAAGCTACCGTCGCCGAGCAAGCGGACGTCATGGTCGCGGCGCTTGGCGGCGATCGCGGCGGTCAATGTCGCGCGGAGCGGAAGCGGCTGGACGCGTTCGGGACGTGCCGGAGCTTGCGGTGCGAGGCGGGCGAGCAAGTCGTTCATCTTGCCGACCGAGCTTTTCAGGGTTGCGATCATGTCGGCGCGGAACTCGGCGTTGTCCGCGTGCCGCTCGGCATTGCGCGCGACCAGCGACAATTGGCTGACGAGATTTTTGACGTCGTGGAGGATGAAGGCGAAGCGGCGGTTGAATTCTTCGAAGCGCTGCGCGTTCGACAGCGCGGCCTGCCCATGGGCTTCGGCGAGCGAACTGGCTGCCTGCCGCCCGGCTGTGCGCAACAGGTCAAAGTCTTCCCAATCGAGCGGGCGGCGGTAATCCGGCGCGGCGAGCACCACTAGGCCGACCAACCGGTCGTGGTGGATCAGCGGGATCCCGGCCCAGGCACTGGCTTCCGCGAGCATCCAGCCGGGCGGCGTGATCGCGAGGTCCTTAGGATCGCCCCAGCCGTGACGGTGCGCGTCTAGCTCGAGGATGCGCCCTTCGCATTCAACAGCCAGCCAGAAGCGGCGGCTCTCGTCGGGTTCGATCGAAGCGATATTCCCTCCGGGCCAGTTCCACGCCGCGGCCGTTTCGATCGCGCCGGCTTCGTCGGCGACAAGCAGCACGCCGCCGGGCGCATCGACAATGTCGGCGAAGGCCTTGACGACCCGCTCGCCGAGGGGCGCGGCGGTCCGTCCCGAGCGGCCGACGGTATCGGTGAAGCGCAGCCATTCGGTGCGATAGTCATAGCGATGCTCGAACAAATGCTTGGCGAGCTTGACCTTGGCCCAGCTGCGCGCGCGGGCGGACGGCACCAGCACCATCGCTGCCACCGTCATCGCCGTGAGCAGGCCGATCGCTGCCGATCGCGACCAATCCCAGCCGGTGCCGCGAAGCGCGGTGGCGAGGATCGTCATCACCGCGAAGTACCCGCAGATGGCGAGCAGGGACAAAGACTGGAAGGTTGCGGCGCGCGATAGCCGGATGCGCCAGCCTTCTTCGCGCTGTGCGCCCAAAGCAAAGAGCGGCGCGGTCAAGGCAACCACCGCGCCGCGCCAATGGAACAGGCCCGAAGTCGAACTCAGGTCGAGATAGGCGAGCGTGTAGAGATTGAGGTCGTAGGTCCAGATGATCGCCAGTGCGAGCATGGCGAAACGGATGCTGGTGCGGCTGGCGGGAGCGGCCTGGCCGTAGACGTTGTGGACGAGTACCAGTGCGCCTGCCGCGGCTGTGATGCGCAAAATGATCGCGGTCAGTGCAATCGCGCCGGTCGAACCATCGTCAACCAGGAAGGGTAAGGCATCGACCGCGAGCTGGAGGCCGAGCACGGCAGCGACTGCGCCATAGACCAGCCGGACGCCGCGCTGGCGCGCGCCATCCTCGTTACCCGAGCCTGACAATGTGTGAAGCATGCCGACCCAAACGAGGTTGCGTGCGGTTTCGGCGTAGACGGCGAGCGTGCTGCCCATGTCGATCGCATTGAGCCACGCCCAAATCGCGGTCAGGGAGAAAGCAGCCAGCAGCAATCGCTGGCCGCCCTGGCGCACGCCGGAGCGCAGCCGCCACAGGATCAGCGAAAGGAACAGCGCCGCGGCGAGCGCATGCGTCCAGAAGGCGATCAGAATCGCCATGCCTGCCCCGTGCCTGTCAAATCGTCCGACATGGGGGGAGTGTCGCTAAACTTTACAAAGGAATGGTGAACGCTTCCCGTTTCGTGCGTTTTTCTGCCATGGGGCGGATGATCTAGACGGGAGCGAAAAGATGGTGACCAAGCGGGCGATCGGGAACAGCGGGTTGAGCGTCGCGCCGCTGGCGCTGGGCGGCAACGTGTTTGACTGGACCGCCGATGAAGCGACCAGCTTCGCGGTGCTCGACAGGTTCGTCGACGCCGGCGGAACGATGATCGACACCGCCGACGTCTATTCGGCATGGGTCACGGGCCATAAGGGCGGCGAGAGCGAAGCGCTGATCGGCCGTTGGCTGAAGCGCGATCCGGCCAAGCGCGACAAGGTCGTCATCGCGACCAAGGTCGGGTTTCTCGACGGCGAGCTCGTCGATGGCGAATATGTCGCCTCGCTTGAGCCCGAGGTCGTGATGCGCGCCTGCGAGGGATCGCTCAAACGCTTGGGGGTCGACCGGATCGATCTCTATTACCAGCATCGCGACAATGAGAAGGTCCCGCTCGCCGACAGTCTCGGCGCATTCGATGCGCTGGCCAAGGCGGGCACGATCCGCGCGATCGGGCTGTCGAATTTCACCGCGCCGCGACTCAGCGAGGCGGTAAAGGCGGCGGCCGATGGCGGACTAACGGCGCCGAGCGCGTTGCAGCCCTGGTATAATATGGTCGAGCGCGAGAAGTTCGAAGGCGAGCTGCGCGATGCGGCGGCCGCTGCGGGGTTGGCGGTGTTTTCTTACTACAGCCTGGCCAACGGCTTCCTGACCGGCAAATATCGCGACAAGGACGATCTCGACAAGAGCCCGCGCGGGCTGCGCAACATCGCCTATCTTGAGGGGCGCGGAAAGCGCGTGCTCGAAGCGCTGGACGAAGTCGCGGCGGAAACCGGCGCGGCGCTGGCGAGCATCGCCCTGGCCTGGACCATGGCCCAGCCGGGCATCACCGCGCCCATCGCCAGCGCGACCAGCCTCAAGCAGCTCGACGAACTGCTCGCCGCTCTGACGCTGGAGCTGACGCCTGGCCAGATCGCGCGGCTGGATGAGGCGAGCGCTTAGCCCTTTTTGAGAATATCCAAGGTGGCGAGAGTCAGCGCCTCCGTGGCGGTCGAAATGACCGCCTCCGCATCGGGCGCCCAGAAGGGGCTGTGCAGCGACGGCAATTTCGCCTGGTCGCCGCCGGCCGCTGTCCATTTGTCGGTCGGCGTTCCGCCGACCCAGAAGATCAGGCTCTGGATCGACTTGTCGGCCAGCCAAAAGCGGCTGAAATCCTCGCCGCCCATCACCGCCGGAGTCTTCATCACACGCTGCGGGCCGAAATTGACGGTGAACAGTTCAAGCGCTCGCGCTGACAGTTTCTCGGTGTTGAAGGTCGACGGGGTGAACATTTCGTCGCGAATTGTGACAACCGGCATGCGGTCCTCGGGCATGCCGGCGGCAATGGCTTCACCCCGCGTAATGCGCCGGATCCCGTCGAGGAGCAGCTTGCGCACCTCCGGTGTGTAACTGCGCACGGTCAGCTGAAGCCGAGCCTCGTCGGAAATGATGTTGTGCTTGGCGCCGGCCTGGAAGCTGCCGACGGTGACGACCGCCGGATTGGCGGGGTCATTTTCGCGGCTGACCAGCGTCTGCAATGTGGTGACGATCCGCGAGGCGAGCACGATCGGGTCCTTGGTCGTCTGCGGGTAAGCACCGTGACCGCCGACGCCCTTGACGGAAATGTCGACGCTGTCGACGTTGGCGAGCGCGTAGCCGGGCGTTACGCCGATTACGCCGGCGGGGAGCGCCGCGGCATCATGGAACGCCAGCACCACGTCGGGCTTGGGAAAGCGCGTGTAGAGGCCGTCGTCGAGCATCGCCTTGGCGCCCTCGCCGGTTTCTTCGCCGGGCTGGAGGATCATCACCAAAGTACCCGACCATTGGTCCTTCATCGCCGCGAGGCGGCGGGCCGTGCCGAGCCACGCGGTCATGTGGGTGTCGTGGCCGCAGGCGTGCATCACGCCGGTCTCGACGCCGGAGCGCGCGACCGCCTTGACCTTCGAGGCGAACGGCAGTCCGGTCTGCTCGACTACCGGGAGCGCGTCCATGTCTGCGCGCAGCAGAAGCACTGGACCGGGCCCGTTCTTCATCACCGCGACGACGCCGGTCTTGCCGACCTTCTCGGTGACGGTGAAACCCAATTTGCGCGCTTCCGCGGCGAGCTTGGCGGGGCTGCGGACCTCCTGCATCGACAATTCGGGGTTGGCATGGAGGTCGCGATAAAGGGTCATCAGCGCCGGCATGTCGGCCTTGACGCCATCGGCGATGGTCGCGGCGCTCAGTTCAGCGGGAAACAGCATCGCGGCCAGCGCAAATGGCAAGATGGCTTTCATTCAAAATACTCCTGGAAGTCACGGCGCCGGTGTCAGTTCGATGACGTCGGTCAGCGATTCAAAATGGGGGTAGGGTAGGACCAGCCGCCAGCGATCGGGACCGATGCGCTCGACATAACCGGCGACGTCGCGATCGGCATCGCGGCCATATTGCATCGCGCGGGTCTCGTCGCCGAGAACCAGGGTGCCGAGCATGACTTGGCGGAGCGTGTCACCGGGGAAAATCAGTCCGACATGGCGCTGTGACCCGGTCAGCTTGGCGAAGGCCTGCCGATCTCTTTCCTGGCGGATGCGGCATTGGAAGGCGGGGTAGGCGACATAGTCGAGCATGCCCTCAGACTTGGCACCGAGCTTGATCACACGGCATCTGAAATTGCCGTTGGGGATTGGGGGTGCACCGAGCGCGGCATCGGGCTCGAGCAGCACGCCCTCGCTGTCGATCTCCGCGCCGTGACCCGTTGCGCGTGCTTTCGCCAACGCCTTGGTAAACGCCGTACGCCATTCGCGCAGCCGCTCGCGGTCCGCGCTGGTAGCGACTCCGCGCCAGTCGCGGGTCGGCTTTACGATGACCTCACCGGCCGGCCGCATCACCGCGCACGCGGGAAGCGGCAAAAACAGCGCGGCGACAATTAGCGGGCGGAAGGATCGCATCGGCACTGTTTGTCATTGCGAGCGCAGCGAAGCAATCCAGCACGGGCGCCGGGGCACCATAGCCATGCTCGCCATGCCCCCAGCATGGCTGCGCGTGGCTATTGCGCCGTCCAGCCGCCGTCCATGCTGACGTTCGCGCCGGTGATCGACCCCGCTTCGTCGCGGGTTAGGAACAGGGCCAATGCGGCCACCTCCTCCGGCGTGACGAAGCGCTTGGTCGGCTGGGCGGCGAGCAGGACATCGTTGATCACCTGGTCGCGGGTCAGGCCGCGCGCCGCCATCGTGTCGGGGATCTGGTTTTCGACCAGGGTCGTCCAGACATAGCCCGGCGAAATGCAATTGACCGTAACACCATCGCGCGCGGCCTCCAGCGCGACGGTCTTGGTGAAGCCGGCGATGCCATGCTTGGCTGCGACATAGGCGGACTTATTGGGGCTGGCGACGAGGCTGTGGGCCGACGCCGTATTGATGATCCGGCCCCAGCCAGCGGCGCGCATACCGGGCAACGCAAGGCGCGTGGTGTGGAACGCCGCGGTCAAATTGATAGCGATGATCGCGTCCCATTTGGCGGGAGGGAATTCGGTGACCGGGGCGACATGCTGGATCCCGGCATTGTTGACCAGGATCGCGGGTGCGCCAAGCTCGGCGATGCAGCGCGCGACCATGGCTTCGATTGCCACAGGGTCGGACAGGTCGGCGCCATCGTGGAGTACTTTGGCGCGCGATGCGAGGGCGATCTGGCCACGGATATTTTCAATCTCGGCGCTGTCGCCGAAACCATTGAGCATCACACTGGCGCCCTCGGCGGCGAAGGCGCGAGCGATGGCGAGGCCGATGCCCGAGGTCGATCCGGTGATGAGTGCGACTTTGCCGCGAAGTTGCATGGGGAAACTCCTGGTGTTGACGGACGCCTTTGCCGCGTAAGGAGTGATTTGCAACCGTCACGGCGTTTCGCGCATTGGGCGAGTAAGGCAGGGAGAGCAGCATGCGGCTGGGCGACGAGGATCCGAGCAGGAATTTCGAGGATCGAACCGGGCAACCGGGCGTGGGCTTCGGCGGCGGTGGGGGCGGCGGAGCGTTTGGCCTCATTCTCAGCCTAGTCGCGAGCCGCTTCGGGATCGTCGGAATCCTGATACTGCTGCTCGGTTATTGCGTGCTGAACTCATTGGGTGGCGGCGGTGGTATATTGAGCAGCGGCGGTCCGACTGCCAGCGCGCCGGCGGGCAAGTCGACCCTGGACCCGACCACTCAGGATCTGGTGCTGCGTGTGCTCGGATCGACCGAGCGGCGCTGGACGGACCTGTTCGCAGCGTCGGGGCAGAAATACACGCCCACGACCCTGATCTTCTATAAAGGGGGGACCCAATCGGGCTGCGGGGCCGCGCAATCCGCGATGGGTCCATTTTATTGTCCGACCGATAAGAAAGTCTATCTCGACACCGATTTCTTCAACGAGCTTTCGCAACGGTTCGGCGCGCCGGGCGATTTCGCCATGGCCTATGTCGTGGCGCATGAGGTCGGCCATCATGTCCAAGACCTCACTGGCACGCTCGACCAGGCGCAACGGGCGCAGTCGGGGATATCGCGGACCGCCGGTAACGCGATCCAGGTCGGCATCGAGCTGCAGGCCGACTGCTATGCCGGCGTGTGGGCCGCCAACGACAAGAATCTGATGGAGCCTGGCGACATGGAGGAAGGCATGCGTGCGGCCGAAGCGATCGGCGACGACACGCTGCAGAAGCAGATGCAGGGAACCGTTGTGCCGGAAAGCTTCACCCACGGCAGCTCGGCCCAGCGCAAGGAAGCCCTGCAGCGCGGCCTAACCACTGGGAACCCAGCGGCATGCAAATACGCCCGCTAGGCTTGGGGAGGGAAACTGAGTTCGATTTGGTTGCCCGACGGGTCGCGGACATAGAAGGATAGTGTATCGCCGAGAGCGCCGACCCGGTCACCCTCCTCGACGATCGCGACGCCATTCTCGGCGAGGTGCCGCCGCACCGCCTCTGGATCGGCGGGCCGAAGTGCCAGCGCGACATGGTCCACGTTACGCCCGCCCGCGACTTCGGGGCGAGCCCAGGCGCCCTCCGGGGAACCAATGTCGACGAGGTCGATCAGCGCATCGCCGGCACGCAATTGCCTCATGCCATATTGGGGCAGGTCATTGTCGACCGAGCAGCCGAGAACGCCGGTGTAGAAATCCGTGGCTTGCGTCATGTCGTCGACAAGCAAGACGACGTGGTCGATACCCGCAAGATCGAACGGCGCTGTCATATTTTGACCAGCATCTTTCCGGTGTTGGCGCCGCTGAACAGACCTAGAAAGGCGTCCGGGGTCTGCTCCAGACCCTCGACGATCGTATCGCGCGGCTTGACCGCGCCGCTGGCGATCCAGCCGGCCATATCACGATAGAATTCGGCCAGGCGGGGAATATAATCGGTATAAATAAATCCCTGGACGCGGATGCGCATGCCGATCACCCGCATGATGTACCGAAAAGCCATTGGCTCGGTGGCATTATAGCCATGGATCATCCCGCAAATCGCGAAACGCGCTCTCAGGCGAGCGTGGGCGAAGGCGGCGTCGAGGTGATCGCCGCCGACATTGTCGAAATAGACGTCGATACCCTTGGGTGCTGCGGCGGCGAGCGATTTGACGATCGGGCCGGCGGTGTAGTCGATCACTTCGTCGGCGCCGAGCGAGCGGACGAAGCCGTCGCATTTTTCCGCTCCGCGCGCGGAGCCGATGACGGTCATGCCCTTGGCCTTGGCGATCTGGACCACCGCCGAGCCGACCGCGCCGCCGGCGGCGGACACGAACACAATATCGCCTTCCTTGGCCGAAGCGGCGTCGAGCAGGCCGAAGTAAGCCGTCGCACCGGTCAGGCCGAGATTACCCAGAAAGGCTTGCGGCTCGACGCCGAGGTCGGGCAGCTTGTTGAGCGCGGCCGCTGGCAGCACCGCTTCGTCGCGCCAGCCGGCCATGTGCAACACCCAGTCGCCCGGCTTGAAATTAGGGTCGTTGGATTCGACCACTTCGCCGACCGCGCCGCCTTCCAGGGGCGCATCGAGCGCGAACGGCGGGACGTAGCTTTTCACGTCGTTCATCCGCCCGCGCATGTAGGGATCGACCGACAGCCAGCGATTGGCGACGCGGACCATGCCCTCGCCGAGTGCCGGAAGTTCGATATCCTTCAGCGCGAAATTGTCGGCGGCCGGAAGCCCATTCGGGCGGCTCATCAGATGCCAGGCGCGGGCCATATTCTTCTCCGTGAGAAAGGCGGGGCTGCCGCTCGATAGGCGCGCCGGGAGCCAAGGAAAAGGCCCGGCCGCGGGGGATGGCGCGGCCGGGCCTCTTGTTGCCCGGTCAAAAGGGCTGTCAGCGTCTAGCGGTAGGTGCCCGAGAAGCTGCGATCGAGGATGTGCGGGCCGGCTTCACCCTGGTCTTCACGCTCGAACAGCGCGCGATCGCGGCTTTCATCGCGCCACCGCGCCTTGGCCTGCTCGGCGCTGGTGTCGAGGATCACCTTGTCGCCCTCGATCCGCTCGATCGTCGTGCACATCAGCGAATGATGGATGCCGCCCGCTTCGGGATCGCTCTTGGTCAGGATCAGGCGATCTCCGGCGACGCGGTCGACCGTGCCGACGTGCTCGTTGTCGCTGCCGAGCACCTCCATATGCTCGCGGATCTGGCCGAGCAGCTGGCGCTTGGTCTGCCGCTGGTCGCGCCAGCCGGCGAAATCGCGTTCGAAGCGCGACTGATTCTCGCGGCGATACTCGTCGTAATCGCGGTCGAGCGAGTCGATCTGGCGCTGGCGCCATTCGCCATACTGCGGGTCGAAGCCGCCGCGTTCCGAGAAACGCTGCGAACTGCCACGGTCGAACGTGTCGCCATGATAAGCGCTGCCGAAGCCATAACGCCCGGCGAAATCGCCACGCGAGGTCATGCGGCCGGTGTAGGGGCGGCGAAGCTCCTCGTCGCGCGTCGCCGGCGGGCGTCCGAAGCGATCATCGCGGGCCGGACGATCACGCCAGTCTTCGCGGTCGCCGCGTTCGGCCAGCCGCCGCCGTTCGGCCTCTTCGTCACCGAACCAGCTGGCGATTTCATCGCCGGCGCGCTCGAAAAAGCCGCGGTCCTCGCGGTCGCCAAAGCGGTCGTCGCGCGGGCGTGACGTGCGGGGGTCGCGCCATCCGCGGCGCGATTCATACGGGTCATATGCCATGTGGTCCTCCAGGGGCTCATCGATCGGGAAAACAGGCCCGAAAGATGTAGCCGT
This sequence comes from Sphingomicrobium sp., assembly GCA_035318245.1. Lineage (GTDB taxonomy): Bacteria > Pseudomonadota > Alphaproteobacteria > Sphingomonadales > Sphingomonadaceae > Sphingomicrobium. The sequence continues at coordinate 15,447 of DATHFE010000071.1, read as the reverse complement.
AAGAACGATTTAGGAGGATTGCCGTTCCGCCGGAGCGGCGAAGCGAAAGCCGGTTCGGGCCAACCGAACATGCGCTCGCGGGGCTGGTGGAGCTGAGGGGAATCGAACCCCTGACCTCTGCAGTGCGATTGCAGCGCTCTCCCATCTGAGCTACAGCCCCCGCCCTTCGGCAGCGGCTCTTTAGCCGCGCTTTTTCCCTCATGCAATTGCGCCGCGCGCCCAATCAGCGGGCCCTTGCATCGTCCCGCCGAACGGTAATGATGCGCGCGACAGTCGGGAGCCAAAGATGATCGCGACCAACCTTGCCTAAGCGGGACCCGAAGATCCTCGCCGGGATCGAGCTTGGCGGGTCGAAGACGGTGGCGGTGCTGGCCCGCGGCACCGACATTTTCGAGCGGGTGCGGCTTCCGACGACAACTCCGAAAGAAACGCTCCACTTGCTCGGCGAGCGGCTTGCTCGGTGGGACAAGATCTACCCGATCGCCGCGCTCGGCATCGCCAGCTTCGGACCGATCGCCATCGACCCTGGCCAGGCGCTCTACGGCCGCCTGCTCGACACGCCCAAGAAGGGCTGGTCGGGCGCCGACCTGCTCGGCCCGCTGGCGGAGGTCATCGACGCTCCCGTCGCGATCCACACCGACGTCACCGCGGCGGCGCTGGCCGAGGGGGCATGGGGCGCGGCGCGCGGCTGCAGCGACCATGTCTACATCACCGTCGGCACCGGCATTGGCGCGGGGATCGTCGTTGCGGGGCAGCCAGTCACCGGCCAGCTCCACCCCGAAGCTGGGCATATGCGCGTGGTGCGGGCGAAGGGTGACAAATTCGCCGGAAGCTGCCCGTTTCACGGCGATTGCCTGGAAGGCCTGGCGTCCGGAATCGCGATCACCCAGCGCGCGGGACGGCCGGGCGCGAAAGTCGCCGACGACGATCCGCTGTGGAATTCGGTGGTCGAGGTGATCGCGCAGGCCTGCGCCAATCTGCGGCTGACGCTGGCGTGCGAGCGGATCGTGCTGGGCGGCGGGGTGATCGAGGGGCGGCAGATGCTGGTCGAGCGGATCGCGACACGCACCCAGCAACTGATCGGCGGATACCTCCCGATGGCCAGCCAGATGGTCGTCGCGGCGGAGCTGGGCGACGATGCCGGGCCGAAAGGCGCCCTGCTGCTGGCCGCTCAGGCACTTGCGACGCAAGGCTGACGGGCCGCCGCCGGGGCCAGGATGGTCGCCTGGTAACGGTCAAGCCCATCGCGGTCGATGAAGCGGAGCGCCAGACGGTCGGAGCCCACATCCAGCGCGGCGAAGCCGGCGCGGTCGAAGTAACTGTGCCAGTGGGGGGCGTCGGCGGCGAGGGGATGGCCATCGGGGCAATCCCGCTTCAGCACGCATCCGGACACGGGGCCGCCCTTGTAATCGTGCAATTCCTCCGACCCGCCGCCCGAACAAATGTAATGCAGCGTACCGCCGTCGGCGTCGGTGCGGCTGATGTGATAGAGGCAATGGTCGTGGCCGGTGATGAACGCGGTGACGCCGTGGGCGCGCAGGATACGGTCGAGATCGGGCATTTGCATCGCCCCGCCATGCTTGGCGACCGAGTAGATCGGGTGGTGGCCGAAGACGAGCTTGACGCGGGCGCAGGAGGCGGAAAGCTGCTGCTCCAGCCAATTCCGCTCCGCTTGCGGTTCCTCCGGCCGGGTGCTGCTGCCGAGCCAGCGCCAGAAGCCGGTTTCGCCCTGCCAGCTGACGGTGTCGATGAAGAACAGGTCGACCTCCGGATGACCGAAATCGCGACCGCGGATGGTGTAGCGGTAATAGGGCAGGTGCCAGCGTGGGCTGATGCTCGAGCGGTCGAATTGCGCCACGACATTGCCGAGCCAGTCGTGATTGCCGAGCACGGGGAACCAGTGGGTTTGCAAGGCGGGGTCGCTGTAGATCTGCTCGAACGAGCTGTCCCATTGGGGGTCGCGCGCATCCGAAACGCCGCGCTTGTAGAAATTGTCGCCGGTGGTGACGATGAAGCGGTTGCGCGTTTCGCGGGCGGCCTTGGCCATGAAGCGCGCGACACGCCGCTGGTACATCGCGCCATCGCGGCCCCAATCGCCGACCACCAAAAATTGCAGGCCTGACGGCCCGGGTTGCGCCCACAGCGGCGCGGGCAAGATGCTGGCCGCGAGGGCGACGGGCGCGGCGGTGATGAGATCGCGGCGGGTCGGGGTGAAGGGAAGCATGGCGCTGAAACATTCCACCATCGGCAAGCCTTTGCAATGTCGGCATTTCAAGGTCGACGGAGCGGCGCGGCGCGAACAGCGCGACGCTGTCACCCAAGGCACCCCCCGATGGGGGGGTTGTGAACTTCGGTATCACCTTTGCCGATTTGTGCTGGTTTCTCCGCGCCTTGATGGCGCCACTGACCATCAATTTCGGCGCGGCCAGGGTGACAGCGAGGGTGACAGCAAGGGTGCCACTCTGCTCTTCGCACCCCAAGATCATGCCACCCCCCCTTACCGATTCGCAAAATTATAACCTATTTGGCACGCTGCAGGACAGGGGTTTATTAGCGGATTGAGAAACCTGTGGCGTTTGGGCCAACTCCGCAGGGATTTGAGGCATTTACAAATATTATCGGTTGTCAGCGGCAAATTTCCGATTAGCGTTGAGCCCATGCGCGGAGCCTTGGGATTCGCGCGAGTGAATTGAGCGCTTCGGGGATAATCCAGCCGCAGCCTGATCGTAGGACGGACAGCAATTGCTGCCCGGCCGAAGGCGCGCCTGACATCTTCGAAAGCCCTGTAGAGCCGGAAATGGAGACTTTATGCCGACGATCAATGGAACATCGGGTGACGACTATCTCGACGGAACTGACACCGATGATACCATCAACGGCCTTGAGGGTAATGATACGATCAATGGTGGCGATGGGGATGATACCATCGACGGAGGCGATGGGGACGATACGCTCAGCGGCGGCGGGGGCGACGATGTTCTTGACGGCGGCGCAGGCAGCGATTGGGCCACTTACGATACTTCAAACACCGGCGTGACGGTCTCACTTGCCTTCGAAGGTCCCCAGAATACCGGCGGAGCGGGCACGGACACGCTAATCGGCATCGAAAATCTGCTTGGCAGCTTTGGAAATGACGTTCTCACCGGGGACGACGCGAATAACCAAATTAACGGTTCGTACGGCGACGACGTCCTAATCGGCGGCGGAGGCAACGACCATCTGACCAGCAGCTACGGGGGCAACGCCACTTATAACGGCGGTGACGGCAACGACATCATCGAAACGTCCTACGGCTGGCGCAATGTCGTCCAGTTCCACGCCGGCGATGACCAGGATGAGGTCTACAACCTCGAATCTTTTGATGAGGTCAAAATCTTCGACTACGCCTCGGCGCAATCAATCGTCCAGGACGGAAGCGACGTCATCGTGACGCTTTCGGGCACGGATATCATCACCTTCCGCAACACCGATGTCGCGACCATCCAGCCTGCCCTGCATTTCATGGGCACCCCTGGCGACGACATGATGACTGGCACGGCGGGCAGTGACATGCTGTCCGGGGCAGCCGGCGATGACACTATTTCCGGCGACGACGGCAACGACCTGCTTTCGGGCGGCGCCGGCGCCGACACGATCGACGGCGGAGCCGGCGACGACACCATCTATTCAGCCGAAATCTCGCCGCCCTGGGGGCGCCCCTTCTTCAACAACAACCCCGACTTCGTACCCCCGGTCCTCGACACAGGAACCGACGTCGACACGCTTAACGGCGGCGCCGGGATTGACCTCATTTATGCCGGCTATGGCGACATCGTCGACGGCGGGGACGATCTTGCCGACCTGCTGATCAGCTTCGCGGGGGCGAGCTCGGGTGTGATCGCCGATTTCCACGATCTCGACAACGCCGGCACGCTGACAATTGCCGGGAATTCGATTTCGAACATCCGCTCGGTGCTGTGGATCGAGGGCAGCAACCTCGATGATACCATCACCGGTAGTGATCAGGGTGGCGATTTTGGGACCAATTACGCGCCGATCTTCGGCCTGGATGGAAACGACCACCTCATTGCCGGCAGGAACACGGGGAACATTTACGGCGGCAACGGTAACGACACGATCGAAGTCAGCCAGTCCTACACCGGCATTGGACAGAATGGCGCTTACTATGGCGATGCCGGCGATGACGTGATCACGATCACGGGCGATGGCGTATCTTACCCCTTTGCCACAGCATTTGGCGGGGATGGGAACGACATTTTGACCCTTGCCGGCGGCATCTCCGGCGGGGACGGCAATGACACCATCAACGTCACCTACAACCAGACATACGGCACTGTTGCTTCGGGGGACGAGGGCGACGACAAAATCACCGACTCAGCGGCCAGCGACACTCTGATTGGTGGCGAAGGCGCCGACATCATCAGTGGCAATGACGGCAGCGACCTCCTGTTTTCGGGCGGCACCGAAAATGCCGGCTGGGGCGGAATCGGCTGGCTGGAGCGAGTCGACACCGGCGCCGAGCATGACGTCTTGGACGGCGGAAGCGGAGACGACACATTGTACGCCGGCTACGGCGACGACATAGACGGCGGGGCCGGGACCAATAGCCTGTCGCTTTCGCTTATCGGAGCAGAGTCGGGGGTCACTCTCAACGTCGGCGATCTCGAATCTGGCAGCCCATATGCGCTCGGCGGCGGCACGATCCAGAACATCCAGCAGGTCATCGGCCTGTGGGGGTCAAACTTCGCCGACACCCTGACTTTGTCTAGCTCGATCGCGGTTTATGGCATGGGCGGGGACGATACCATCAACGGCACGGCCGAAGCCGACGAGATTCACGGCGGCGCCGGGGCGGACGTCATCAGCGCCGGTGGCGGCGACGATCAGATCTACGTCGATGGCGAAATGGATCTGGTGGCGGGCGAGCAGATTCACGGCGCCACTGGCTTCGACACGCTAATCAACGTCGCTCCGTCGAGTTTCGATGACCAGTATCTGTCTCTCGCCGGTGTTACGCTCGACAGTATCGAAGTGCTGAAAACGATGGGCGGCACCGGATTTAGCATCACCCAGGCGAACTTATCCGGGGTCACAACGCTTTCCGGCATGTTCGCGTTCGCGGAAGCGGGAACGATGTCCCTGTCCGGTCTGAACGCGCAGAATTACGTCAGCTTCTTGCTCAATCCCGCCGGCAACGTCCTCGATCTGACCGGATTCACCAGCGATGGATTCCTGGTCGTCGCGGGCAGCGACTCGGCGGATACGGTCATCGGCTCGGCATTGTCTGACAATATCTACGCGAACGGAGGGGACGACCAGCTCCACGGCGGCGCGGGGTTCGACACGATCCAGGGTGGCGATGGCAACGACCTGCTCGACGGCGGGGCTGACGGCGACAGCATGGAGGGCGGCGCGGGCGACGACATCTACATCGTGGATTCGACCTTCGACAGCGTCTTCGAGAATGCCGGCGAAGGAACTGACACGGTCCAGACCAGCATTACCTACAGTCTGGCGACCAACCCCGGCAGGATCAACATTGAGAATCTCGTCCTGACCGGTGCGGCGGCCATCAACGGCACCGGCAATGCGCTCAATAACGTGTTGACCGGCAATGGCGCGGCCAACACGCTGAATGGAGGCGCCGGCAACGACACGCTGTACGGCAATGACGGCAATGACACGCTGATTGGCGGGATCGGCAACGACACGCTCGATGGCGGCGCTGGCGTCGACACTGCCAGTTATTCGACGTCGGCCGCGGTGAACGTCAACCTGGCGCTCGCTGGGGCGCAAAATACCGGTGGTGCCGGAATCGACACCCTCGTCAGCATCGAGAATTTGCTCGGCTCCGCTTTCGGCGACGTGCTGCAGGGGAACGGCGCCAATAATTCGCTTAGCGGCGGCGGCGGAAACGATACGCTGGAAGGCGGCTCGGGCGATGACATGCTGAATGGCGGTGCGGGCACGGACTCCGCGAGCTATGCGTCGGCTGCGGTGGGAGTGAACGTCGACCTTGGCCTTGCCGGAGCGCAAAACACCGTCGGCGCAGGGACGGACACGCTGATCGGCATCGAGAAGCTCGTCGGCTCGGGCTTCAATGACGTGCTGCGCGGCGATGGCGCGGATAATGCGCTGACCGGCGGCAACGGCGACGATGATCTCTTCGGCAATGGCGGCAACGATACGCTGACCGGCGGCGCGGGACACGACCGGATGTACGGCGGCACTGGCGACGACACCTATTTCGTCAGCGACGGTACCGATCTCGCGAGCGAGAGTGCCGGGGAAGGGCATGACCAAGTCATTGCCTCGACCAACTACACGCTCGGCGCCAATGTTGAGGATCTGACGCTAACCGGCTCAGGCCTCGTCGGCAGGGGCAACGACCTCGACAACACCATCGCCGGAACCGCCAGTGCCAACAAGCTTTACGGCAATGGCGGCAACGACAGCCTCAATGGTCAGGCTGGCGACGATGACCTGTTCGGCGGCACCGGCAACGACACGCTCACAGGCGGCACCGGCCAGGACAAGCTCGTCGGTGGCGCCGGCAACGATAGGTTCGTTTTCGACGACGGCGATTTTGGCGGGGCGACAAGGACTACGGCCGACCAAATCACCGACTTCGCCGCGGGCGACACGATTGATCTTGGCGGCGTCGATGCCAACTCGCTGCTTGCTGGTGATCAGGGCTTTGGTTTCGTCGGCACATCGGCATTCAGCCACATGGCCGGCGAGCTGCGCTATGAGAAGGTCAGCGGCGACACTTATGTACAGGGTGATATCAACGGCGACGGAATCGCCGATTTCATGATACACCTCGCCGGGCTCCACACGCTGCAGGCCAGCGACTTCTTGATTTAGGTATCGTGGGCCTCCGGATTGGCTGGATTCTCTCCGCTACCGGAGGTCCATCAGCCCCATCCTTCCTTCCAGTTCCCGCAATGGATCGTTAGCGGACGCTCGAGACCCATCACAAAAGGCCCCGCGTCGCTGCGGGGCCTTTCCTGTTTGACCTGAAGGCCATCTTCGACCCGGCTTGGGGTGGCGCTAGGTCACCCTCACCCTCACCCGGCCTCTCCCCTTGAGGGAGCGGGGTAGCAGGGACGCGCCGATGATCGCTCACGCTCGCGGGGTGGGCCACGGTCCGCATCGCCGTGTTCGCGTGGCCCCCGGCCATGCTGCCCCGACGATCCTTCATTCCGGTGGCAGCTCCCTCAACGCACCTAATCCCAGCCCAATCGCGCCGCACAAGCCATCTAATATCAGCCCAACCGCAACGTAACGCGCCTGGGCGAGTTATACTCATTGCTACCAGTCGCGATCGACGGTTTTGGGCGCTCAGCCGCACCTGCCTCCTATCTTTGACGCCTCCTAGCGGAAGGGCGCCGATTCCGGCTCCTGGAAACAAAGGAACTCACCATGCCATTTGGCACCGTCAACTCATTCGACAAGGAAAACGGCCGTGGCTCGATCAAGTCGGAAGCCAGTGGCGCGGATCTCGGCTTCGACAGAAGCGACCTTTGGTGGATCAACAAGCGGAACACTCCCGCGGCCGGCGAGCGCTTTTCCTATGCCATCGGCACAGACAGCGACGGCCTGACCTGCGCAAGGAACATACAGTCGATCTAGGCCGATCAGGCGGGAACAGGATTGGGGCAGCCATGCACGCGCTGATCATCGAGGACGAGTTCATGATCGCCATGGCGATCGAGGATGTGTTGCGCGACTGCGGCTTTGCAACCTTCGACATCGCGCACTCCATGCAAACCGCCATCGACGCTGCCGCACAAAGATGCCCCGATTTGATCACCGCCGATGTTCAGCTGACGCCGGGATGCGGCATCGCAACCGTGCGCACCATTGGCCCGAAGCCGTCCACGCCCGTCATTTTCATAACCGGCAATGCCCAGGAGGTCCGGCGACGGATGCCGCACCACACAGTCGTCGGCAAGCCGTTTTCGGAGCAGACCTTGACCTATGCGGTCGCGGCGGTGCTGGCCTGAAGTCAGGCGGCCTGCGGCACGTGCGACGCGAAGGTTGCCCGTGTGATCGACACCTTTAGGCCGGAATCGCCGCCGTCCAAATCCACCTGGGCGTCGAGTTGCTTGGCCAGCGCATTGACGATGGTCGTTCCCAACCCAGCCGGCGCCTGCGGAGCCTGCCCCGGAACCCGCCCGACTCCATTGTCCGCAACCGCGAGTTTCCAGTCGGATCCGTCGACTTCATACGTCACAAGGATTTGCGCGTCGGCCTTGTCCGCGGGGAAGGCATATTTGATCGCATTGATGACGAGCTCGGTAACGATCAGTCCGATGCTGACCGCATTGGAGGAATCGACCGTTCCCTCGTCACTGATCACCTTGACCGCGATCGGTTGCTGTTCCCCGATCATCGACGCGGCGAGCGCGCCGCACAGCTTGGTCAGATAGGTCCCGACATCGATCCGCTCGATGCCGTGCGATGCATGGAGGTGGAGTTGAACCTCGGCCACCGACATCACCCGCTGATGCGCTTCGCGAAGATGCTGGCGGGTTTCCTCCGAAGTGACCGCGCCCGCCTTCAACAATAATATGGCGGCGATGATCGACAGGCTGTTGGCGACGCGGTGCTCCATTTCCTGCAGCAGCACCTGCTTTTGCCGCAGCAATTCCTCGGTCCGCTCGAGCAAATCTTCCTTCTCGTGCTCAATCACCCGGCGCGCCGTGATGTCGCTGAACGCCAGCAGAATCGTCGCATTGGGGCTGTCGTCGTAAAGCACCTTGCGCGCGTTCAGCAGCATCGTCTTTCGTCCGACACCCGGGAAATCATGCTCGACCTCGAAGCCGTCCATCGACGTCTTCTCGGGAATGATTGTCTCGAGCAGCAAGCGAAGCGCGGGAATATCCCATTGCCCATCGCCCAGATCGTAAAGCAGGCAATCCCGCGTTTGTTCGGGATCGACCTTGAACGTTGCGTAGAAGGAGCGGCTGGCGGCGAGGACGTGAAACTTGTCGTCGAGCACCAGGAACGGCTCGGGAATCGTGTTGACGATCGCTTGCGCCAAGATCTGCGCGTCACGGATTTTGTCGGTCGAGGTCAGCATGGGGTTGCAGACTCTAGGCCATCCATGGCCGGATGTCGCCTTTATTGATTTGTATTGGTCCGGTTTATTGATTTGCGCTAGTCGCGCGGCCGTCAGGCGCCATGCTCGCGGATGTTTCGCCTGACCATTTCGGCCATTGCCTCGTCGGACTCGTCAGAACCGAGTGTGCGCTGGTTCAGCAGCTTTCGCGCATCCTGGCGAAGGCGCGCCACGCGTTCCCTGGACGTTTCCCGCGAAGTTGTTGTTGGCATGGCACTTAATCCTTCCACCAACAGCCTTTGCGGTGAGCGTTGACGATGGACCCGCTTCAAGGTCTCCGCAATGGGCGGAGCCGCTGTGGGTCAGATGGGCGACACACCGAAATATTTGAGCAGGCCCAGCACAAGCAGCAGCAATGCGATCGCGGCGATGACGTTCGCGACATTGAAGTCGCTCCTGGCGACTACCGTCTTTTCGTCCTTGTTGATCTCGGTCACAAATCTTCTCCTGAATATGAATGCCGCTTTGCGGCTACGGCGGCTGTCCTGCGACTATTTTCTCGGATTGTCCAAGATAAACCTGCCGGAGAGTCCGGAAGGAAAATGAAAATAGCGCCTAATTCTGTTAATAAATATGAATGGGAGGTGCTTTTTATATTCAGATTCGATGCACCCGTTCAAGCCTAGAAGCGTTGTTCACATCGACCGGCCGGACTTTTTCGGCGCTTTATTTAGGAGTGTGGCAATGTTGATCATGTCAAAGATTCTGACCGGTGCGGCCGGTCTGGCGATGGTGGTGGGGGCCGCGGCCCCGGCTTTCGCGCAATCCTATCCGTACAATGGCTACGGCAACAGCAATGGTAACGTGGTCGGGCAATTGCTCAACCAGGTTCTCGGCGGCGGCGCCTATGGCCAATATGGCCAGGGCAATGACCGCGTCGCGGTCGACCAGTGCGCCCGTGCCGCCCAGGCGCGGGTCAGCCAAGCTGGCTATGGCGGCTACAACCAAGGCTATAACGGCCGGGGCTATGGCAACAACGGCTACAATGATGTCGGTTCCGCCCGGGTCGTCGGGATCACCAGCGTCGAACGCAAGTCGAATGGCCTGAAGGTTTCGGGTGTGATGGCCTCGGGCGTCAACACCCGCGGCGCCTACGGCAACCAGGGCTACGGCAACCAGGGCTATGGCAACCAGGGCGCCGACCTGCGTTTCAGCTGCCGGGTCGACTATCGCGGTTATGTCAGCAACATCGACATCAAGCGCGTGAACGCGGCGTACAGTCGCGGCTACTAAGCCCGGTCCATCGATGACCTCAAGATGCGCGCGGCCCTCACCGGCCGCGCGCGTTTTTTTGGCAAAGCATCCCGCCATGATTGTCCGCAATGGGTCGAAAGCGGATGGCAAAATCGCGCCACACCAAAAGGCCTCGCGCTGCCAGGCCCTTCCTCTTTCGCTCAGGGTCGAGCCAAGCGAGCTGCTCTGTGTAGCCGTAGGCAAAGACGGTCATGAAGCCCTGTCTCGCGCCTGTCGCAGCCGCAATCGGCGGGCACGTCTCAGGATTTACCTGCCCGTTTCAATGCGTGCAACGACCGACATTCCCGGCCGGAGGCGGCTGGCGAGTGGTTGGTCGGGATCGATCCGTATCCGCACGGCGATGCGCTGAGCGACCTTTACGAAATTGCCCGTCGCATTGTCGGGGCGGAGCACCGCAAATTCAGAGCCCGCGGCAGGAGCCAGGCTTTCGACATGGCCCTTCAGCCGAGCGCCGCCCAGCGCATCGATCGTAAAGGATGCCGGCTTGCCCACCCGCATCTTTCGCGTCTGGGCTTCCTTGAAATTGGCCGTCACCCAATGTGTCTTCGGCACCAGGAACATCAGCTGCGTGCCGGCCGTGACATATTGGCCCTGCCGGACTCCGACCTCGCTCAGCTGGCCGGCCAGTGGCGCGCGGATGACCGTGTGATCAAGGTCGATTTGAGCAAGGCGGACCTGGGCCTTCGCGGCATCGACATTGGCGCCAAGGCCGGCGCGGCCGACGACGACGGTCCGCACATCCTGCCTGCCGATTTCGCGATCGGCGCGCGCTTCCCTCAGCTGGGCTTCGGCGGCGCGCAGGGCGGCGACCTGACGGTCGCGGTCTGCCGGCGAAACCCAACCGTGGGCGATGAGCGAGTTAACGCGGCGCGTATCCGCCTGGACTCTGAGGAGCTGCGCCTCGGCATTGGCGATCCCGGCATCCTGAGAAAGCTCGCTGGCCTCCTTCGATTTCTGCGCTTGTGCCGAATTATTCAGGTTTGCGACCTGTGTGAGGACATTGGCGCGCGCCTGGGCCACCCTGGCATTGTAGATCCGGTCTTCGATCCGGACGAGAACTTGTCCCTCGGTCACGTTCTCGAAGTCCTTGACCGGCACTTGGGCCACATAGCCCGAGACCTGGGGGCTGATGACGGTGGTTTGGCCGCGGACATAGGCATCGTCGGTCTGCTCGTGGCGCTCGCCGAAGGGCGGCAGCTGCCAGGCGTAGAGAATGGCGACGATGGCGCCCGCGATGAGCAGGACGATCACCGCGCTGGTGGGCAAAGAGCGCGCCGGCGGATTCCAGCGCGTCGGCGCGGCGACCGAGACGGGCTGCGGATCGGGGCCCGCTGGCGGGGTGGCCGCAGGAGCAGCCTTCACGGGCTGCGAGGAATCCCGCGCGGCCTCGGCAGGTCTAGTCGCCGGGTCGCTCAAGGCGGTAACTTCCGGGTTGTCAGCCGATGTCATGATGGCTGTCCTTCCTTGGCGCCGTCCGATGCCATGGCCGCCAGCCGTTGCACAAGCAGTATGATCGGCGAAATCTCACCACGCTGCCGCATGCGAAGCTCGATCGACACACCCCACAGGAACAGCAGGCAGGCGAGGATGCCAATGACCAGGAACACGTCGTTATAGGCCAGGACGTTCGCCTCCCGCGCGACGGCGCTGCTCAGAAGCGCAGCGCCTTGCGCCGACCGCAACACCGGGTCGATAATGACGCCGCTCACCTGGCTTGCGCTTGCCGACAAGCGGCCGGCAACCGCCGGATTGGTTAGCAACACCTGCTCGACGAGATCATGCGAATGGAACTTCTCGCGTATTGTCTGGAGCGTTCCGAAAATGGCCGATCCGAATAGACCGCCGAGGTTCTGGGTGGCGCTGAACAAGACGACCCAGCTGATGAAGTTCTGCGGCCCGGCCAAGAGCGTGCGGGAAATGCCGATCACCATGGCGGGGCCGATGAACAGCAAAGCGCCGAAACCGATCAGCGCCTGGCTCAGATAGACGTTGGCCGGCCTGGTCAAATTGGTCGCCCCGGCATCCATGAAGGCGCCGATCGCGATCAGCAGGCACGCGACCTGGATTCCGCGGGCCGGCGACTGCGGGCGGAATGTCACGATCGCGGTGACCAGTCCGGCGATCGAAGCCAGCGTGACGATGACATACAGGGTCTGGAACTGGTCGACGCCCATTCCGAGCGCGGAGAGCAGGCCGATCGATCCGAACGTCTGCTCGGAAAGCAGGATCCGCACGAAGATCGCGATGAGTGCGATGCGGAGAATGATCCATTGGCTGAGCCACCGCGTCGTCAGCAGGGGACGATCGCGCCGATGCTCGAACGCGATGCCCGCGGTGATCAGCACAATCGCGCCGATCAGCGCCCACCCAAGCCACGGCTGTGAGGTCCACCATATTGTGCGCCCCAATGCGAGCGCAGCGCACAGCAAGCCGATGCCCGGGAACAGCAGGCCAATCGTGATGAAATCGGCCCGCTCGAACACCTTCTCTCGCTCGCTCGGCGGAAACGGAAGCGCGAGCACCGCGGCCAGCGTCAACAGCGCCAGCCCAAGCTCGAAGAAATACGCCATCCGCCAGTCGCCCCATTCCAGCAGCCCGGGGGCAATCATACGGGCGATCGGCGTCGCCAGCTGAGGCACGCTGATACCGATCATGATCGCAAAGAGGCGCTTGGGCGCCGGAAATGCCTGGAGCATCGCCAGGATGCCGAGCGTGATCAGGCCCGCGGCGGCGATTCCGCTGACCGCCCGGATCAGGATCGCGGACCAGAAGCCGTGCACGAACAGATGTGTGACGACGGTCAGGATATACAAAATCAGCACCAGCTTGATGAACAGGCCAAGCCCGAACTGCTGGCGGAACTTCACCAGCACCAGGTTCGCGCAGACGTTGGTCATCACATAGGCAGCGGGAATCCAGGCCGCTTCGACGGCGGTCAGGCCCAGCGTGCCCTGGAAAAAGGCGAGGTTGGCAATGACCAGGGCATTGCCGAGCCCTCCGGTCAGCGCTGCGAGGACGCCAATCGCGCCATAGGCCCACATCCGGTGGCTCGGGTGATCGGGGTTAAACGGAGAGCCCGGGATGATCGGGCGCTCATGGGGCTTGAACTGATAGGACTCGGCCATGGTCCCGCCCGTGTTCCAGAGGCAAAGCATCGCAAGCAAATTGGCTCACGACTGTTTCGCACCTTGGGCGGCCCACATCAATATCCGCTTCGAAAGAACGCACTCAACAGGGCATTCCGCAAAAAAGGCCCCGCACTCGCTGCGAGGCCCTTCCAGTTTGACCTAGCGGTCATCTTCGACTCCGGTCAGATTCGATCTAAGCGATCCGCTCCGTGTGGCCGTAGGCGAGGACGGTCATGAAGCCCTGGCGCGCGCCTGGCTGGGCATTTGCGTGCGCCCGGAACTGTTCCTGGCGCGCCTGGTCGCAGCCGTAATCGGCGGGCGCGTTGCCGGAGGTCGCCACCAGCTTGCAGGATTCGATCGCGCCCTTTGGATCGATGGTCAGGAACATCACCTGCTGGCCGAGCAAAGTGTCGCCGGGCTGCAGCCGGCCGGCATCTGGACGGCCGCCGGGGCTGAACCGCCGCTCGAAGGTCACCTTCGAGAAGATACCGGGGTCGCTGTCACCGTCCACCTTCACGCTGGCCGCCATCGCCGGGTCGCAGGCTTCGGCGCCATTCCGGCTCGTCTCATAAAGGCAGGATTTCTGTTCGCCCTTGTCGTCGACGACGACGGTGATCCTTTCCCACCATGGCGCGGTTGATTCGAGAACGGGGCCGGAATCGAGGGCGGGGGATTGGACGGCAGGGGCGGGGGCGGGAGACGGGGTGGACGCCGCGAGGGCGGCCGCCAACAAAGCAAGCACGGTATACTCTCCTTCGTGCCCGCTCTGATGGCCCAACGCGCGAAGTGCCGTTTGGTCTCGTTACAATTCGTTCACGGTGCGGGGCGTGGCATGCGCTTGCCTTTGGTTCGGCTGGTCAGATGAAATTTTCGGCAGCGGTCGCAGCGATAGGGCCTGAGCGTTACGCCGGCGCGCTGGGCGACCAGAAGCGCGTCCTGTTCGGACGGGTAACGCGCCTTCTTCAGGCAAATGCTCAGGCGCGTGCGCATGGGTCGTCGTACACCAAAAAAGGCCCCGCATTGCTGCGAGGCCTTTCCTGTTGCCTAGGCTGGATTCCATGCTGAAAACCAGCGCTGTCTGGGGGACAGTGCGTTTTCAGCATTTCGCGGGAATGACGATTAGTCGTTATCATCCCGGTTGAGGAACGCAGGGGCGAAGTCGGGCGCTGGGCCTGACTCGGCACCGCCGCTTTCACGCTCGCGGCGCGGGCCGCGGTCGCCGCCTTCGCCACGGGGACCACGATCGCCGCCTTCGCGACGCGGACCACGGTCACGATCGCCGCCGCCTTCGCGACGCGGACCACGCCCGCGATCGCCGCCACCGCCGTCACGGCGAGGGCCACGGCTGTCGCCGCGCGGACCACGGTCGCCGCCTTCACGCGGTTCGCGCGGGGGGCGACTGTCTTCCAGTTCGGCGCCGGTCTCCTGATCGACCAGGCGCATCGACAGGCGGACCTTGCCGCGCTGGTCGACTTCCAGGAGCTTGACCTTGACGTCCTGGCCTTCGGTCAGAACGTCACGGACATTCTCGACCCGCTCGTTCTTGATCTCGCTGACGTGCACCAGCCCGTCCTTGCCGGGCATGAAGGTGACGAACGCGCCGAAATCGACCAGGTTGGCAACCTTGCCGTTGTAGATCGTGCCGACTTCCGGTTCCGCGACGATGCCGTGGATCCACTGGCGGGCGGCCTCGATCTGGGCGACGTCGGACGAGGAGATCTTGATCACGCCCTCATCGTCGATGTCGACCTTGGCGCCGGTCGTCGCGACGATTTCGCGAATGACCTTGCCGCCGGTGCCGATGATCTCACGGATCTTGTCCTTGGGAACCGACATCGTTTCGATCCGCGGCGCATGGGCCGACAGCTCGCTGCGGGTGTGGTCGAGCGCCTTGGCCATTTCGCCGAGGATGTGCGCGCGGCCGTCCTTGGCCTGGGC
>DATHFE010000070.1:0-10745 GCA_035318245.1 Sphingomicrobium sp. | reverse complement strand
ACCCCCGCTTCATCCTCCGCATCGAACCGCGCCAGATTTGGGCTATCGATGTCGAGCACGCCGATCAGTTCGCCGTTGCGGATCAGCGGAACCACGATCTCGCTGCGCGACGCCGCGTCGCATGCGATGTGGCCGGGAAAGGCGTGGACATCCTCGACCCGCTGGACCTGGCGGCTCTTCGCCGCCGCGCCGCACACGCCCTGGTCGAATGTCATGCGGATGCACGCCGCTCGCCCCTGGAAAGGTCCGAGCACCAGCTCATCTCCGACATTACGATAGAATCCGACCCAATTCACGTCGGGCAAGGTTTCGAAGATCAGCGCCGAAGCATTGGCCATGTTGGCGATTGCGTCGGGCTCCCCCGCGACCAGGCCCTCGAGCGCCGAGGCCAAATCACGATACATTGTCGGCTTGTCCGCCGCCACGATCTTGAAGTCGTACATTAGTCGAACTCCACTTTGCCGCGCCGCGCTTTGACTGCCCCGCGCTGGACCTTCGATTCGACGCGCCTCGCCTTGGCCGCCCGGCTCGGCCGGGTCGCGCGCCGCTTGGTTTCGACGATATGGGCATCGGCGATCATTTTCGCCAGCCGCGCGCGGGCATCGGTGCGATTGGCGTCCTGCGTGCGAAACCGCCGCGCGGTGATGATCAATTCGCCAGCGCTGGTCATCCGGCTTCCGGCGATGGTTCTGAGCTTCGCGTAAGCTTGCGGTTGCAATCCGAGCGCGAACACGTCGAGCCGAAGCTGGACCGCAGTCGCGACCTTGTTGACGTTCTGTCCGCCCGGCCCGGACGCGGCGAGGAAGCGCTCGCTGAGCGCTGACTCGGGGATGACGACGTCCTCAGGGCGCATCGATCTTGACCGGCTCGATGACTGGCGGAGTCCACGCCTCGCGCCAATCGCCCCAATTGGGCGGCAAGGGCGCGGCGGCGACGATCGGAGGCTTTTTTTCGCGTGGGATGGTCAATTGCGCCGAATGCAACAACATTGTCCGCCCGGTCCCGCCGGGCACTTTTCCATAAACCGGGTCACCCACGATCGGCACGCCCAGCCCGCTCGCTGCGTGCACGCGAATCTGGTGCGTCCGCCCGGTTTCCGGCGCAAATCCAACCAAGGTTCGCCCGCCGCGCCGAGCGATCACCCGCCACGGGCTGCGCGCCGCCTTGCCGGCCTCGTCGGGCACCATCCGCCAGCCTTCTTCGGCGGTCGAGACCTTACCCAGCGCCATGTCGACCACGCCCTCATCTTCCGCGACTTCGCCGTCGAGCAGAGCAAGGTAGAGCTTTTCGACACGATGCTGTTCGAACGCCGCCTGAAAGCGGATTCGCGCCGCCGGGTTGCGGGCCAAAAGTAAACAGCCCGACGTGTCGCGGTCCAAGCGATGGAGCAGCGCCGGCGTGCGGTGGAACCCGAGCCGCAGGTCATGCAGCATCGCGGCTACGCTCGGCCCGCCGGCGCGCGGCCGGTCCACCGGCAACCCCGCCGGCTTGTCGATCACGATCGCCTCGGCGTCGATATAGATGATCCGGTCGGCCAGCATGCCCATCGCGATGCCATGCGTTCGCCGCATCCGCAAATGGTCCGTTTCGACACTGATGCTGGGATGCAACGAGTCCAAGTGATTCCAGTCTTTTAGACCTTATTAACCTTTTGCCTTCAGACATTGAATGGTTAATGGACGCTTAGACGCGGTGACGAGCCTATGCCTCGCACCGTCGGGCTAACGGGGGATGCTAGCAATGCGCGTGCTGCTGATCGAAGACGAGCCGACCACCGCCAAGAGCATCGAGCTGATGCTCGGGACCGAAGGCTTCAACGTCTACACCACCGATCTTGGCGAAGAAGGCCTCGATCTGGGCAAGCTGTATGATTACGACATCATCTGCCTCGACCTCAACTTGCCCGACATGCATGGCTATGACGTGCTCAAGAAATTGCGCACCGCCAAGATCGGCACCCCGGTCCTGATCCTGTCGGGCATCGGCGAGATGGATTCGAAAGTCCGCGCTTTGGGCTTCGGCGCCGACGACTATGTCACCAAGCCATTCCACCGCGACGAACTGGTTGCGCGCATCCATGCCATAGTCCGCCGCTCGAAGGGCCACAGCCAGTCGGTCATCCGCACCGGCAAATTAGCGGTCAACCTCGACGCCAAGACGGTCGAAGTCGACGGCAGCCGGGTCCATCTGACCGGCAAGGAATATGCGATGCTCGAGCTGCTTTCGCTGCGCAAGGGCACCACGCTGACCAAGGAAATGTTCCTCAATCATTTATACGGCGGGATGGACGAGCCTGAATTGAAGATCATCGACGTGTTCATTTGCAAGCTGCGCAAGAAACTGAGCCTTGCCTGCGGCGGCGCCAATTACATCGAAACCGTCTGGGGCCGCGGCTATGTGCTGCGCGACGCCGACGAAACCGAAGTTCCGCTGGAGCAAGTTGCAGTCGCGTAACCCAGTCTAACAACCGGGGGCAACAAGGACGGCGGAGCGGAAACGCTCCGTCGTTTTTGATTGTGGGCTAGGCGTCGACCAGGAAGCGCTGGCGGGTGGGGATTGCCTGCTGGTGCTGCTCGGCTTCAGGCTCGGCCGTCCCGAAGCGGCGCCAGCCGTCGCGGCCGAGGCGCTCCATCGGCCGGAAGCTCGCTTTGTAAGCCATGCGCTCCGAGCCTTCGACCCAGTAGCCGAGATAGACGTAGGGCAACTGCGCCCGCGCGGCGCGGATTACATGATCGAGGATGATGAAGGTGCCGAGGCCTTTGCGGGCCTCGGGGCCGACATCGTAGAAGCTGTAGATCATGCTCAGCCCGTCGCCCTGCTGGTCCGACAGGCAGGCGCCGACCAAGCGGCCCGGCCGCCCATTGACCGACGGCTCACGATATTCGACGACATAGGTGCGGACCGGGGTCTGCTCGACCATGTCGGCGAAATCATTCTCGTCCATTTCGGCCATTCCGCCGCCGGGATGCCGAGCGGCGAGGTAGCGGCGCAAAAGCGCATATTGCTCTTCGGTCGACCAAGGCTTGCACGCGGTGACTTCCAGATCGGCGTGGCGGCGCATGATCTTGCGCTGAGTCGCATTGGGCTCGAATTCGCCGGCAACGACTCGCACCGACACGCAGGCCGAGCAATCGATGCAGCTGGGGCGATAGGCGACCGACTGGCTGCGGCGGAACCCGATGCGGCCGAGCGCTTCATTCAATTCGCTTGAATTTGGGCCATTTAGCTCAGTGAACACCTTCCGTTCGACCTTGCCCGGAAGATACGGGCACGGCGACGGGCTCGTCACGAAAAACTTGGGGAAGCGGAAAGGTGCACTCATCCGACGGCCCGCTCCAAAAGGTTACCAAAGTCTTTATGCGACCGGTAAACGCGGTTGAAAAGGGGGTGATCCGGGGAAAGAGGGTTAACGGGCAAACTGTCCCGGAAAAGGACGGCTGAAGTTTAGTCCAGTTGCGCGCGCTCGACCTTGAAATGTGAGGCTTCGAGATGCTCGACCAGCGTGTCGATAGCCTGCGCGTCGCGGGCTTCGCATTCAACCTCGATGACCGTGTCCTTGGCCGGCAGGCGAGTGAAGATGCGGTGGTGGTGCACTTCGATGATGTTGACCCCGCTTTCGTGGAACTTGGCGGTGATCGCGGCAAGTGCTCCGGGGCGGTCTTGGGCTTCGATCCTGAGGCGCGCGATGCGGCCCGAGCGGACGAGGTCGCGGACCAGCACATTGGCGAGCAGATGGGTATCGATATTGCCGCCGCACAGCACCACGCCGACCTTGCGCCCAGCGAACCGATCGGGATGGGTAAGGAGCGCCGCCAGACCCGCCGCGCCCGCACCTTCGACGACGTCTTTCTCGATCGCCACCAGCAATGCCACCGCGCGTTCGATATTGCGTTCGGGCACGAGCAGGATTTCGCTGACCAAATCCTTGATGATCGTTCGGGTCAGCTGGCCAGGCTCCTTGACCGCGATCCCTTCGGCCAGCGTGTCGCCGCCAATCGGCCGCGAACCGCCTTCGACGACGTTCTTCATCGACGGATAAAGCTCGGCTTCGACGCCGACAATTTCGATGTTGGGGTTTGATGCTTTCGCGGCGATCGCCATGCCCGAGATGAGCCCGCCGCCACCGATCGGCACGCACAGCACCTCCAAGCCGGGCGCATCGGCGAGCATTTCGAGCGCCACCGTACCCGCGCCGGCGATGATGTCGCGGTCGTCGAACGGATGGACGAACACCATTCCTTCGGCGGCTTCGAGCTCAAGCGCATGGTTATAGGCTTCGTCGAACGTCTCGCCGGTGAGGACGACGCGCGCGCCGTGGCTCTCGGTCTGGGTGACCTTCATAATCGGGGTGTGCGACGGCATCACGATGGTCACCGGGATGCCGAGGCGCTTGCCATGGTAGGCGACCGCCTGGGCATGGTTACCGGCCGAGGCCGCGATCACCCCTCGCGCACGCTCCTCAGGGGTCAGCTGGAGCAATTTGTTGAGCGCACCGCGTTCCTTATAGGCCGCGGTGAACTGGAGATTCTCGAATTTCAGCCACACCTCAACGCCGGTGAGGTCGCTGAGCATGCGGCTGTGGTGCATTGGAGTGCGGATGACCGCACCGGCGATACGGTCTGCGGCGGCACGAATATCGGCGATTGTGGGGGCGGTTTGCATGGCAGCGCGGCGTAGCGCTTCCCCCAATTCCAAACAATGCTATCGGTGCGGACCATGAAGCATCCCACCCTGCTGCTTGCAGCCCTCGCCCTCCCCGCGTCCGCGATGGCCGACACTTTGATCGACAATGCCAACGGCATGCAAATCGACAAGATTGGCCATATCGAGCACTTCACCGGCCTGCTGATCAGCGACGATGGCAAGGTGGTGCGTTTGCTCGCCAAGGGCGACGCACGGCCTGCAGCCACGATTCGCGTCGATGCCGGCGGCAAGACCATGCTCCCCGGCCTGATCGATGCCCACGGACACATCATGAGCCTCGGCTTCGGTGCCCTCCAGCTCGACCTGACCGGGACCACCTCGGTCGCCGACCTGCAGCAGCGGCTCAAAGCCTATGCCGCCGCCAACCCCAGTGCCCGCTGGATTCAGGGCCGCGGCTGGAACCAGGAATTGTGGAGCGAAGAGCGCTTCCCCACCGCCGCCGACCTCGATGCGGTGGTCAGCGACCTTCCCGTTTGGCTCGGCCGGGTCGACGGTCATGCCGCTGTCGCCAACAGCGCGGCGATGAAGGCCGCCGGCGTCACCTCCTCGACGAAGGCCCCATCGGGTGGCCGAATCGAAAATGGCCTGTTCGTCGATGCGGCGCGGGACCTGATGGACAAGGCCGTTCCTCCGCCATCGTCGGCCGACCTCGATCAGGCATTCGCCAAGGCGCAGGAAATCCTGCTGGGCTACGGCGTCACCGCGACGGCAGTCATGGGAACGCCGATCGACTATTGGAACACGATGGTCCGCTCCGGCGACGCTGGCCGTTTGCAGGTGCGCGTCTTCAACTATGCCGAAGGGCTCGAGCCGCTGCGGACGATCAGCAAGCCAACACCCTGGCTTTACGGCGACCGGCTCCGGATGGCCGGCGTCAAGCTCTACGACGACGGCGCCCTGGGCTCGCGCGGGGCGTGGCTCAAGCAACCCTATTCCGACATGCCGGATACGCGCGGCCTGCAATTTCATTCGGACGCAGAACTTTTCGAACTCGTCGACCGCGCCACCGCCGCCGGATTCCAGGTCGCAACCCATGCGATCGGCGACGCCGCCAACGCCCAGGTCATCACGACCTACGAACAACTTGGGAAAAAATACCCGGGCGAACGCCGCTGGCGGATCGAGCATGTCCAAGTCATCGATCCCGTCGACATTCCGCGCCTCGCCAAGGCCGGGATCATTGCTTCGATGCAGCCGACCCACCAGACCAGCGACCGGCTGATGGCGGAAAAGCGCCTCGGCCCGGACCGCCTGGAAGGCGCTTATGCATGGAACACGATCCTGAAGACGGGCGCGCACCTCGCCTTCGGGTCCGACTATCCGGTCGAATCGCCCAACCCCTTCCCCGGTATCGCCGCGGCAATCAGCCGGCAGGATCCCGAAGGCCAGCCTCCGGGCGGCTGGCGGCCCGAGGAGCGGGTCAGTCTCGAGACCGCGCTCGCCGGTTTCACCCGCGAGGCAGCGTACGCCGAGTTCGCCGAGGATCGCATCGGTGCGCTCGACGGAGGCAAATGGGCCGATTTCATCTTCGTCGACCGCGATCCGACCAAGGTCGATCCGCAGGCGCTGGCACGGACGCAGGTGCTCGAGACTTGGGTCGCGGGCAAAAAACTATGGGGACGGGACGCTAACGCGGCTGTTGAGCGCGGGAAATGAGAGTTCCGGGCGCCAGGATCTGCGGCAATTCCTCGGGCGGCTTGCCGGGCTCGTACCACAAATAGAGCGGCACCCCGGCCCGGCCCCGGCTGTTGAGGAAGCGGGTGATCGCAGGGTCGCCGTTAGTCCAATCGCCGGCGAGCACGCGGACATTATGCTCGCGGAATGCCTGCCGTACCGCGTCGCGGTCAATCGCCGCGGCTTCATTGGCCTTGCAGGTCAGGCACCAGTCGGCAGTGAAATAGACGAATACGGGGTGCTTTTTGGCCAAGAGAGCAGCAACGCGAGCTTCGCTCCACGACTCGGCACCTTCAGGAACACGTACTGGACCGCGCTGCGGGACCAGCGTTGCGGCAGCCGCTACAATTGCCACCGCCGCGACCAGCCCAATCAGCCCACTGGGCTCGCCCCGCCGCTGCCGCCATCCCGCCCAAAGGAGCACCAACGCCAAGCCTGCAAGCGCGATCAGAGCGAGCAGCAAAGCCGGAGCGCCGCCCTGCCGCCACAGCAGCCACAGGCAACCCGCGACGGTCGCCGCCATTGGGATGGCGAGGAAGCGCTGGAAGCGGACCATCCACGGCCCGGGTCGTGGCAGGCGATTACGCAGTGCCGGGATGAACGCGATTCCGAGGAACGGAATCGCCAATCCCAGCCCCAGGGCCGCGAACACCAGCAGCGAGCCAACCGGGGGGAGGAGCAAGGCCGTGCCGAGCGCGGTACCGAGGAATGGGCCGGCGCAGGGGGTCGCAACAAAGGCCGCGAGCGCGCCGGTGGCGAAGCCGCCGCTCGGCCGCGCCCGGCCGCCGAGCGTGGGTAAAGCGAATGCGCCAACGAGGTTGAGCGTGATCCCGGCGGCCAGCAGCATCAACACAACGATCGTGCGTGGGTCCTGCAGCTGGAAAGCCCAGCCCGCCGCGCTACCCCCGGCGCGGATGGCCAGCAGCAAAGCACCGAGCACGCCCGTCGCGACTACAGCACCCGCCGTGTAAGCCAACGCATCGCGCCGGGCGTCCTCGCCGCCTCGCGCCAGATGCAGCGCCTTCAGCGCAAGGATCGGGAACACGCACGGCATCAAATTCAGCAAAATCCCGCCGAGCAGGGCACCAAGCACCGCCGCCAGCACGACGTTCGCGCCCACATCCCCGACCGGCGTCCCGCCTTCCGGCACCTGCCCGGGCTTCGCGCTGAATTCGAGCCCGCGGCCGTCGCTGAGCGCCAGCACGCCGGAGAGTTCGGCGGGCTCGCCGCGCCTCCGCTGGAGATCGGCGATCAACGTGTCGCCGCTGCGGCGGAATCGTTGCGGCGCGGCATATTCAACCGGACCATCGGCCGCCGGGAAAATGTAGGGATCACCGAGGGTCACGCTGCTCGGCAAGGGGATGGCGATGCGCAGCCGATCGCCGCTCAATGCGAAATGCGATGGCGTCGCCAGCGGCCGGGGCAAGGCGCGGCGCCATTGGTCGAATCGCGCGCGTTCGGTCGGCGGTCCGCCACCGACCGGCAAGTCGAGCGCGATAGTCCCGGCTTCGGGTACGCAAACTTTGTCGGTGCAGGCCAGCCAACGTGCCGCGGCGCGGATCGGGAGCACGCCTGACGCACCTTCCGGAATTTTCAGGCGGACCAACACGGCATAATCGCGCTCATAGACGTAATTCATCAGCCCGAAGATGCTCAGCCGCGTCGGAACCGGATAGCGCAGCGGCCCTGCCAATATGCCTTTCGGCAGTTGCCACTCGACCGTCATCGGCAGCCCGGCATCGCCCGGATTGAGCCAATAACCGTGCCAGCCGGGCTGAGGCCGCATCAAGATCGCCAACTCGACTTCGCCGCCGGGAGCCGCGGGCCCCTCCGCGACCAGTTCGGGCGTGATCGCGGTCCCGCGCGGCTGGGCCATCGCCGGCGAGGCGAATAGTAATAGCAGAAGCAGGAAGGCGCGGGTCATCGCGTCCGCGCTAGAGAAAGCGCGCGCGCTAGTCGAGGTTGGGCCTGAGCCAGCGGGTCGCAGTTTCCAGATCAACCCCGCGCCGCGCCACATAGTCGGCGAGCTGGTCCTGACCGATTCGCGCCACGCCGAAATACTGGCTGTCGCGATGCCCGAAATAGAATCCGGAGACAGCAGATGCCGGCAGCATCGCGAAATTGTCGGTCAGCGAAACGCCCGCCGGATTCTCACCGAGCATGTCGAACAGGATCAGCTTCAAACTGTGGTCGGGACAGGCCGGATATCCCGGCGCGGGGCGGATTCCGGCGTATTTTTCACGGATCAATTGCTGATTGGTGAAATGTTCATCACCGGCGTAGCCCCAAACGCTTTCGCGGACATGCTGGTGGAGCCTTTCGGCAACCGCTTCGGCCAGCCGATCGGCCAGCGCCTTGAGCAGGATGTCCGAATAATCGTCATTGGCCGCGCGGAAGCGCTCCAAATGCGGCTCAATCCCATGAATCCCGACCGCGAAGCCGCCGATCCAATCCTCTCCATCGGGTGAGATGAAGTCGGCCAGGCACATATTGCGCCGACCCTCGCGCTTCTTCACCTGCTGACGCAGGAAAGGCAGCCGGACCTCCTCATTGCGCGCCAATACGACCACATCGTCGCCTTCGCGCCTGCACCGCCACAGGCCGACTGTCGCCCGCGCCGTCAGCCAATGCTCTGCGAGGATCTTGTCGAGCATTTCCTGCGCGTCCTCGAACAGCGATGTCGCGCTTTCCCCGACAACAGGATCGCTGAGAATCGCCGGATAATTGCCGGCCAGTTCCCAGGCGCGGAAGAACGGCGTCCAGTCGATCGCCCGGCGCAAATCGCGCAGCGGCCATTCGCCGTATTGGTGCAATCCCGGCCGCTGCGGCGCCGGCGCCATCCCCGCCGGATCGAACGGAAACGCGTTCGCACGGGCTTCTTCGAGCGTCGCCAGGTCCTGGGCACCCCGCCCTGCCCGCGCCTCGCGCAGCGCGTGATACTCGGCGGCGGTCCCGTCGATCAGCTCGGCACGTTGCGGCCCGTCGCTGATCAACGCAGAGGCCACGCCTACGGCACGGCTCGCGTCGAGCACATGGATCACCGGTCCCGAATAAGCCGGCGCGATCCGCAAAGCGGTGTGGGCACGGCTGGTGGTTGCCCCACCAATCAGCAGCGGTCGGGTCATCTTGGCCCGCTCCATCTCGCCCGCGACGGTGACCATTTCGTCCAGCGACGGCGTGATCAGCCCCGATAAGCCGATGAGGTCGGCCTTATGCTCTTCGGCGGCGGCGAGAATGTTGGTCCATGGCGCCATCACGCCGAGATCGATCACTTCATAGCCGTTGCACTGCAGCACGACCCCGACGATGTTCTTGCCGATGTCGTGAACGTCGCCCTTGACCGTGGCCATGACGATCTTGCCCTTGCCGGCCGATTCCCCTTCGACCTTGTCGGCCTCGATGAAGGGCAGCAAATGGGCGACCGCGCGCTTCATGACCCGAGCTGACTTAACGACTTGCGGCAGGAACATCCGGCCCGATCCGAACAGGTCGCCGACCACATTCATGCCATCCATCAGCGGCCCCTCGATCACATTGATCGGGCGGATCGCGGCCAGGCGCGCTTCTTCGGTATCCTCGACGACGAACGCGTCGATGCCCTTGACCAGAGCGTGGGCGAGCCGCTCGGCGACCGGCCAGCTGCGCCATTCGAGCGCCTGCTTCTCGGCCACCGGATCGCTGCCACGGAAGCGCTCCGCGAGGGTGACGAGGCGCTCGGTCGCATCGTCTCTGCGATCGAAAACGACATCCTCGCATGCCTCGCGGAGCTCCGGGTCGATCGCGTCATAGACGTCCAATTGGCCGGCGTTGACGATTGCCATGTCCATCCCCGCGGGGATGGCGTGCTTCAGGAACACGCTGTGCATCGCGCGGCGCACCGGCTCGTTGCCGCGGAACGAGAAGCTCAAATTCGACAGGCCGCCCGAGATGTGGACCCCGGGGCAGCGAGCGCGGATCTCGCGCGTCGCTTCGATAAAGTCGAGCGCGTAGCGGCGGTGCTCGTCGATCCCGGTGGCGACGGCGAAAATGTTGGGATCGAAGATGATGTCCTCGGGCGGAAAACCTTCGCTGATCAATAGTTTATAGGCGCGCTCGCAAATCTCGACCTTGCGCGCGGCGCTATCCGCCTGGCCGGTCTCGTCGAACGCCATCACGACCACCGCCGCGCCATACGCCCTGACCTTGCGCGCATGATCGAGGAACGGCCCCTCACCTTCCTTGAGACTGATCGAATTGACGATCGGCTTGCCCGAAACGCATTTCAGCCCTGCCTCGATCACGCTCCATTTCGAGCTGTCGACCATCACAGGGACGCGAGCAATGTCGGGCTCGGCGGCGATACGCTTCAAGAAAATGGTCATCGCCTC
>DATHFE010000069.1:0-6129 GCA_035318245.1 Sphingomicrobium sp. | reverse complement strand
TGGAGCGCTGGTGCTGGCCGCCCTGGCTGGCGGCGTAAGCGCGGTCGGCGCCGTCGCCACCGCCGAGCAATTCCCCGGCGAAGGGCGCATCACCGGCCTTGCGCTCGGGGCGACCGGCGCCACCGCCATCTTCGGCGGGCTCACGCCCTTCGTCGCCCAGCTGCTCGTCGAGCGCACCGGCTGGGCCATGGCCCCGGGCGCAATGATCGCGCTTGTTGGTCTATGCGTCCTACCGTTATTCCTGATGATGAAGGAGACGCGACCGGCGCCTGGCCGGGGGCCGGGTGGCTAGCGCGTCTGCCCCGCGATGACCCTCAAGGATCTTCGGAGCTCTTGTCATGACCCAGCCCACACCATTCCACCTCGCCTTTCCGGTCGACGATCTCGATGCCGCCCGGCGCTTCTACGGGGAAATATTGGGCTGCCCGGAGGGGCGGAGCAGCGACCGATGGATCGACTTCAACCTGTTCGGCCACCAGATCGTCGCGCACCGGATTGACGATGCGGGTTCCACCCGCGGCGGCGGCAATCCGGTCGACGGCCATGAGGTGCCGGTGCCCCATTTCGGCGTGGTGCTCCCGCCCGCGCAATGGAACGCGCTGGCCGCCCGGCTCAAACAGGCCGGCGTCACCTTCCTGATCGAGCCCCACACGCGCTTCGCCGGTCAAACCGGCGAGCAGTCGACGATGTTTTTCCTCGACCCCGCCGGCAATGCGCTGGAGTTCAAATCCTTCGCCGACCCGGACCAGCTGTTCGCGCGCTGAGTGCGGTGGCAAAGTGTCACTTTATCCGGGTTAGTCTCTCGCCCGTCGCGACAATTTCGAAACTATCGTTGTCGATGCGCCTGACCTCTTCGCCGGTGTCGAGCGCCAGCCGCTTGGCTCCGCCAGGGAGGCCCAATGCCGTGAGATAAGGCACGACTTGCCGATGTTCATACAGCGTCAGTGCATCGTCATGGGCGCCCCTGACGGGAATCGCCTTGATTATATTATCCAATTTCTGCGCCCCCCGGGCGATTCGGCCTCGGCAATGTGGCGCTGTTTACGGAAAATGCCTAACTTGAATTGCAAATGCCTCCTAACGCGACCCAAATCCCGTCAGCATCGTCCGGATCGTCCGCACCAGGATCAAAATGTCGAGCCAGGGCGAGAAATATTTGATGTAGTAGAAATCGTAGGCGAGCTTGCGGTTGACCTCATCGACCCCCGCGACATGGCCCTGGTTGACCTGCGCCCAGCCCGAAATGCCCGGCTTCACCACATGGCGATAGCGATAGAAGGGCAACTCGCTGACATACCAATGCGACAATATTTCGGCCTCTGGGCGCGGGCCGATCCAGCTCATCTCGCCGCGCAATATGTTCCAGATCTGCGGCAATTCATCGAGCCGGCTGTGGCGCAGGACGCGTCCGACGCGGGTGATCCGGTCGTCCTTGTCGTCGGTGATTGCGGCCAGGCGCGGGTCGGTGATTTGGTCGATCACGACGGTGCGCATCGTCCTGAACTTGAGCACATTGATCCGCTTGCCGGCATGTCCGATGCGCGCCTGGCGGAACAGGATCGGCCCCGGGCCTTCGAGGCGGATGGCAACAGCCGCCATCGCCATCACCGGGATAGCCAGCGGCAGCATCGCCACCGCGAACGCGAAATCGATCAATTCCTTCAAATGGAAATAGCCGCGCGCGGGCAGCAGCGAGCCGAAGCTGTTTTCCGACAAATGATCGAGCTCGACCCGCCCGGTGAGCGATTCCGACAATTGCTTGACCTGGTAGATGATTTTTCCGGCCAGCGCCGCGTCGGCCAGGAACGCCTCCCATTTGTCGGGCAGCTGGGCCGAGAAATCGGCAACGATCGCGTCATATTGGCCGGTCTGATCGAGCCGCGGTTCGCTCAGCGTCGACCAATAGACCCGGTCGATCGACGCCAGCGCCTTGACCCGGCCGTAAGGGATGATCGCGATGTGCGGGCGGGCGTGGCGCTGGACCGAAAAATACACCGCATAAAACCAGGCCACGTGCAGCAGGAAGCCCAGCGTCAACCCGATCCGGTCATAGGGCAGCCGCGTCAGCACCAGCGCGGCGAGCATGATCGCATGTCCGGTCGCCGCGGTCGGCAGGATGACATAGCTGGCGCGGATGCCTGGATAGGTCTCGATCGACAGGCGCATCCAGAATGCAAGGAGGACGGCGATGACGTTGCCGATCAGCGCGTTCATCGTTGCCGCCGTGTCATATTCCGTGCCGGAGATCGCCAACCGCACCGCGAACGGCAGCAGCGCCGCGAAAACCAGCGCCCCCACCAGCTGGAAACGACGCCGCGAAACGATTGTGCGTTTTGCCGGCGGCTGGGCGATGGCGACCTGGAGCATCACATCGTCCAACGATCAATCGAAGGACTTAGGGGCAGCTCGCGCCACATGCCCTTCAAGTCGGCCAGCGTGCCTCCGGGCGCGACCATCTGTTCG
This sequence comes from Sphingomicrobium sp., assembly GCA_035318245.1. GTDB lineage: Bacteria > Pseudomonadota > Alphaproteobacteria > Sphingomonadales > Sphingomonadaceae > Sphingomicrobium. The sequence continues at coordinate 3,666 of DATHFE010000069.1, read as the reverse complement.
AGCGCCTTTGGCCCGAGGTCCCTGTACCCGTCGTGAGCTACCGCGCCGACCACCAGGTCGAAGCTCTCGCCGTCCGGCTCGTGCAAGTTCCAGCCAAAATCGCGCTCAACTTCCGCCGCGTCCGCCAGCGGGTCCGCCACGCTGATGCGATGGCCCAGCTCGTCCAGCCGCGCGATCACGTCGAAGGCGCGGCTGTTGCGCAGGTCGGGCACATTTTCCTTGAAGGTCAGGCCAAGCACCAGGGCGCTGCCCGGATTCCCCCCGCGGCGTGCATGAAGCTGGTCGGCGACCCATGCGCCCATACCGTCATTGGTGCTGCGCCCGGCGAGGATCACTTCGGGATGATGACCCAGCGCCTGCGACAAATGGCTGAGGTAATAAGGGTCGACGCCGATGCAGTGGCCGCCGACCAGCCCCGGCTCGAAGCCGAGGAAATTCCACTTGGTCCTTGCCGCCGCCAGCACGTCCCACACCGACACGTGGATCCGCGCCATGATCTGGGCGACCTCGTTCATGAAGGCGATGTTGATGTCGCGCTGGGCGTTTTCGATCACCTTGGCCGCCTCGGCCGCCTTGATCGACGCCGCGCGGAAGACGTTGCCGTTGTTGATCGCGCCATAGACCTTGGCGAGCAGGTCGAGCGTCTCCTGATCCTCGGCGGCGATCACCTTGGTGATCCGGTCGATAGTGTGTTCGCGGTCGCCCGGGTTGATCCGCTCGGGCGAATAGCCGAGCCGGAAATCGCGCCCGCGGATGAGCCCTGACACCCGCTCCAGTTCGGCCCCGCATTCCTCCTCGGTGACCCCCGGATAGACGGTGCTTTCATAGACCACGGTCGGGCGAAGCGCCGGGTCGATCAACCCTGCGACGGTGCGTGTGGCGGCCATGACATGTGACAGATCGGGGCGGTTGTCGCCGTCGACCGGTGTCGGAACGGTGACGATCAAAATGTCCATGCCGCCGCAATCCGCGGCGTTGGCGGTCAACCGAAGCGTGGACTTGGCGAGGCGGTCGGAATCCACCTCTCGCGTCCGGTCGTGATCCAGTTGGAGCTGGTCGATCCGATCCGAATCCAGATCGAACCCGATGACCGGGAAATGCTCGGCCAGGGCAACCGCGAGCGGAAGCCCGACATAGCCAAGTCCGATTACGGCGATCCTGGGTTGCCCTGTCATCCAACCTTCGCGCGAATGGACTTCGGGCTTACGCCCCGGAACGCGCTTATTAGCCTGCCTTGGGCACAATGACACCGGTTTGGCCGCGACCTACTCCATAATGGATCAGTCCGGCGCGCTCCGCTTCCTCTTGGTCGTAAACGTTGCGCAAATCGACCAGCGCTTTGCCGCGCATCGATGCGGCCAGCCGCGACAAGTTGAGCGCGCGGAACTCGTCCCATTCGGTGACGATCACCAACGCGTCCGCTCCAGCCGCGGCGGCATAGGCGTCTGGCGCGAATTCGACGGTCGGCAGCAGCGGCTCGGCCTGCTCGTGGCCGACCGGGTCGAATGCGATCACGCTCGCCCCCGCTTGCTCCAGCGCGGCGATCAGCGGCAGCGACGGCGCGTCGCGCATGTCGTCGGTGTTGGGCTTGAACGTCAGCCCGAGGACCGCGATGCGCTTGCCCTCCAGGCTGCCGCCGACCGCATCGCGCACCCGGCCGGCCATCGCCGCCTTACGCTCGTCGTTGACCGTGACCACCGTCTGGACGATCCGCTGCCTGATCCCCGCCTCCTCGGCGGTGCGCAGCAAGGCCAAAGTGTCTTTGGGGAAGCAGCTGCCGCCATAGCCGGGGCCGGCGTGGAGAAACTTCGGCCCGATGCGATTGTCGAGGCCGATGCCACGCGCGACATCCTGGACGTCTGCCCCGACCGCTTCGCACAAATCGGCCATCTCGTTGATGAAGCTGATCTTGGTCGCAAGGAAGGCGTTTGCCGCATATTTGATCAGCTCGGCGGTTCGCCGCCCGGTGAACAGGATCGGCGCCCGGTTGAGAAACAACGGCCGGTAGATTTCGCGCAAGGCGGCCCGCGTCGCCTCATCCTCGGCGCCGACGACGATCCGGTCGGGATGCTTGAAGTCGGCGATCGCCGCGCCTTCGCGCAGGAACTCGGGGTTCGAAGCAACCCCCGTTCCCGCCGGCGCTCCGGCTTCCGCGAGGATCTTGGCGATCGCGTCGCCGGTGCCAACCGGGACGGTCGATTTGGTCACCACCACAACCGGCCCGGTCAGCGCCGCGGCGATCTCGCGCGCGGCATCGAACACATAGGTCAGATCGGCATGGCCGTCGCCGCGCCGCGCCGGGGTGCCGACCGCGATGAACACCGCTTCGGCGTCCTTCACCGCGGTCGCGAGGTCGGTGGTGAAGCTCAACCGCCCGTGCTCGACATTGGCCTTGACCAGGGCTTCCAGCCCCGGCTCCCAGATCGGTATCCGGCCGGCGTTGATCGACGCGATCTTGCCCGCTTCCTTGTCGACGCAAATCACCTGGTGGCCGAAATCGGCGAAGCAAGCGCCCGAAACGAGGCCGACATAGCCGGTTCCGATCATCGCGATACGCATGCAGTGCTCCAAAGCCGACCGAGGCGAGCGCGGCTCTTAACGGGACGCCCGCGGCAACGCCAGCCGAGCCGAGCGTTTCAGCCGCGATGCCTGTCGAGGACGACCGCGGTGGAAATCTTGCCGACTCCCGTTATCGCCGCGATCATCGAGCGGCAGTGGTCGATGTCGATCATGCTGTCCGCTTCAACCAGGGCGATGAGGTCGATCGGACCGGTCACCGAATGGATGAGTGTCAGGCCCGGAATATATTCCAGCTTTGGCATGAGCTGCGCGCCGCTGTATCCCGTGTCGAGATTGATTGAAAAATACGCGGTCAGCCGACCGGCCCCGCTTGCACCGTCGACAATCGTAAATCCCTTGATCGCCCCGGACGCGCATAATTTTGCAAGCCTCTCCTGGGTCGCGCTCCGTGACAGGTTGAGGTCGCGCGCCAGCGCGACGATCGAGCGCCGCGCGTCGCGTCGCAATATCTCCACCATCAGTCTGTCGCGATCATCCAAAACGAACAACTCCTGGACTCCGGCGATTTGCCGGCGGTTGCGGCAGTTCCGCTATCATGACGATTTAAACCGGCCGAAGGAACTCCATCGCGACAATCCAACGCAAACGACCCCCCGATTCCGGCGATTTGCCGGCAATTCCGGCATCATGACGATTTAAACCGGCGGAAGGAACGGTGATGTTTGGCAGGCAAGGAGACTGCCCATGGCGTTTGACCTGGACCTCGACCCTTCGGGTCTTCTTGTCGCGGTGCGTGGCCTAGGCCCCCGAATTCCCCCCCGGCCGGCGATTGCAACTCGCTCCGCATAAACGTGGAGGCCTGGGGAGCACCTCAGGCCCCGACGCATGGTCCCTGTTCTGGGATGAGCAGGGGCCCGGAGGACGCTGCCTCATCGCAGGCGACGCCCTCGACGCGCTCGACGAACAATGGGCATATTTCGCTGCAAGCGTTCCCCCTTGCGCGAACATCATTGATCTCGGGTGCGGCGCCGGAACTGTCGGCCGGACCCTGCTCAGCCACCGCGATGATTTGCAAATCACTGGAATCGATTCCGCGCGAGTGCCAGCGCGAAGCCATCCACACCTTAAGATCCTGTCGCCGGTTGG
>DATHFE010000068.1:0-21371 GCA_035318245.1 Sphingomicrobium sp. | reverse complement strand
CGGACGCCCTCGGGGACCAGCACGAAGGTGCCGTCGGAAAAGACCGCGGCGTTGAGGCAGGAGAAATAATTGTCGCGCTGCGGGACGACCGAGCCGAGATACTTTTTGACCAGCTCGGGATATTCGCGAATCGCTTCGCTGATCGACAGGAAGATGACCCCGGCCTTCTTCAATTCCTCACGGAAGGTGGTGGCGACCGAAACGCTGTCGAACACCGCGTCGACCGCGACCCGCCGCGCGCCTTCTACCCCGGCGAGCACTTTCTGCTCCTCGATCGGGATGCCGAGCTTGGCGTAGACGCGGAGGATCTCGGGATCGACCTCGTCGAGGCTGGCGAGCTTGGGCTTGGCCTTGGGCGCGGCGTAATAATAGCTGTCCTGGTAATCGATCACCGGAATGTCGAGCTTGGCCCAGTCGACCTCCTCCATTTCGAGCCAGGCGCGATAGGCCTTCAGCCGCCATTCGAGCATCCATTCCGGCTCATTCTTCTTGGCCGAGATGAAGCGGACGGTGTCTTCGGACAGGCCCTTGGGCGCGAATTCCTGCTCGATGTCCGAGGAGAAGCCCCACTCATATTCGCGGGCGACGGCTTCGTGGGCTTCGCGGTTGCGCAGCGTGTCGGTCATTGCGCCAGCTCCAGCAACGACACCGCGCCAAGCGCGCCGCGGACCTTGGCGCCGACGATCCCCATGTGCGGCTTGACCCGGCAATGGGCGTCGAGAACGCATTCGTGGTTGATCCCGTCCGAGCACATCGTCAGCGAGATCGGGCCCTCGACCGCCTCGACGATGTCGGCGAGGCTGATTTCGGTCACCGGGCGGGCCAGCGTGAAACCGCCGCCGGCGCCGCGCACGCTGGTCAGAAGCCCGGCCGCCGCGAGCTTGCCCATCAATTTCTGGGCGGTGGGCAAGGGAACGCCGGTGTCGGCGGAGAGCTCGGCGGCCGATAGGCGCGCGCAGGATTCCCTCCGCGCGGCCGCGGTCATCATCACCACCGCATAATCGGCAAGGTGGGTCAGGCGCATGATTCTAATCGGACCATATCAGTCCGAATTAGGCCCTCGAGACCGAGAAATCAAGCGATTCAGGCCCGAAATGCCTCGGTTTGGCCCGATTTTGAGCGTGGCCCTTTTACAACACATTAAAACCGGATATTAAACGGGAAGTTGATCGGCCATATTGCCGAACGTCAGCTTGTAGACTTGCGTCCCGAGGCGCGCCGGTGCGCGTTCACACAATGGGGAGTTGCGAATCATGGCATCGTCAGTGCCTGAAAAGAATAAGAGCAAAGTGTTTCTCGCCACGGCTGGCGTGGCGGCGATCGCCGTCGCGGCCTATGGTCTCGGCAGGGTTTACCCGCCTCTCGGCGAAACCTCCGGCACGATCGCTCCGGCCGAGCGCTATCGAGTCGCCCAGGTCGACGCCAATGGCGTGTCGCTCGGCGATACCGACATTCCGAAGCTGATGCAGACCGATGCGTTCGAGGTGATGGTCAAGGATCCGGGGTTCCGCGCATTGGCGGCCGACCCGGGCTTCCGTGCCCTCGCCAGCAATACGGTAGCATTCCGCGCGGCGGCCAATAATCCGGCGTCATTTTCCGCCCTGGCCCGCAATCAAGCCGCATTCGCCGCCGCCGCCAAAGCCGCTGCTGCGGCGAATACCGCAGCCAAGGGCCAGAATGTCTCGCAATTCGCCATAATGGCGACCAATCCGCAGGGCTTCCAGGCGCTCGCCAATCACCCGGCGGCAGTCGCGGCACTGGCCAACAACGCCCAGGCATTCGAAGCCCTGGCGAATCATCCGCAGGCGCTCGTAGCGATGGCCAGCAATGCCCAGGCGTTCGCGCAATTCGCCAACAACGGCGCAGCGTTTAGGGCCGCCGCCGCCAACCCGGCGGCCAATTTGGCGATGGCCAGCAACGCTAAGGCGTTCGACGCTCTCGCCTCCGATGCCAAGTCGATGAATGCGATCGCCAATAATGCCCAGGTATTCAGCGCCCTGGCCAATAATGCCCAAGCCTTCCGCGTTCTCGCCGGTAATGCGCAAGGCGTGAACATGCAGGCAATCCAGCAAGTGGCTGCCAGCGCCCAGATGTTCAGAGCCCTTGGCAACAACGCGCAGGCGTTCGGAGCGCTGGCGAACAGCGCCGCGGCCTTCCGCGCCAATGGAGCGGCAGCGGCGGGCATCAGCGCGCAGTCCTTCGCGGCGCTGGCCAACAACAGCCAGGCGTTTGCGCAGATGGCGGCCCAGCCGAGGGCATTCGAAGCTCTGGCCAACAATGCCCAGGCGGTTTCGGTGCTGGCCAATAATGCACAGGCGTTCGATGCTTTGTCGCACCAGGCCAGCTTCCAATCGCTGGCGACCAATGCCAAGTTCGGCGCGCTGCTCAACAGCGCGGCGTTCAGCCAACGGATGCAGCAGCAGCAATAGAGGGCGGGTGGCCCGCCGCTGACCTTCGGGGAGTGAGCGGCGGGTCTGCCTGAGTTGCTTAAGGGGGGAATATGGGGGCGCGTAGGCGTGTTGTGTTGCTGTGCGCGTCGACCGCTTTGGCCGGCCTCGCGCTCACTGTTCCGGGCCGCGCCGAGGCCCAGCCGACCAATATCCCCGAGTCGCCGCCGCCCGATCAACCGCCGCAGATCGTCGAGCCGGCGCCGCTGGTCGTCCCGCCGCCGGAAAGCGATACGACACCGACCAATGTACCGCCCGCGCCCGAGCCGCCGGCGCCGAAGAATGTCCGCGGAATGCCCGGCGGGATCGACCTGACGACGCTCGAAACGCAGGACCTCCGCCTGCTCTATTTCGATCCGATGCAAACCTATTTGACGCCGTACATCGCGCGCAGCTTCCACAACGCGCTGCCGTTCGAGCGCAAATTGTTCAACTGGACGCCGTGGGACAGGACCACGATCCTGCTCAAGGATTTTTCCGACTACGGCAACGCCGCGGCGCGATCGTCGCCCAACAACGCCATCCTGCTCGACGTCGCGCCGTTGAGCCTGTCGTTCGAGACGTTCAGCCCGGGCGAGCGCTTCTTCACCTTGATGAACCATGAGCTGGTCCACGTCGCGACGATGGACGTGTGGAACCACACCGACGCCGGCATGCGCAAATTTTTCGGCGGCAAGCCGATGCCGATCCAGGAACATCCCGAATCGATTCTCTATTCCTATCTGACGACACCGCGGGTCAGCGTTCCGCGCTGGTATTTGGAAGGCAGCGCGGTGTTCATGGAAACCTGGATGGCCGGCGGCTTCGGCCGCGGCCAGGGCGCCTATGACGAAATGGTGTGGCGAGCCAAGGTCCGCGACGATGCCCGCTTCTACAATCCGGTCGGGCTGGAATCGGAAGGCGTGTCGGTCGACTTTCAGGTCGGGGTCAACGAATATCTCTACGGCACCCGCTTCATGAGCTATCTGGCGCTCAATTACTCGCCCGAAAAATTGATCGAGTGGCTGCGCCGCGACGAGGGCAGCAAGGCCTATTACCTCAGCCAGTTCCGACACGTGTTCGGCAAGCCGATGGACCGGGCCTGGGACGATTGGATCGCCTGGGAAAAGGATTTCCAGAAGGCCAATCTGGCGGCGGTCCAGGCCTATCCGCTGACCCCGGTGACGCGTCTCACCGCCGGCGGCCTCGGTTCGGTGTCGCGCAGCTATTATGATCCGGGGACCAACTCGCTGATCGGCGCATTCCGCTACCCCGGCGTAATCGGCCATGTCGGCAGCCTGTCGCTCGACAGCGGCAAGATCCGCCACTTGACCGACATCAAGGGGCAGATGCTCTACAAGGTCACTTCGCTGGCCTACGATCCCGACAGCGCCAAGGCGTGGTACACGACCGACAATTACGCATACCGCGACGTCGTCGAAATCGACACCCGATCGGGCAAGAAGCACCAGGTTCTGAAAGACGCGCGGATCGGCGACATCGTTTTCAGCCGCACCGACAAGTCCCTGTGGGGCCTGCGTCACCTCAATGGCTTCGTGACGCTGGTGCACGTGCCGGCGCCCTATCGCTCGTGGAGCCAGGTCCACACCTTCGATTATGGCACCAACCCGTTCGATCTCGACGTCTCGCCCGACGGGTCGATGCTGTCGATGTCGGTTGGCGAGATCAACGGCGAGCAGTCGGTCCAGGTCTTCCGCGCGACGGATTTCGACGGATCGGGCAATATGCCGACGCCGATCGCCAAGCTGACAATGGGCACGTCAACGCCCGAAGGCTTCGTCTTCTCGCCCGACGGCCGCTATTTGTTCGGCAGCTCTTATTACACCGGCGTGTCGAACATCTATCGGTTCGATATCGCCACGCAAAAATATGAGGCGATGAGCAATTCATCGACCGGGTTGTTCCGCCCGATGCCGCAAGCCGACGGATCGATGCTCGCCTTTGAATTCGCCGGTGAGGGGTTCCAGCCGGTGCGCTTCGATCCCAAGCCGGTCGAGGATTTGGGCGCGATCAAATTCCTTGGCGCGGAAATCGCTGCCAGGCACCCGATCGTCAAGAGTTGGGGCGTCGGTTCGCCGTCGAAAGTCCCGCTCGACAGCCTGATCACCGAGCGCGGCAAATATGTGCCGATGAAAGCGATCAAGCTGGGTGCGATGTATCCGGTGGTCGAGGGCTACAAGGGCGAAGTCGGCGCCGGCTGGCACTTCATTTTCGAAGACCCGCTGCAGTTCAACCAGCTGATGGCGACGGTGTCTTACTCGCCCAGCAAGGTCGTCCCGGCCAAGGAGCGGCTCCACGTCGCCCTGGAATATAAGACGCTCAACTGGCGCTTCCGCTACAAGCACAACAACGCCGATTTCTACGATTTGTTTGGGCCGGTCGAGCGCAGCCGCAAGGGCGACGCATGGATCGTCGGCTATGAAAACGTTCTGGTCTACGATGTACCGCGCGAGCTGACATTATTCGCCGATGCAGCCTATTTCAGCGGGCTGGAGCAACTGCCGACACAACAGAACGTCAACACCGGATTCCGCCAGCTGGTATCGACCCAGATTGGCCTCAAATATACCAACACGACGCGTTCATTGGGTTCTGTCGACCATGAAAAAGGCATGCGCGCGCGGATCGTCGCCGGAGCCGATTACGCGCTTGGCAACCTATTCCCCAAACTGACCGCCGGATTTGATTATGGCGTGCCGCTGCCGTGGCGCAATTCGTCGCTGTGGCTGTACACTGCGGCGGCGACCGCATCGGGCAAGAAAGACAGCTCGCTCGGCAATTTCTTCCTCGGCTCATTCGGCAACAACTACGTCGATAATCGCGAGGTCAAACGTTACCGCGAGGAAGACAGCTTCCCCGGCTTCGAAATCGGCGAAATCAGCGCGCGGCATTATGCCAAGGCGGTGGTTGAACTGAACCTTCCCCCTGTTCGATTCCGCGATATCGGCGTCGGCAGCTTCTTCCTGAGTTCGGTGCGGCCGGCCTTGTTCACCGGCATATTGGCGGTCGATGGCGGCGTGGTCCCGTCGCACACTTATCAGACCGCAGGCGGGCAGCTCGACTGGAACTTCACCGCAATGTCGCGACTGCCGATCACCTTCTCAATCGGCGGCGCGGCGGGCTTCCGCGACGGGCATTACCACGGCAGGGAAACCCTGATCTCGCTCAAGATCATGTAGACTGGGAATCGCAATGCAGTCCCTGTTGCTCCTGAATATCGCCATCGCGCTGCTACCGGCGCTGCTGCTGCTGGCATTGTTCGACCGGTTCGAAGCGTTCAACCTCGTCCGCCTCCCCCAATTCCTCGCTTATTTGACGGTCGGCGGGATGATCGCCGGGGTGGCCTATGTTGCCAATGGCGCGCTGTTCACCGCGACATCGCTCCCGTTCGCGACCTACAGCCAGTTCGTCGCGCCTGCGGTCGAGGAATTGCTCAAGGCGAGCCCGATCATATTGCTGTTCGCGCGCAACAAGATCGGCTTCAAGATCGATGCGGCGATCATAGGCTTCACCATCGGCGCCGGATTCTCGATCGTCGAAAACGCCTATCTGCTCACCCTCGATCCAGGCTCCGGCATAGGCCTGTGGATGGTCCGCGGGCTCGGCACCGCGGTGATGCACGGCGGCGCGACCGCCTTGTTCGCGGTGGTGTCGCACGAGATGACCGACGAGCAGGCCGAAGCCAAGGCGGCGCAATATCGGTTCAAGCCGTGGCTGTTCGTTCCCGGCCTGGCCGCCGCGGTGGTCATGCATGGCGGCTTCAACATGTTCGTCGACCATCCGCTGCAGCTGATGTTCCTCGCCTTCACCATCGTCCCCTTGTCGCTGTTCGCGGTACTGTCGATCGGCGAAGGCGCGGCTCGGAAATGGATGATGGCCGACAATAAGGTCCATGAGGAGCTTCTCGAGGACCTCGAAGACGGCGATTTCGCGCGCAGCGAAATCGGCCAGGCGGTTTGCGCGATTGCCGACAAGTTCAACGAGGGCCTGCGCCAGGAAGTGTTCGACTATATCCGCTTGCATACTGAGATCGTCCTGCGCGCCGAGCGGCTCATGCTGGCGCGTGGAGAAGGCGAGCGCGGTGAACCGGACGAAGATGACCGTGCCCGCTTCGAACGGCTGCGCGTGCTGGAAGTGAATATCGGCCGCGCGGGCCTCACAGCACTGCGCCCCCTGCTGCATTTCAGCCGCAACGATCTGTGGGAAATGCAAATGCTCGGGAAATCGGCAACCAAGCGGCGAGGGCGGCGGCCGTGGAAGAAAAGATCAGCATGACGGTCGAATGAGGCGATGGCATAGGCGTCACCATGTACCGCCTGCTTCGCCCATTGATCTTCGCGCTCGAGGCCGAGGCGGCGCACCGCGCAACGATCAATGCACTAAAGCTGATGTCGGGGCGGCGTGCGGATTTTCCGGACTCGCTGGCAATTGAAGTCGCCGGCCTGCGCTTCCCCTCGCCGATCGGGCTGGCTGCCGGATTCGACAAGGATGCCGAGGTCCCCGCCGCGATGCTCGGGCTGGGGTTCGGCTTCGTCGAGGTGGGTACAGTGACACCATTGCCCCAGGCGGGAGATCCAAAGCCGCGCTTGTTCCGGCTGGCCGAGGACCTGGCGGTGATCAACCGCATGGGATTCAACAATGCCGGACAAATGGCCGCGCTCCAGCGATTGAAGCGGCGCGAACGGGGCCGGATTGTTGGGGTCAACGTCGGCGCCAACAAGGATAGTCCCGACCGCATCGCCGATTATGCCGCAGGCGTGCGGGCGATGAGCAGCGTGGCCGATTATCTGACGATCAACATAAGCTCGCCGAACACGCCCGGACTGCGCGGGTTGCAGGATGAAGCGGCGCTGGGGGACTTACTCAACGCGGTGCGCGAAGCGCGCATGACGGGCGGGCCGCCGGTGTTTCTCAAGATCGCGCCCGATCTCGCCCCGGACGATCCTGCGCGGATCGTACGCGCGGCAATCGATCATCGGATCGATGCGCTGATTGTCGCCAACACGACGCTTTCGCGGCCGCCGCTCAAGTCGAGCTTTGCCGGCGAGGCGGGAGGACTTTCGGGAGCGCCGCTCAAGCCTCTTGCGCTCGAGGCATTGCGCGCATTTCGTGCTGCAAGCGGCGGCACTATCCCTCTGATCGCGACCGGCGGCATTGCAACCGCCGATGACGCGTGGGAACGCATTCGCGCCGGAGCCAGCCTGGTCCAGCTATACAGCGCGCTGGTCTACGAAGGCCCGGGGTTGGCCCGGCGCATCGCGAAGGGGCTCGCCGAGCGCCTGCACGCAAGCGGAATGGCAAGCCTGTCCGAGGCGGTGGGAAGCGACGCGGCTTAGCGCTGAGGCGGCAGCGTTAGGACCACGCCTTCGCGTCGCGGATCGGCGCCGCCATCAACCGCGCCATTGCGGATCATCACCGCCTGGACCCCCGAATCCTCGCCCTGGCCGGGCTTGAGCAGGATTCCACGCTCGCCAAGCGCGGCCAGCATTTCCGGCGAAAACTTGGTCACTTCGGCGTTGAAGTTGGCGCCGCGCGCGACGAGGTTCGGTGCTGCTATCGCTTGTTGCACTGGCAGGCCCCAGTCGATTGCGGCGACCATCGATTTGGCGACATAGGCCAGGATCGCATTGCCGCCGGCAGATCCGAACGCGCCGGCGAAGCTTCGATCGCCATTGAGCAATATCAATGGGGTCATCGACGAGCGCGGGCGCTTGCCCGGCGCCACCGCATTGGCTGCCGGCCGTCCTTCTGCGTCGACTGGCCTGAACGAGAAATCGGTCATCTGGTTGTTGAGGAAGAAACCGTCGACCATCCGGCCCGACCCGAAGATCGATTCCACCGTAGTGGTCATTGACACGACATTGCCGGCGGCATCGCGGACGATGAAGTGAGAGGTGCCAGTAGGCTCCAGGCTCGTGTCGGCAGCGGCGACCAAGGCGCCGGCGGGCGTACCCGGCAAGGGCGGCGGCCCGGCTCGGTCGCCGATCAGCCGCGAACGGGACGCGACATAATTGGGATCCAGCAATCCTTCGACCGGCACCTTCATGAAGGCCGGGTCGCCGACATAGCGGTCACGGTCCGCGTACATCAGGCGGCTGGCTTCGGCGAACAGGAACCATGCCTGCGGGTCGCCAGGTCCGCGCGAAGCGATGTCGGTTCGCTCGAGCATCATCAGCAGCTGCAACAGCCCGACTCCGCTCGACGGCGGCGGCGGTGCGCAAGCAATGTAGACGCGATAAGGAGTGCAAAGCGCCGCGCGCTTGACCGGGCGGTAGTTGGCGAGGTCGGCCATGGTCATCGACCCGCTGAGCGGTCCTGCCCTCGTCCGGGCCACAATCCGCGCGGCAGTCTCTCCTGAATAGAGCGCGTCCGGCCCCTGGCTCGCGAGGTGGCGAAGGAAGGCGGCGTATGGCTTGTTCACCAGGCGGTCGCCTGCCTTGAGCAAGGTTCCGTTCGGCTTGGAGAAATAGGCGATCACGTCGGGGGCATGGTTCTCGGCGAAATCGGCGTGGATCATCCGCTCGAGCCGGGGGCTTACAATGAAGCCTTCCGAAGCGGTACGCTCCGCGCCGCCGAACAGGCTGCTCCATGGCGAATTCCCATGCTCCTCATGGGCCAGGGCCAGCATCTTGACCGCACCGGGAACGCCGGTCGCCCGGCCGCTGAGCACCGCCGTGTCGAAGGGCAATGGCTTGCCCGATGAGTCGAGGAACATTGATGGCGTCGCCTGCGCCGGCGCGACTTCGCGGCCGTCATAGACCTCGACCTGTCGCGTGGCGCTGTCATAGTAAGTCATGAACGCGCCGCCGCCGACGCCGGAGCTTTGCGGCTCGACCAGCGACAGCATCGCCTGCACGGCGATCGCCGCATCGACCGCGCTGCCGCCGCGCCGCAAAACCTCCAGCCCGGCGTTGGCCGCGAGCGGGTTGGCGGCGATCACGAACGCGGGTTGCGGTTTGGCTGCGGCAAGTGGGGGCGGAAGGCTCGCACAGCCGATCAGCACAAGCGCTAGCAGGCAGGCGAACAGGCGGCGGAAATTCATGTCGGCGTACCTTGGGATGGGTTGAGGCGCGGATAGCGCAACGCGCGGCTGGCGCGAAGGGCGCAATCGGCTAAGGAGTGACGGCACTTCATACGGCGGTTTTCCGAATGAGCGAACGCACCCAGAGCCTCGAACATTTCCCCAACCTCGTTACGATGTTCCTGACGCGCGCGGCGCAAAAGGGCGACAAGCCGTTCCTGTGGCGCAAGAACGAGGGCGAGTGGCGGTCGATCAGCTGGAGCGAAGCGGCGCGCCAGGTCGCGGCGCTGGCGGAAAGCCTGAAGGCGATCGGCCTCCAGCACGGCGACCGGGTGATGCTGGTCAGCGAGAACCGCCCCGAATGGCTGATCGCCGACCTCGCGATCATGGCCGCGGGCTGTGTCACCGTGCCGACCTACACCACCAATACCGTCCGCGATCACACCCATGTCCTCGGCAACTCCGGTGCGCGGGCGGTCATCGTGTCGAGCCAGAAACTGGCCAAGACGCTGATCCCCGCGGTGCTGTTCAGCAGCGAATGCCATGACGTCATCGGCATCGAGGATATCCGCACCGGCCAGCCGAGCGACGCCGCGCGTTTCCACCATTGGGATGAATTGATCGCCAGCGGCGGCGATGTCGCTGCCTGCGCCGCGCGCAACGCGTCGGTCGGGCGCGGTGACCTCGCCTGCCTGATCTACACCAGCGGCACCGGCGGAGCGCCGCGGGGTGTCCAGCAGCACCACGGGGCGATCTTGCACAATGCCGAGGGCTGCATCGACATCATCGCCAATGACTTCGGTTGGGACGACGAGGTGTTCCTGTCGTTCCTTCCCGCCAGCCACGCTTATGAGCATTCGGGCGGGCAGCATTTCCCGATCGCGCTCGGCGGGCAAATCTATTTCGCCGAAAGCCTCGAGAAGCTCGCCGCCAACATCGAAGAAGTCGGCCCGACGATCATGGTGGTCGTGCCGCGGCTGTTCGAAATGCTGCGCGCGCGGATCCTCAAGGGGATCGAGAAAGGCGGGCTTTCGGATTATCTGTTGCACCGCGCGCTGAGTATCGGCGCCAAGAAGGTCAAAGGGCGGATCCCCCCGTGGGACCTGCCGATGAATGCGCTCTTGTCGGCAACGTTGCGAAAGAGGGTGCGCGCCAAGTTCGGCGGGCGGATGAAAGCGATGGTCTCCGGCGGCGCGCCGCTCAATCCCGACGTCGGCATCTTCTTCGATGCGCTCGGGTTGCCTCTGCTCCAGGGGTACGGCCAGACCGAGGCCGGGCCGGTGATCAGCTGCAACCGGCCGAGCGCGGGCCTCGCCATGGAAACCGTCGGCCCGCCATTGAAGAATACCGAGGTCCGCATCGCCGAAGACGGCGAGATCATGGTCCGCGCCGAAAGCGTGATGCACGGCTATTGGCGCAACCCGGAAGAAACCGCGCGGGTGCTGATCGACGGCTGGCTGGCGACCGGCGACGTCGGCCATCTCGACAAGCGCGGGCGGATCGTCATCACCGACCGCAAGAAGGATCTCATCGTCAACGACAAGGGCGACAATGTCGCGCCGCAGCGGGTCGAAGGCATGCTGACGCTCCAGCCCGAAATCGCCCAGGCGATGGTCGTCGGCGATCGCCGCCCGCACCTCGTCGCACTGCTGGTGCCCGAGGCTGAATATGCCGGCCGCGAGGATTTGGCGAAATTGCTGTCGAAGGCGGTCGATCGGGTTAATGCCGATCTCAATGTGATCGAGAAAGTGCGCCGCTTCATTCTCGCCGATGCGCCCTTCACGGTCGACAACGAGCAGCTAACTCCATCGATGAAGATCCGCCGCCACGTCATCCGCGCGGCTTACGGCGAACAGCTCGACGCGCTCTACAAGCGCTAGTCTTTTTTGCGCGTGTAGGGGGTGAACTCGCCGACCTGACACGAATCTTCCTGGATGTCGTTTGCCAGATCCCACATGCCGACGACATCGCCCTTGCACAAATTGGTGCTGCCGGGATTAGTCATCAAGGTAATGCCGACCCGCTGGGCCGGACAGCCGACCGTGGGCGTGCGGTATTTGATTGATGAGCGAACCTTGAACAGCATCGTGTCGCCCATGGCGTGCGACGCGGTGATCCGCCGCAACGGGATGCACTGAACGGGTTCACCGGCGACCCAGCCGTCGAGCTCATTGGCAAGATTTTCTTCGGGGGATTTCGCCGCAATCGCGATCGTCGAACCGAGCGCGGCCAACAGGCCGGCCACCACATACGCCTTCATACTCACCCCCGAACGCTTACTCGTCGAGGGGTTCAATGGCCTGTGCGGCGACCAATGTCGAGCGATCAGGCGCTAAGATTTGGTTCCCGGGACTTGATAGGGGACGAAGTCGCCTAGCGAGCAGCTTCCGGCGATCATCCTGCTCCGAAGATCGGTGACCTGGACGATGTCCCCGCGGCACATCTGGCCGCTGAGCGGGCGGAAGACGAGCGTGTAGCCGGCGCTGCCCATCGGGCTGCACCCGCCGAGCGGGTCGTTGCGGTAGACGCGGTTGCGCCCGTCGCGGAAGAGGATGGTATTATCGTCGATGATCGTCATGTCATTGCTGCGATATGATGGCAGGCACTTTACCGGTGCGCCGGCGACCTTGCCGACGAGTTCCCTCTGAAGGTCCCTTTCGGCTCTGGCTGTGCGCGGTCCGGTCGCCGCAGACGCGGCGCAAGCCGATGCGGCGGCAGTAATCAGGATGATGGCGGCGGGGCGCATGATGGCAGCTCCTGTTGAAGGCGTGATTCGTCCTCTCGGCGCTAGTGTCGCACCGTCCGATAGGGCACGAATTCTCCAAGCGCGCAGGCGCCGGCGGGAAGCCGACTGACCGTATCGACGATCTGCGCGATGTCGCCTTGGCACAGACTGCTGCCGGGTGTCTTGGTGACCAACGCAAAGCGGCCGCGCGACAGCGGCGAGCAGCCGCCCGGCGGATCGTTGCGATAAAGGAGGTTGCTGTTCCGCCTGAACAGGATCGTATTATCGTCGATGATCGTCATGCCATTGGTACGCTGGGGCGGCAGGCAATGAACCGGGGCCCCAGCGACCTTTCCGGCGAGCGCCTTGGCCAGCTCGGCTTCGGCCTTGGCGGTGCGCGGTTCGCTGACGGCGGACGAGGCACATGTCGCAGCAGCGGCTGCAATGATTAAAAATGCGGCGGGACGCATGGTGACGGCTCCTTTCCAAGGACTCATCGCATATAACGCGCGGAACGCCTTTTGGGTCTAACCTTTTGGGATTAACCGAAGCTGTCTTTGGCGGCGCGCAATTCGGCGAAATGCGCGACATCCCTGGCGCGCATGAACGGGTTGGTGGCGCGTTCCTGCCCGATCGACGTCGGCAAGGTGACGAGGCCGTCGGAACGCATTTGCTCAACTTCGCCGAGGCGCTCTGCCAGGACCTGGTTGTCGGGCTCGACCGTCACCGCCCAGCGCGCGTTGGCGAGGGTATATTCGTGCCCGCAATAGACTTTGACGTCTTCAGGCAAGGTGGCGAGCCGCTGCATGTTGGCGAACATCTGCTCAGGCGTGCCTTCGAACAGGCGCCCGCAGCCCATCGCGAACAAGGTGTCGCCGACGAAGATCATGCCGGCAGCCTCGAAATAGTAAGCGATGTGCCCGGCGGTGTGCGCGGGGATTTCCCACACTATTGCGTCCAGACCGCAGGCGGTCACCCGGTCGCCCTCGGCAACGCCGCGGTCGACGCCGGCGATGCGCTTTGCCTCCGCCGCCGGCGCGGTGATTGTGCAACCCGTCGCCGCCTTGATCCCGCGATTGCCTCCGACATGGTCGGGGTGCCAGTGGGTGTTGAGCACTTGCCCGATCGACCAGCCGCGAGCGCTTGCGGCATCGAGCACCCCCTGGTCGACCGAGGGATCGACCACTGCAGTTTCACCGCTGGCCGGATCATGGATCATCCAGACATAATTGTCGGCGAGCGCCGGGACCGCGATTATTTCGACCATTACCATTCCCCCGTGTTGGGCATCGAAAGCCACGGCTCGGCCGGGCTCAGCGCCTCGCCCTTCTGCAAGAGTTCGACCGAGATGGCATCGGGCGTCCGGACGAACGCCATGCGCCCATCGCGCGGCGGGCGGTTGATCGTTACCCCATTGTCCATCAGCCGAGCGCAAGTCGCATGGATATCATCGACCTCATAGGCCAGATGGCCGAAATTCCGCCCGCCGCCATAGCCGGCCTCATCCCAATTATGGGTCAGCTCGACTTCGCCCCCCTGATCGCCGGGAACGCCGACGAAGATCAACGTGTAGCGGCCTTGCGGCACCTCATGACGGCGGCGCTCCTCAAGCCCAAGCAGTTGAAAAAATGCAACAGTGGCTTGCGGATCGGACACGCGCAGCATTGAATGGAGAAATTTCATTTCAGTCTAACTCCGTTCATCGCTATATATGCACGGTTCGTCGACGGTCCGTGACCGGCGATTCCGTCCGGTGGCCGTCTTGAGAGACGACGAACCTAGAGTGTCGTTCCATGTTGAAACGATTTCAAGGCGACCGCGCCGCATTGTTCGGCGCGGTGGGGATTATTTCGGCCTCTCTGGTGGCAAGCGGTTATTTGCTCGGCGATGGCTTGCGGCGGGCGAAAAGCGCCGAACGGTCGATTTCCGTGCGCGGCGTGTCCGAGCGCGACGTCACTGCGGATCTTGCGACCTGGACCATCACCTTTTCGCAGGAAGGTGAGGAGCTGGGTCCGGTCAACGCACGGGTTGAGAAGCAAGGCGCGGCGGTTCGCCACTTCTTTGCAAAGTCCGGTTTTCGGCCGACGGAAATCAGCGACAGCGGCGTCAGCTTCGCGCGCGAACATCCGACCAACTTTGCCGACCGGCAGGAGGAAACGCGGGTGACTGTCAAACGGTCGCTCGAGCTTCGAACCCGGGACATCATGAAGGCGGTGAAGGCCAACGAGCAACTCGCCGACCTTCTCAAGGAAGGCGTCGAGCTCGAAGGAAGCAGCCTCAATTTCAATTATACCAAGCTCAACGAATTGAAGCCCCAGATGATCGCCGAAGCGACCCAACGGGCGCGTGACAATGCCGACAAATTCGCTCGCGACAGCGGTGCCAAGGTCGGCGCCATCCGCACCGCCAGCCAGGGCTATTTCTCGGTCGGCCCGCGCGACGGAGCGGACAGCGAAGATGGATCGGACGGAAGCGGCTCGCCGTTCCAGAAAGTGCGCGTCGTGACCACTATCGATTACGACATCGCCGGCTGATCGCCGTCAGTTTTTCGGTGTGGCGCCGCCCTCACCGTCGCCATCGGGCCGCGTCGCGATCTGATTGGTGACGGTGAGCGGAGCGGGGCTCATCGCCAGCGCCTCGCGTGCCGCCTTGCCCGACGGGCCGTTCGGATCGGCGGCGGCGGCGCGAATCCAATATTCGCGCGCCTTGGCATCCTCTCCACCGAGGCTGGCGACATGGCCAGCCTCGAACAGGATCGTCGGGTCGGCAGGAGCGAGCGTCAACGCCCGGGCGATCGCGAGCTTGGCGGTCGGCACGTCCGCTTCGCGTACCGCGAGCGCGGCTGAGAAATACCAATAGAAGGGGTCGTCGGCGATGCTCTCCGCTGCCAGCTTCAATTTGACGCGCGCGGTCTTGAGGTCGCCCTGCGCTTCGGCGGCACGCGCGCGGTCGAGCAGCGCCTCGCCCTGCTGCTCGGCGAACAGCCCCTTGCCGGCCAGCGCACGGTCGAGTGCCACCGCCGCCTTGCCCGGCTGTCCCGCCGCGATCCACATGTTGCCGGCCGCGGCGAGCAGCCGCGAAGTGCGCGGGTCATCGGCTCCCGCGCTCGCCGCGGCGCCTTCAAACTCGGCGGCGGCATCGGCCGGGCGCCCGGCCTTTTGCGCGGCGAGAGCGCGGCAGATCGACGAATCGGCGCCTTTGTCCAAGCCGCAGTTCAGCACTTCCGCCGGCACCGCGAGCTTGGGTGCCGGCGCGGGCGAAGTGGCAACAAGCGCTGCGGCGAGAATCGCGGTGAGGATCATGAGGGACGCTCCAGCAGATGGTCGACCGCGCGCAGAATCGCTTCGATGTCGCGCGGTTCGGACAGGCGATGTCCGGCCCCCTTGATCAGGTGAAGCTGGACATCGGCTGAACGCAGGCGGTCGAGGAGCTTCAAAGCGATGCCGATAGGGACGTCGCGGTCAGCCTCGCCATGGATCAGCCGGACCGGAGCCTCGATCGCAATCGGCGCGTCAAGCACACGCAGCGACTCGCCGCTCTCCCAGAAGGCACGATGCGTGACCTGCGGATCCCCGCCGGAGGGATCGGTAAGGACGATCCGGCCAGCCTGAAGCAGCGCCGCTTTGTCATCCGGCGAATAGCCCCAGTCGGTGAAGTCCGGTGCGGCGGCGATGCCGACCAGCGCCGCGATCCGCGCTGGCCGGGCGAGCGCGACGTGCAGCATCAGCCAGCCGCCCATTGACGAGCCAACCAAGATCAGCGGCCCGTCGGTCAACGCGTCGATCAGCGCCAGCGCTTCGTCGAGCCAGCGCGCTAGAGTTCCCTCGGCGAAATCGCCGTCCGAGGCGCCGGTCCCCGAATAATCGAAGCGCAGCAAGCCGAGCCCGCGCGCGTCCGCGAACACATCCAGCGCAATCGCCTTGGTGCCGTCCATGTCGGACGCATAGCCGGGCAAGAAAACCAATGTCGGCGAGGAACCGGATCGGGATCGATAGGCGATTCGACGGCCCTCGCCGGTATCGAAATAAGCAAGATCGGGCTGGGTCATCGTGGCCACCCATAACGCTTGGCAGCCGATTGCGAGAGCGCTGCTTGACAGCCGAACGAAAAGGGCAGGAAATCGTGCTACTGCCGGATCCTGGGGGGAAGCCATGAAAATCATATTGGCGACGCTCGCTGCGGCTTTTGTGCTGATTGGCCCCGCATCGGCGCAAAGCCAGGGTGGGGCCGCCGGAGACACCGGCGCTATCGAGACCCAGGCTTATCCTGCTCCGCGCAAGCCCGACGGCCGTCCGGCCGGCACGCCGAAACTCCGCGATCAATTGTTGCGAGGCGCCCTCGATGCGCTCCTCCAGCCCCGGCCCAAGCGCCGGCCGCCCGAGGCGGCCCCTCCGCCAGTGATGGTCATCCCGGAGCCCGCTGCGGTGATCGAATCTCCGGTCGAAGTGCCAATCCAGGTGACACCAGAACCCAGTCCGCCGCCGTCGCGGCCAACCTCAATTTCCGTTGCCCCTGCCGTGACGCCTGCGGCTGCCCCACGCCCCGCGATCATTCCGGCCAAGCCGGCCCAGCCGCCGCGCCCGGATCCGCGCGTGGAGCAGGCCCCGACCATCGAGCCCGCTGCCGCTCCGCCGGCCGCCGATCCGCCGCAACCCGCGCCTGCGGTCTCGGTTTCGCCACCACCTCCAATCATCGAGCCGGCGGAACCGATCGCAACGCCCGTCCCCGCACCCTCCGAGTCGGCTGCCGGCAAGACCGTTTGGCTGTTGCTAGGTTTGCTCGCGGCGGTAGCCATCGCGGCGGCCGCTCTCTACCTCCGCCGGGCCCGCCAGATTGCGCGGACCCGCGCCGCGCTGTCTCTCCACCCTTCGCTCGACCCACTTGCCGGCGCCTGTTCGGTGAGCGGACTGGCGCTGGCAAGCCCGCCGCTGGTCATCCGCGCCCGGTTGGATTTCGGGGATGCGCTTCATGGCTGACAAAGTGCCGCTGAGCGTGCTGCTCCCCGATCGGCTCGATTCCATGGCCGAGCGGGTGAAATCAAAGATGTGCGAGGATGAGCAGGTCGGCGGCATGAAGCTGGCTTGGGGCTTCGTCGGCACGGAGATCTTCAACGCCTTGAAATCGGTGCTCGACTGCGACCTGCTCGAGATTCTTGCCAAGGGTTGGGCGCAGGCGAGCGTGCTCGCCGACTTTGCCGATTCCGGCAGGCATCCGCCCGGCGAGCGGTCGGTAGTCGAGTTGGGCGCCCACGACGTCAGCCGCGAGCTTCACCCGGTCATCGCGATCACGGTCGGCTCATGCCCCTGCGTGGAGCTCAAGTTTACGTTCACGGTGACAGCCAACATCGGCGGGGTCAGACTATCGATTCTCGACGGGCATATTATCGGCGGAGACTTGGGCGAGGCCTGGGCGGCTGGCCAACTGAGCTACGAGGGAATGCCGCTGCATTCCGCCGCAAATTCCAAAAAGATCGGCCTTCCCGGCGAATTCGGTTTCACATCTCCCGGCATCGCGATTCCGCGGATCGGCCTGGCTGCCTAAAACGCCTTGGACTGATGCCGACTGGGCGGGACGAATATTTCCTCGATCGATAACTCGAACAGCTCGGCGATGCGGAAGGCCAGCGGAAGCGATGGGTCATAACGGCCGGTCTCGATGGCATTGACGCTCTGGCGCGACACGTCGAGGCGCTGCGCCAGGTCGCCCTGGCTCCAGTCACGCTCGGCGCGAAGCACCTTGATCCGGTTGTTCACGCCCGCCACCGCGCGACGATCGCGGCGACTCCAAGCATCGCAAACCACAAGACGGCGATGCCATAGCCTTCCGGAAAGCTCGCAAGATCGAAATTGACCAGCCACTGCCAAACCGTCGCGATCGACAGAGTGAGGCCGGTCGCGATCAGCGTCTGCTTGACGAACAGCATGCGTTGATACTCGTCGTCGGTCTCGACGATCAGGCGCCCGATCACGACGAACACACCGACGATCGGCAGCGCGGGCAGAATCGCCAGCCCCCACGCCAGCGGCGTGATGTGACGCACTGCGGGATAGGCCATGTTGGCGAGCACTAAGGCCAGACCGTAGGCGACCAGACAGAAGATCAGGCGGATGGTGTAGCGGCGCATCGGTGGTGTCAGCGACATGTAAAGCGTCCCTATCTAACTGTCGCGGACACTTTCCACATTTTGTAAGTTTTGTCAAGGACGCTTGACAACGAGGTTGCGATTCCCTTTCCAGCAGATGTTAAACAGGGCGTCGCTCTGCGCCTGCGTCAGCGCGGGCCGATAGGCGGCTTTGGGATCAGCGGCGGCGGCGAAGCGCTTGGCGCGGTCGGCGGTGAGCGGGTGGCTGTTGAGGAATTCGGCCTTGAATTCCCCGCCGGCATGCTCCTTCGCAAGCCGCGCGAACAAATCACCTGTCGGCTTGGGGTTGATCCCAGCGCGCTTCAACATGAGGATCGCATCGGCGTCGGCCTCGCGCTCATGGTCGCGGGTGTAGCTCAGCGAGACGATGCTTTGGGCATTGGCGCCGATGTCGCCGGCGAACAAGCGGATCAGAGCGCCGATGCCGAGCTCGCGGATCAGCGCCTCGGTGACATGGCGTCGGCGAACATGGGCGATCTCATGCGCGACGACCCCGGCGAGTTCGTCGGTATCGCGAGTCTCGGTGATCGCGCCCTTGAACACGATGATGTGCTGACCGGGCAAAGCGGCGGCATTGAATATGTTTACGTCGAGCGCCGCGACCTTGATTTGTTCGGGACCGGGGGCGGTTGCGCCCGGCTCCAGCCGTTCGACCAGCGCATTGAGCGCCGCCTCGCCTTGCGGGTTGCGGCAGCGATTCTCGCCAAAATCGCCAACGATCGAATCGCCGAGATTGGCCTCCCAGCTCCGCGGGACATAGGGCGCGATCCAGCCGGGAGCGAGATAGCCGATCGCCAGCACACCAGCCGCGACCGCGGCGAACAGGCCGAGCGCGGGCGCAAGGCCGACGCGGTCGATCCAGCGGCCATAACGGTCGGGCCGGCCGACCAGCGCGAGAATCGCCGGATCGGCGGGTCCGGGGATAACCAGCCGCCAGCCTGGCAGGTCGCTTCGGCCGAGGCGGAGCGACCCGCGATCTCCCTCGATCCGTTGCAGCAGCCCGGCATCAACATCGAACGACCAGCCCTCTCCCGACAGCCGAAGGCCTTCCGAAAGCGGCTCGATCTCGACCGAATGACGATGCGCGCTGCTGCCATCGTAAAAACTGGCGGATTGCGGCATCGAAAACCTAGATCGCGCCGATGTCGAAGGCGTCGGCGAACCCTTCGGCTTCCTTGGGCGAATGGGTGGTCGACTGGCCGAGCGCGGCGACGTCGATTTCCCCGTAGAGCCGCGAATGACGGACGATGAACGACCAGCGGCGATAGCCCCAATAGGCCATGCCGAAGCCCAGGGTGACGACCGCCAGCGCGATATTGCCGAGGAACAGCTTGAGCCATTGCCAGGTGCTTGCTTCGAACCCGAATTCGAGCTCGCCGAGCGATGTCGCGGCGGCAGCGTTGCGATAGAAGCCGGCAAAGAAATGCAGGGTGATGAGCGGCAGGATGACGTAGATGGCGAGGATGAAGATCCCGAGCAGGATGAACAGTTGCTGCTGCAGGACCATGCCCTTCAGCGACATGAGGATTCCGCCGACGAACATGCCCAGCAATGGGATCAGGTAGAGCAACGCCCACCGGCCGATAAGGCCGTCCGCGTCGAGCCTGGCGCGGAATTGCAAGGTGCCGAAGCTCATTCGGTTCCATCGCGCGCCCCACAGCCGGGTCACGGCCCAAGGGAACATGATGAACATCGTCATCGCGCTGAGCAGGTAGCGGCCGAAATACTCACCGGCGAAATTCCAGCCGGGATCGTCGCTGCCGCCACGGATCCCGCGCCACAAGGTGCGCGACAGGCGATAGCGCAGCGCCCGGAATCGGGCGAAACCGCCAAGGAAGAATATGGCGAAGTAGAATAATGTGACGATCCCGAAGGCCGCCTCGGCCTTGCCGCGGGCGACCATCGCCGGGAGCAGGAATTGGATGAACAGGAAGAAGGGCAGGACAATCGCCATGACGATCAGAAAGCCGATGAACATTTCCTTCCCGGTCCCCGTCCATTCGAGCGATTCGTCGATGACTTCGGTGCGGCTCCACAGATAGCGCCGCTCGCGCGCCGCGGCCCAGAAGCGGTAAACGCCCAGCGTGACGATGATCAGCGCGACATTGGTCGCGGCGATCGGCAGATATTCCTTCCATGTTCCAGTAAATCGAATCGCGGAGCGGTCCGCCGCTGCGGGCATTGTTAAGCTGTCCATGAATCCCCCAGTTCCCGCGCCAAGCCTAGCGGCCTGATTGTGAAAGGAAAGTCACCCCCGATCATTGCGCGCCGGTGTCGCCGCAACGCCACAATCGCTCCGCACGGTTGAGGGCGGCTGGGTTGACCGCTACAGGCCCTGCCCATGTCGAAGATGTTCAAGATCGCCCTTCCCGATGGCTCGATCCGCGAAGTGCCGGAGGGCGCGACCCCGGCCGATGTCGCCGCGGCGATTGGGCCGGGCCTGGCCAAGGCGGCGCTGGCGGCACGGGTCGATGGCGAATTGCGCGATTTGAACCGGCCGTTCGAAGGCGACGCTTCGCTCGCCCTCGTCACCTCACGCGATGAGAAGGAAGCGCTCGAGCTGGCGCGCCACGACTTCGCTCATGTGCTGGCCGAAGCGGTCCAGGAACTCTTCCCCGGCACCCAGATTACCTTCGGTCCCGCGACCGAGGACGGTTTCTATTACGACTTCGCGCCCGCTCCAGGCCGCGGGCCGTTCACCGACGAGGATTTGCCGGCCATCGAGGAGGCGATGCGCAAGGTCATCGCGCGCGATGAGCCGCTGGTCCGCGAGGAATGGAACCGGGACGAGGTCCGCGCCTTCTTCGACAAGCAGGGTGAGAGCTTCAAGGCCGAATGGGTGATGGAGCTGCCTGAGGGCGAGGCGATCACGATGTACCGATCCGGCGGCCCCGACGGCTGGATGGACCTTTGCCGCGGGCCGCATCTGGCGTCGACCGGCAAGCTTGATCCGCAGGCGTTCAAGCTCACGCGTGTGTCCGGAGCATATTGGCGCGGCGATCAGAAGAATCCGATGCTCAGCCGCATCTACGGCAC